>JBJXFS010000238.1:0-46586 GCA_046155625.1 Verrucomicrobiales bacterium | reverse complement strand
GGAAACAAGTTCAGTCGAATGTTCAGTCATCGGTGACGGCGGGGGCGGCTGCGGAAAAGAGCCGAAAGCGCCTTGTCGCGGCGCGCCGACCATCCACGCCGACCCGTCACTCGGCAACCGATTCGTGGACGCCTCCTCTGAGGTTCTCCTCTCTCCGCCTCACTCAGCGAAAAAACGCCCCGACGTCCAATTGGAAACCAGGCAATGCGGTGGAGGTGAGAATTTCCCCAACCCCGCAGACACTCGACTCCTCGTACCCTCCCTCCCCAGGATGGACGAAACACTCGATCTGCTTCTTGGCGGCCCGGACCAACCAAAGCTCGGTCACCCCGGCCGCCGCGTAGATCGGTATGAGCGCGCGGTCAGACGATTCGGCGGACACCGCCACTTCAACCACCAGCAGGGCGGTCGTCGGGTGGGCGTGCTCGTAATCATCGCGACCGCCAGCAACAACTGATATGTCCGGTTCGGGCTCGGAATCGACGAGAGTCAGCGGATCCTCTTTGCGCACCCAAAACCGCTTGCACGCCCACTCCTCCAGGAGTTCACGCAGCCTGTCGGTGAGTCGAGTATGGAGAGGGGATTTGCTCACTTTTTCCACGATGAACCCCCGAATCAACTCCGCCCGTCGGGGAACTAAACCATAGTGCTGCATGCGGTGATACGCGTCCACGCCGATCGGCAACGCGCGACGGCGCAGATCAGGGTGCTCAAGCACGGAAATCACGCCACAATCTTAAACCTCCGCATCCCGTCCTGGCAACGACGATTCCTGTTCCCGCCGGCCGCGCACAGGTAGTCCACGATTTACCTGTCACCTTATTGACTTGCCTCATCCTCGGTTAACCCACTGCGGACCGGCCGCCGAGCGCCCTCCAGGCAAAGAAGGCGACGACACCGACGGACAGGGCGATGGCGCCATAGAGTTGCGACTGGCTGGACGAAGTGGCGATGAGGAAGACCCAACCGGCCCCGGCGATGAGGCAGGGGAGCGGATACATCCACATGCGGAACGGGCGATCAAGATCCGGCCGGTGGCGGCGCAACCAGACCAGCGCCGCGATCTGGCCAATGAACTGGACGATGAATCGGGTGATGAGCAGTGCTCCGATAATGGTTCCCAAAGAGAAAAAGGACATGCCCATTGCGAGGAGGCCGATGACGAGCAGGGAGATATGGGGAAAGGCACCGGTCGGATGCAGAGCGGCAAACGAGCGAAAGAATCCGCCGTCTCGCGCCGCGGCGAACGGGATCCGCGAATACCCGAGCATGAGCGCGAAGACACCAGCATACGTCGTCCACACGATCAGCAGAGTCACGAGCACGGCGCTTCCGCGCCCGTGCCATTTCTCCATGAAAACGGCGGCGATCGGGTAGCCTTCCTTGTTCATGAATTCGCGCCACGGCAATGATCCCATGAAGGACAAGTGAATCGCGATGTAAATCAGAGCGACGAGAACCAGGCTGGTGAGCACCGCCCGCGGAATGGTGCGGCCGGGCCGCTTTACTTCATCCCCGATGTAGCAAATGTCGTAGTAACCCAGATAGTCGTAGATACCGACGCTTGCCGCCGAGCCGAGCCCGAGCAGGAACCCGTGCCAATAGCCCCAGCCGCCGTCCGGCCGCCACCAGCCTTGCGGAAAATCGAAGGCCAGTTTCGGGTCGAAATGCACCGCGCCGACGGCGACGATGATCAGGATGGTGATCAGGACGCCTACCCAGAGGGCTACGGTGAGGCGCGCGATGCTGTCGATGCGGCGGTACAGCAGAAACAGGATGACCAACGCCATGCCCATGCTGAGGAGTTGGGTATGTCTGGCGGTGAGGTCGGGCCAGATATAGCCGAGATACGGCTGGATGCCGACCAAGGCGGAGGCGATTTCCATCGGACCACTGATTACCAACTGCCAGATGAAGAGAAAAGCCATGAGCCGGCTGATCACCGGGCTGAAGGCCGCGCGCAGGTAGCTGTAGGTCCCGCCGCTTTGCGGAAAGGCCGCCCCCAGTTCGGCCCAGACCAGACCGTCGGCCAGCGTGATGAGCAGCGCCACCGCCCAGCCGAGCATCGACTGCGGGCCGCCCATCGCCGCCACCAGCAGCGGGATGGTGATAAATGGGCCGGCCCCCAGCATGTTCGTCATGTTCAGGGCGGTGGCCTGGAGGGGATTGAAACGGCGCTCAAGCATAGAGGATGGGGCGATTGAAGCAGGGCGCTATGATGCGCGGGTCGCCGGATCATCGTCCATCAGTTTCTGAAATGCGTCACCATGGCTCATCACGTAATTTATTGCGGCTTGCCCGAATTCCCATGCCACGCCACGCTCGTTCCGCTATGAACTTGACGCGACGTTCTCTCATTCAGCATGGAGGTGGGTGGTGGGTGGCCGGAGCAGTCGCCCGTACGGCGGCGGGTCAGGAGGCTCAGCCGGCTCCGGCGGGTGGAAGCCGGCCGTTGGTGGTGTCGACGTGGCCGTTTGGCAAACCGGCGAATGAGGCGGCGCTGGAAGCGCTCCTGGCTGGCGGGAGCGGGCTGGATGCGGTGGAAACCGGGATCAAGGTGACCGAGGCCAGCGAGAATTCATCGGTCGGCTTGCGCGGCATTCCGAATGCTGCGGGCGTCGTGCAACTGGATGCCTGCATCATGGCTGGCCCGGGCCATCGCGCCGGGAGCGTGGCGGCACTGGAGGGCATCGCGCACCCGATTTCAGCGGCCCGACTGGTCATGGAAAAAACGCCGCATGTCATGTTGGTTGGGGAAGGGGCGCGGCTTTTTGCGCTCGAACAGGGGCTGGCCTCGGTGCCGGTGGACAGCGCCGCCGCTTACGAAGCTTGGCGGAAAAAACGCGCGGAAGCGGCCTCGGGCGAGACGCCGTCGGCGCGGCAGGAGAAAAAGAATCACGATACCATCGCCTTGCTCGTACTTGACGCGAAGGGCGATTTGGCTGGCGGGTGTTCGACCAGCGGGTGGGGCGGGAAGTTGCCTGGCCGCGTGGGGGATTCGCCGCTCATTGGGGGTGGTCTTTACGTCGACAACGACGTAGGAGCAGCCGGAGCCACCGGTCTCGGCGAAAACATCCTGCGCTATTGCGGATCGTTTCAAGTCGTCGAACTGATGCGTCAAGGCATGCCCCCCGAGCAGGCCTGCCTGGAAGTCATTCGGCGCATCGCCGCAAAAGATCCCAAGGGCGCGGACATCAGCGTCAGTTTTGTCGCCCTCGACAAGCACGGCCGCTTCGGGGCCGCCGGATCCGCTTCCGGTTTCCAATACGCCGTCACGACCCGCGAGTTCAGCGAGGTCCGCACGGCCCCCGGCCTCGGCCCGCTCGACATCGGCCCGGTCGGCGGCAATCGACGCGAGGCGAAATGAGCTCCGCTCGCCTTTGTCCTCTCCCCGCATCCGCCCATTTTTCGCGGATCATGGGTGAATCGAACTGGCTCGCGCCCTAGACGGCAAGTTGAGTCCAGGCGGCATTTTTCTTGGAGGAGGCGACGACGGCTTCAATGAACGCCATGCCGCGAATGCCGTCGTGGATGGTGGGAAAGTCGAGGGCGGGGTCGTCTTTGGGGAGTTTTTTCTTCTCGAGCCGGGCGCGGATGGCGAGAGCGAAATGTTTGTAGATATTGGCGAAGGCTTCCAGGTAGCCCTCGGGATGGGCGGGCGGGGTGCGGCCGGCGGCGAGGGCGGCGGGACTGAGGTAGCCATTGGCGGTTCGGTAGACTTGCATCGGTTGGTCGAGCCATTTGACCAGCAGGGTGTTGGGCTCGTTCTGGTGCCATTCGAGGCCGCCTTTTTCGCCGTAGACGCGGATGTTCAGGTTGTTTTCCTCGCCCACGCTGATTTGCGAGCAATGGAGCACGCCTTTGGCGCCGCCCTTGAAGCGCAGGAGGACGTTGCCGTCGTCGTCGAGTTTACGTCCTTTGACGAAGGCGGTGATGTCGGCGGCGAGCTCGGCGATCTGCAGGCCGGTGATGTATTCGGCGAGGTTTTCGGCGTGCGTTCCGATGTCGCCGATGCTGCCGGCGGCGCCGCTGCGCTTCGGGTCGGTGCGCCAGGACGCCTGTTTTTGGCCGCTTTCTTCCAGTCGAGTCGCCAGCCATCCTTGGGGGTACTCGACGACCACTTTGCGGATCTTGCCCAGGGTTCCGGCGGCCACCATGTCGCGCGCCTGTTTGACCAGCGGGTAGCCGGTGTAGTTGTGGGTCAGGCCGTAAAGCAGTCCCGTCTTCTTGACCAACTCCCCGAGCTTCTTGGCTTCCGCCAGGTTGAAGGTGGCTGGTTTGTCGCTGAGCACGTGAAACCCGTGTTCCAGGGCCATTTTGGACGGGGGAAAGTGCATGTGGTTCGGCGTGACGATGGCCACAAAATCCATGCGCTCGCCCTCGGGCAACTTGGCCTCAGACTTGATCATTTCCTCGAAACTCCCGTAGCACCGTCCGGGTGGCAAAAATAGATCGGCGCCAGAAGCTTTGGACTTCTCGGGATCCGAGGAAAACGCGCCGCAGACGAGCTCAATCTGCCCGTCAATCTGCGCAGCAATGCGATGGATCGCTCCGATAAAGGCGCCGCGACCGCCGCCGACCATTCCATAACGAATTTTGCGACTCATGAGTGTGGGGTGAAGGTAAGGGGTAAGGGGTAAGGGGTGTCGGAGGTGGGAGGTGGGAGATCGGAGGTGGGATTTTTAAAAGTTAGGGATGGTGGCGCAGAGGCGGGTGAGGAGGCAACTGGAAAGTGGTCGGCTCCGAGTTCGGGCACGACGGATTTTTGCACGGTTGTAAGGTAGTGTTTCACAGGGAGTGGCGGGCTGGGGCCGCCATGGAACCGAAAACGTTTTGACATGGCGAGCGACCGGTCTGAGTCGAATGCTCGAGTCAGTATGGCGGTCTTAGCCTGCCACTCCCAGGCGTCCCCCGATTTTTTCATGCTTTTTTCGCCCGTGCAAAAATCCGCCGTGGAGATCGGGGCGGAGGCGACGGGGGTATTCGCGCCGATGTCGCGGAGTGGGAGGGTGAGGTTGGGGTCGTTTTCCAGATCGAAGTTGCGCGCGGGGCGGATTCCGGGCTTGATGGCGGGCATGGCGCGAAAACTGAGCACATTGGCCCCGGACTGGTGGGACTATACAACTCTTGAGGACGATCTGATCCGCGATGCCGCGGGCATGACGGAGCGCGATCTGGCGCAGCTGTCGCGGCCGGGATTTCGGGTGGTCCTGTATGACACGCTGGAGGATTTTTACCTGGCGGAAGCGCTCGAGTACATCACGGCGTGGCGGCAGGCGACGGCGGACAGTCCGGTCGGGGTGTGCGGGCCGATTGGACCGACCGAGCAGCTCCCGCTGGTGGCTCGATTGGTCAATGAGCTCGGGCTTTCGCTGCAGGACGCGCATTTTTGGGGCATGGACGAATGGTACGACCGGGCGACTGGCCGTGAAGTGCCCGTGACGCATCCGTTGTCATTTGAGCGGGCGGACCGGGAATTCTGCTTCGACCGGATCCGGCCTGAGTTGGCGATGCCGGAGGAAAACCTGCATTTTCCCAAGGCGGACGTGTCGGCCTATCGAGCGAGCTGGCGAGCTGGGCTGCGGTGCGCGGTGATGCAGGGTGGGCAGGGCGACATCAAGCATTGGGCGTTCAACGACCCGCTGCGTCGGGCCGGGGCGCATGCCGACGCGCCGCCTAGCCCTGACGAATACCGGCAGCTGACGACTCGCGTGGTCGAGTTGCATCCGGTCACGCTGATGCAGAATGCCCGCACGTCGGGCGGCGGCAATGTGACGCTGGTCCCGACGCAGGCGATCACCGTGGGTCCGGTGGAAACGTGGCTGGCGGAAAAGGTCTCGATCTGGCAGGCCGGGACGCACGACAACCCGCTCGGCCAGCGGCTGACTGCGCTGATGATATCCAAGGGGATCGAGGATGCCGCGGTGCCGATGTCGCTGCTCGCGTCGCACCCCAATGTGCAATTCAACTACTTCCGCGGCGGGTTGGGCACCTGCGCGGTCGAAATGCACTGACGGGCGGCGCCCTGGGAGATTCCAGGGCCTGGAGTTTGTGCATTTCGCATTCTTTATTGTTAGCGGAACGACGCTCCAAGCGAATGAGAGGAGGTGGCATTGAGGTGGGACGCGACCTCCCGGGCGCGTAGGCGGTGAAGGCGTGCCATCTGGGCATGGTCTCCGCTTCTCGAGTGGTGGCCGCGTGATTCACACTCGGAGAATTCCCGATTGCCGCGTCTTGGCTCATCGGTTTTTCTGGCTGTGGGCACCGTTTGAATACGCGTAAAGAGGCTTCCTTCAGCACGCTCCCACCGCCTACGAGCCCGGGAGGTCTCGTCCCACCTCCAGCCTCAATCGTCCGCTGGATCCTGTACTCAAAGTGTACAAGGTTTTCTGATTCAAGGTGCTTAGACGATAGGTGACAATGCTTGCCGATGCCAAAATCTTCCGCTCTTGGCGCAAAAAATGTACAAACTCCAGGCCCTGGAAGATTCCAGGGCGTTTTCATGAATTAAGCCAAGCGCCTTATTCTTCGAGAATGAAAACGCCCTGTGGGAAATTCTCCCCTCCCCAGATAAGGCTGGCACCCGGGGGAAACGGGGTGAATTTTATGGCAGCGCTTCGCCACCCGCAAGCGCCGCTCCATCGGCCTTCGTCACATGCCCAGTTCCACCGCCGTCAATCCGGATACCGCGCCCCCGAAGCCGCTTGCCGCCACGGAAGCCGGCAATTATTTCGTCTCGAATTATCCCCCGTACGCTTACTGGCGGCCGGAATTCGTCCCCGAAGTGGCGCGAGTGCTCGATGGTCCGCCGCGACCCGATGTCCCGCTGGGCGTTTATTTTCACATCCCGTTTTGCCGCAAGCGCTGCCACTTTTGTTATTTTCGAGTCTATACCGACAAGGGGCCGGACGAGATCAAGCGCTATGTGCGCGCCGGGATGCGTGAATTCGAGATGTACGCGGGTCGCCGGTACCTGCAGGGGCGCAAACCGCGGTTCGTGTACTTCGGTGGCGGCACGCCGAGTTATCTCTCGGTACCGCAACTCAAAGATTTAACGCGCCACATGAAGGACCTGCTTCCATGGGACGAGATCGAGGAGGTCACGTTCGAGTGTGAACCGGGCACGCTGACGGAGAAAAAACTCGACGCCATTCGTGCCATGGGGGTGACCCG
This sequence comes from Verrucomicrobiales bacterium, assembly GCA_046155625.1. Taxonomy (GTDB): domain Bacteria; phylum Verrucomicrobiota; class Verrucomicrobiia; order Verrucomicrobiales; family V1-33; genus CAJBME01. The sequence goes on along the minus strand of JBJXFS010000238.1, from coordinate 39,413 downwards.
CCTCAGTCTGGGAGTCGAAAATTTTGACGACCACATCCTCGAAATCAACGGCCGCGCGCATCGCAGCAAAGAGATCGAACGAGCCTACGGGTATGCGCGCCAGATCGGATTTCCGCAGATCAACATCGATCTGATCGCGGGCATGGTTGAAGAAACCGAGGAAAACTGGAAACGGTGCATCGAGAAGGCGCGTGCCATGGCGCCCGACTGCCTGACGGTTTACCAGATGGAAGTGCCGTACAACACGGGGATTTACAAGCAGATGCAGGAGCAGGGGAGACTGGTGGCGCCGGTGGCCGACTGGCCGACGAAGCGCCGGTGGGTGAGCGAGGCCTTTGCCGCGTTTGAGCAGGACGGTTACGAGGTCAGCAGCGCGTACACCATCGTAAAGAACAAGGCGACGACACGATTCGTCTATCGTGACGGCTTGTTTTCCGGCGCCGATCTGCTGCCGCTGGGCGTGGCGAGCTTTGGTCATCTGGGAGGCGTGCACTTGCAGAACAACGCGGACATTGCAGAATACTGCGACGCGATCGAGCGTGGCGAGCACGCCATCTTCCGCGCCTACGTGACCGATCCCGATGAACGCCTGATTCGCGAGTGGATCCTGCAACTCAAGCTGGGGGCGGTGCATCCATCCCACTACCAGACGAAATTTGGAGTGGATGTGCGCCAGCGGTTCGCGTCCCAACTTTCCTGGCTGGCCGCCGAGGGATTCCTGGTGGAAAGGGGGGCGGCGGACGAAATCCGCCTGACGCGCGACGGGTTGCTGCAGGTCGACCGGCTGTTGCACGAGTTTTTCCTGCCACACCACCGCGGAGGACGCTACACATGAGCTTTTCTCTCAAACAGGAGCGCGAACTGGCCGAGGCCATGCACCTGCTCATGCCGCTCCATTTTTTTTATGAGCGGGACGGCCGGCCGCTGCCCGCCGTCCGGTTCGTCGACCCATCGGAGATGCCGTCGGACGAGCGCGAACTACTGGTCCATGGCCGGGACATGACAAGCACGCTGATGGCGTATCACCAGTCCCCGATCGACTTGCAGGTCATCCGTCGCGAAAGCTCCGCCGACTACCTCCTGCGGCTGGTCGTCCTCACTCGGCGCGAGCTGCCCGTACCCGTGGAATTCGGCGCGATTGGGATTCGTCTCGCCCCGTTTCCGGCCGCGCTACGTGTCGAAATTGAAGCCGGTCTCAAGCCGCTGGGAGGCCTGCTCTCTGAATATCAGGTTGCGTACCACAGTCAGCCGCGCGCGTACTTTTGTCTGCCGGCTGATGCGTTGATTGCGGACCTGCTGAGTGAACCGGAGGGAACATTGCTGTGGGGCCGCTGCAACGCCCTGTCCACCCACGACGGCGAGGTTTTCGCCGATATCGTCGAGATTCTGCCTCCCGCGCATGCCCCCGTGCCGAGGTCGGGGAATGGGCGGAACGGGTGCGATCAACGGTAAACGTACAAGGCGGCCAGATCGCCGGCCGCCGCGTCCCAGGGGACGCTCAGTTCGAGCAGGGCGCGTCGCGTGGCGGCATTGTTGTGCCAAATGGCCTGCATTTTCGTGTGCTGGTCCGGCAACGCAGTGGCGAGCGGGAGGCCGTCCTCATCGAGCAGGCGCATTTGCAGACGACCTTCCATCGGCCGAATGGTGCCGACGAAGACATATTCGACGCCCCCGATAAGGTGGATGGGGCTGAGGTGGATGGCACGAGGTTCGAGGTGCAGGGAAAGCAGCGCGTCACGGACTTTCCAACCTTCGGAGGCGAGACGGCGAGTGGCTTCGAGGGCGCGGCGCCGGGCCAGCATGGCGAAGTCGACCGGGGTGAGTTCCTGAGCGTGGGTGTGGATTCGCAGGACGGCCGGCACCAGGGAGCCGGCGGCCAGGGTGAGGACATCGCGGCGGGTCATCATGGAGTATGGAGCCGGGCGAGGGCGGTTTGCAGGGCATCGGCGAGTTTTTCACGGCGACCGGCTTCGGTGGTCGGGTGTTGGAGCAGGCGGGCGAGGCGTTCGCAGAGTTGGAGGCACCGGGTGACGGAGCGGTTTTCGCGCACACTGGGGTCGAGATCGGAAAGCTCCTGCAGGAGCCAATCGACAATCAGCGGATGCAGACCGACCGGGTCGAGGGTGGGCGCAGAGGCACTGGCCAGCAGAGTGGCTTCCACTTCCAGGACGCGGAGCCAACTGGCGACTGGGATGAGGCGGGCGAGGTCGGTGTCGCGCTGGCTTTCGAGGGCGAGGCGTTGTTCTTCGGTGAGGGCTTCGACGCTTCGGCGGAAGGCGTCCCATTCTCCCGACTCGCCGAGGGCTTGGAGGAGGAGATGCCGGGGTTTGGTTTGTTCGCTGATGCCGAGGAGTTTTTCGACGGCGGCGGCGTCGGAGAGTTGCTGGCCGGCCTGACCGTTGTCCCGGGCGTAGGCGGCGAAAAAGAGTTCGGCCGTCATGATCCCGAGGCGAAGCGCTCCGTGTTCGCGATCGGGTGCGGCGGCCGGAGCGGGAGGTCCGTAGCATTGGCGCCACCTCGGGTTGAGTGAGCGGCTGAGCGAAAGCAGGACCTCGGAAATGGCCGGCGCACTGAACGGAGCCGGTGTGGCCTCGGGCAGCGGGAGGGGAGGGCCTTCCAGCGGAAGATCAAAAAGGGTCTCGGCCATAGGTTAGAGAGACCATTTGTCCTTAGTCCAATCGACGATGTTCAATTGGCGGTCGTCGCCCGCGGCCAGATAAACGTCCGCGGCCAGGGAACTTTCGCTTCGTGCCTCCAGCGCTTCGGCGAGTTCGGCTCCGATGCGCGAGTGGGAGGCCATTTCAACCGCGAGGGGTATTTCCCCGGCCCCTGGGCGAATCAGCGACCATTCGCCGCTGGATTGGCGAGTCAGGAGAACGCGGAACAAGACGGGAGATGCCGGCCTATTCTCGATGAACTGCCGCCAGGGCATCGATTCTGGAGTCAAGGCACTCCGCCAATCCACGACCCAACGATCACCGTGATGGACGACCGCCGCCGTGTGGGGCAATCCTCCCGCATGAGTGAGCGGCACCAGCACGCATCGGAATGAACCGTCCACGTGGAGTCGGGCTTCAGGGCGTCCAACGCTGGCCTGGGCCAGGGCGGGCACTGAGCCCGATTGATGGAGGAGCGGAGGGAGGAGGTCATGGTCCGCGATGACCGCATTTCGTTCTTCGGGGGAGGAGGCGTTCAAAAAGGCATCAAGAGTGGCCAGCGCCTGTTCAACGGCAGCGCTGATTTCCGCTTCAGTCATGACCCGGGGCAGGGCGGGGCTGGGTCCGGCGGAAGCCAGGGTTTCGAATGCGGGGGGGCGGAAAGTAACGCTGGACGCGACCGCGAAAACCAGCAAGGCGGCCAGGGCCACGAAGCCGGACGCGAGCATCCACTGTCTCAGCCGCCGTTCCGCGAGCTCAGGGTTCGCCTGAATGTGGAGCTTGGCGAGGATTTGGATGATCGGGTTGGCCACAAAAGCCGGCCGCTGTTTGGGAGCCTGGGCGCTAGGGGAGCGGTCAAGCTCACTCTCCCATGAGTCGGCCTCGAGACTCTCGTCACGTGTGGCGGCCCTGGGGGCGACCCGGCCCAGCCGGTTGGCGTGGCGTGGCGGATCGGCATCGATGGGGGTAAAGAGCCGCTGGTGTTTCCGCGGCGTCCGGGGTGCCTCGGCGCCGCTCTGGGGGAGCTGTGGAGGTAAGGACGGTGGGGCAGGATCGTTCATGCACAGACGACGCAGTCACGGACGTGAACATTTCACGCCCGCTGAAGAAAGTAGGCCTCTCCACGCGAAAGTCCCAGCAAAAACTGTGGGGGATCTCAGGGGGGGGCCTAAGCATCCCTCGGGCCAATTCCGCTCATTTCCTCCAAATCAACCGATTAATGGGAGGGACGGGAAAGCGCGGCCGAGGACGTCGACCGGATCGGTGCCGAGGCATTGGTGGAGGATCGATCCATAGACCGAGCGGAAATCGACGGTGTGCTTGAGGTCACCGCGGTCGAGGTCGGTGAGGCTGGGGGCGTGGCCTAGAAGCCCTCCCTTGACCGCGCCGCCGAGCACAAAAAGTGGAGCGGCCGTTCCGTGGTCCGTGCCCCCGCTGCCATTTTCGCGGACGCGCCGTCCGAATTCCGAAAAAGTCATGAGGGTGACCTGATCGTAAAGTTCCTTGGTCTGAAGGTCCTTGACGAAGGCAGTGACTGCCTGGTCCAACTGGCGCAGCAGGTTTTGATGCGTGCCGCGCTCGCCGCCCTGGTTGTTGTGGGTGTCGAAGCCGCCATGGCTGACGTAATAGACGCGGGCGGGCAGGCCACCGGCGATCATTTGGGCGACGAGGCGCAGGCTTTGCGACAAGCGGCCGGCGGCGGGGTAGGCACCCTCGGAGTTCCCGGCTTTGGTGGCGACGGCGCGCACTTTTTCGGAGCTGACTTGGGCGTTGAGGGCGGTGCGTTCGAGGAAGGTTAACGGGCTTTCAGAGGCAGCCATGGCGTCACCGGATTTCCCACCGGCGAGCATTTCGATGCTCGATCCGTCCATGGACCGACCCTCGGGGTCATCGGGGGCATTCAGGGCGGCGAAAGCTTCATCCAGCGCGGCATCCTGGCCATGTACCCAGCGGTAGAGTTCGGGTGAACTTAGGGCGATGCCCGGGTGCCGGGCGGCGCGGAACGACTGGGGCGCCTGGTCAGAGAGACTGACACCGATGGTGGGGTTGGGAGCGCCGGTGCAGGCATTGTCGAAGTACCTTCCGAGCCATCCGGTGCGGGAGACCTTGTCGGCATCGGTGGCGCATTGCCAAATCTCGGTGGAGCGGAAATGCGATCGGTTGGGGTTGGGATACCCGACGCCTTGGACAATGGCGAGGCGTCCTTCGTCATAGATCGAGCGCAACCCGCTCAGGGTGGGAGCGAGGGCTGTGGTGTCGTCGAGTTTCAGGAGCGATGCGACAGGCAGTCCGATGGAGCCGCGGGCGCGATGGTAGGCGTCGTCGGCGAATGGGACCACGGTATTCAGGCCGTCGTTGCCGCCGGCGAGTTGGAGAATGACCAGGATGCGGCCGTCGTTGGCGGTAACCGGGGCTGATTGGGCGGCGGCGTGATGCTGGAGTGAAGCGATGGTGCTGGCGACGAATCCCGGGATGGTGCTGACAGTGCCGACGCCAAGCAGCGTGGAACCGAGGAACTCGCGGCGGGTGCGCAGGGCGGTGCCGTTGTGGGGATCGGATGACGAGGACATGGCGGGGTGGTGGACGGTGCGACTAGCAGAGCTGGTAATGGGGCGTGCTCATCATGAGATGAATGAGGTTCGCGAGCACGGCGTCGGAGACTTCACTTTCTCCCTGGCCGGCCAGATATTCTTCAAACGGACGGCGGGTGTCCGCATCGAGCGACGTGTGGAAAAGCCGCTCGGACAAGGATTGAATCAAGGCGGTGCGATCGTGGCGGAGGTCGGGCGGCACCATCGACGCGAGATCGACGGATGCCTTGCTGGCCAATTGCCGGGCGAGACGGTCGCGGGCATGTCGATTCTTCACTTGGGCGGCATTGCGTCCGGTGACCATGGGGGGGCGGTATCCGCCGGAGGGTCCTTTGACGAGGAATCCGGCGATGTTATAGCGGGCGAGCAGGGTGTTGGTATTGATCCAGGCGCGGCCGCCGTCCCAGCCGGCGACATTGGGCGGGCGAAACAAGTTTTGACCAAGCTGTTGGAGAATTCCGAGTTGGAGCGGGCGCGGCAGCGAGGCGAGGCCGAGGGCGTGGCGCGTCTGGACGAGGAATTGCACGGGACTCTTGATCTGGGCGCGGCGGTGGACCGGGGCGTAAAACTCGGCGCTCAGGAAGAGAGTGCGAAGCACCGGCGTCAGCTCAAAGTCATGCTGGCGCAGGCACTCGGCCACGGCGGCGATGAGTTTGTCCGATGGGGCGTCGCTGATGAAATGGGCGCACAATTTCGCCGCGAGGAACCGCGCGCAGGCGGGTTGACGAAAAAGGATGTCGACGACGTCGTCGCTGCGATGGCGTCCGCGGTGACCGAGGATGGATTTCTCGCCGGCGTCCCAACTCGGTTCGTGAAAGAACGAGCGGCCGAGAAGTCGATTGATTTTCAGTCCGGTGAAGGCGCGGGCGGCCTCCTTGATGTCATCCTCGGTGTATTCGCCCTCGCCGAGCGTGAAGAGCTCCATGACTTCGCGCGCGAAATTCTCATTGGGCTTGGTGCGCAGGCTCTTGTCGGTATCCAGATAGATCATCATGGCCGGGTCGCGGACCACGGTTTTGGTCAGGGTGCGGATATTGCCGAGCGCGTGGGAACGGAAGAGCTCGTTCTGCTGCAGCATGAGATAAGGATCTTTGACCTTCTCGATGCTGGTCGCGAAGTGCCCGTGCCAAAAGAGCGTCATCTTCTCGGTCAAGGGCGCCGGAGCGGCGTGCAGGCGGTCGAGCCACCATCCAACGGCTTCGGTGGCCTGTTGGCGATCCTGAAGGTTCTTTTTCAGTTGCCGCTGACGCGCCTGTTGTTGAGCGGTCGTCCCGCCTTCCGCCATCAGTGCCATGCGCTCGTCCCGCACCGCGATGACCAGTTCCTTGTATTTTTCTTGGGAAAACCACGCCGGGCGGGCGGGCGTTTCGGGCGAGGGGGAGGGGGTGGTGAGTTTATCCACGGCGGCGGCTCGGCCGAGCGCGTACCATTCGCGAAGAGTGGCGGGCGGAGCGCCGAAGCCGGCGCGATTGAGGAGATGGGCGGCCTCTTCAATAGACCAGGCGGCGGTGGGCGCGGGTTCGAGCATCGGTGGCGAGTTGGGGACGGAACGATCATTGAACTCCGGAGAAGGCGGAGAGTTGCGCGAGAGGGCGTCGGCCTCGGGGCCGACCACGCGCTCAGTCCCATTCGCCGCGATTCCACGCCACGCAGTCGGCATAGCGCACACCGGTGCCTCCGAACAGGTCGAGGGCGCTGCCGATGGTCAGGTCGACACGCCCGTTTCCGAGCTGGTGGCACCGGCGCAGGTCGTCGCGGGTGGCCGCCCCGCCGGCGTAGGTCACGGGCCGGCGTCCCCAGTGACCGAGGAGTTGGATCAATGCCTCATCCATGCCCGCCATTCGCCCTTCGACGTCGGCGGCGTGGATGAGGAACTCGGCACAGGAGGCGGCCAGGTCGTCAAGCACGGCGGTGGTTATGGGCAGATTCGTCAGCGTTTGCCAGCGATTCATGGCCACCACCCATCCGGTGGCGGTGCGGCGGCAGCTGAGGTCGAGCACCAAGCGATCGCGTCCGACGGTGGAAACCAGGGCGGCCAGGCGATCAGGGAGGAATTGGCCTTCGGCCGAGAAGATGCGGGACGTCACGATGACGTGGCTGGCGCCGGCTTCCATCCACTTGAGCGCCGTGGATTCCGTGATGCCCCCGCCGATTTGCAGGCCGCCGGGCCAAGTCGCGAGCGCTTCGCGCGCGGCGTCCTCATTTCCCGGTCCGAGCATGATGACGTGACCGCCGGTGATGTCGTCTTGGCGGTAGCGTTCGATGAAATGGCTTGGCGGGAGCTCGCTGACGAAGTTCTCGCGCAGGCTGGAGCCGTCGTCGGTCAACGTGCCACCCACGATCTGCTTGACCCGTCCTTCGTGCAGGTCCAGGCAGGGGCGGAAACGGGCGCGGGGCGTGAGAGCGGCCATCAGGCGGGCTGGGATGTCACCACCGGACCACGCTGGCGGCCCAGGTGAAGCCGGCACCGAAGGCGACGAGGAGGACGTGGTTTCCGGGCTTGATGAATCCGGTGCGGTTGGCTTCGTCGAGGGCGATGGCGCAGGCGGCGGCGGAGGTGTTTCCGAATTTCTGGATGTTGGTGAAGGCGCGTTCCTTGGGGATGCCGAGGCGTTCCGCGGCGGCGTCGATGATGCGGACGTTGGCCTGATGAGGGACAATGACGTCGATGTCCTGCGGTCTGAGACCGGCGAGTTCCAAGGCGCGGGCACAGGCGGCGGTGACGTTGGTGACCGCGGCCTTAAATGTCTCCTTCCCCTGCATGTGAATGGTGTTGAGCCGGAGGTGGGCGTTTTCGGCCGTGATCGGCAGGGCGGATCCTCCTCCGGGGACATTCAGGATGTCGGTCAGGGTGCCGTCAGTGCCCATGACGGAGACGAGGACTTGTGGTTCGTGGACGGCCTCGTCGGTCGAACGTCGGCGGAGGATGGCCGCCCCCGCGCCATCACCGAAGAGAACGCAGGTGTTGCGATCGGACCAATTAACGATGCTGGAGAGTTTTTCCGCGCCGATGATCAGGGCCGTTCGGCGGTTGCCCGTGTTGATGAAGTGCCGGCTGATCTGCATGGCGTAGAGGAAACCGGAGCAGGCGGCCGAGATGTCGAAGGCCACGGCCTTTTTGGCGCCGAGGTTTCGTTGAACATAACAAGCGGTGGACGGGAAGATGGTGTCCGGGGTGATGGTGGCGACGATGATGAGTTCGATTTCCTCGGCGGCCACGCCGGCCATTTCCATCGCGCGGCGGGCGGCGGTGGTGGCCATGTCGGAGGTGGTTTCGTTAGGAGCGGCGATGCGGCGCTCCTTGATCCCGGTGCGGGTGGTGATCCACTCGTCGCTGGTCTCGACCATCTTTTCCAGTTCAGCGTTGGTCAGGACGCGCGTGGGCACGTAGCTGCCGGTGCCAGCGATGGTCATCAGGCAGGCGGTCGGTTGCAGGTCGCGGTCAGGCATGAGTGGATGCGGGCGGGGGCGCGGCGGGAGATTGAAGAAATCGGCTGACCTCCTCGGCAATATGAGGATTGACGCGATGGCTGATCGCCTCGGCGGCGACACGAAGGGCATTTTTGATGGCCACGGCGTTGCTCGAACCGTGGGCAATGATGGTCACGCCATTGACGCCGAGGAGCGGGCTGCCACCATAGGTTTCGTACGACATGCGCGCGTGCACGCCGCGGAAGGCCGGGCGCAGCAGCGAGGCGAGCGCCTTGCGCCACGCACTGGCCGTGACTTCCGCCTTGAGCGCGCGCGCAAAGGCCTTGGCCGTGCCTTCACATCCCTTGAGCAAGACATTGCCGACAAAGCCGTCGCACACCGCGACATCCACCGGTGCCGACAGCAGGTCGCGGCCCTCGATGTTGCCCACGAAATTCAGCCCGTGCGGGCGCAGCGCCGCCAGGCGCGCAAACACCTCCTTGGTCAGCTCGTTCCCTTTGGATTCCTCCTCGCCATTCGACATCAGGCCGACCGTGGGATTCGGCTTTCGATGGACGTGCTTGACGTACGTCCACCCCATGAGCGCGTGCTGGACAAGGTGCTCGGGGCGACTGTCCACATTGGCACCGGCATCAATTAAGTAGCACACACCCAAGGCCTCGTTGGGAAATGGAGTCAGAATGCCCGCCCGGTCGATCCCCGGCAGCGTGCGCAACTTAAGCGTGCTCGCCGCCACCGCCGCCCCAGTGTGCCCCGCGCTCACCACCGCGTCCGCCCGGCCGTCGCGCACCAAGTCGGTCGCCACGGCAATCGACGAATTCTTCTTCCGCCGGATCGCGCTCACCGCGCTGTCGTGCATGTCGACCACTTCGCTCGCTGGCACGATTTCGACACGCGCATCGACCAGCCGGATACGAGCCCGCCCGGCTTCCAGTTCGTCCGGGCGCCCGACCAACAGGAGTTTTTCAATCTGAGGGAATTCCGCAAGGGCAAGCGCCGCCCCGGCCAGGTTCGGGACCGGGCCAAAGTCGCCTCCCATGGCGTCGAGCGCGATATTCATGCGTCAGTAAGCGACCGCCAGAGTGGCGAATCTGCTCCAGTTGGGAAGGGAAAATCTAAGGCGAGTTCGAGGCGGTCGTCGGTGGTCGGCGCTCCAGGCTCCGCACCGGTGGGGAATCGAGGGAACCAGTGACAACACCGGCGGCCGGTCCTGAGCCGGAGGGCATGGTGGGCAAAGCGCAACATCCACTTTTGATTCCATGGTGAGGCAACGTCAGAGTCCCGCTTGTCATTCCCACGAAATAGCCGGGCACATGCCGGTGCTCGAGGCGCGGAATCGATTCAATCCGATTCATGCCGCCACACCAACAAAAGGCGACTCATCCGATCGGATATGTAGGGAATAGCGGCTCAGCTATTTGCCTGTCACTCTGTGCGCAGCGAGGCATCCGAGGTTGCCTGGGATTGGGGCGAGCCTCGACCGCCGACCTCCGTTCTTGCAGGGGACTGGATTTGCGGGAGGATGCGGGATGTGGTGGGCGCGACGGATGAGGATGGGTTTGCTGGTCCTGGCTTTGAGCGGGACGGGGGTGGGGTGTGGGCTGCTGCGGCGTCAGCGGGGAGGCGATTCGGAAGGGGTGGTGGAAGACATGCGGCGGGGAAGGCGGCCAATGGGGCAGGTGGCGGTGGTGGAAGTGGGGAGGGGATTTGTTTTGGTGCGGTCGCCTTTGGCGGCGACGACGGAGGCCGAAAGCGAGTTGGTGGTTAAGTCGCGGGGATCGGCGGAGACGGTGGGGCGGTTGAAGGCATCGCCGGAGCGGAAGCGAAACATGGTGGCGGCGGACATTGTGGAAGGGGCGCCGAAGGTGGGTGATGTCGTGTTTTACGTGAGCGGAGAACGGGTGGTTTCGACGGTTCCGCCGCCGGTGGAGGGGGCGGTGGAGGGAGCGGCTGGCGTGTCGGGAGGAATTGGGATCGCGACCGAGGCGGGCGGCGCGTTGAGTGCCGGGGACGAGTGGGTGGGGCCGACGTCCAGTGGGTCGGGGTCGGCGGGCCACGGCTTGCCGCCGTTGGGCGAGCCGTCGGGGCCGCTCGAAGTGATTCCCGATTTCCCGGGATTGGAGCCCGTGCCGGGCGGGGGTGGGGTCGAGCCGCTGGAGGAGCCGGTGATTCCCGAGGAATGATCGACGAGGATTCAGCGCGGGCGCAGGTGCTGGCGGCGGTGAGGGCCGGGACGACAGTATCGGTCGGTTTGGCGGAAGCGGTGGGCCGATGGGCGGCGGAGCGGGTGGTGGCGACGGTGGCGCTGCCCGGCTTCGACAACAGCGCGATGGATGGCTACGCCGTGCACTCGGAGGATTGTGGCCAGACCGACCGGTGGCTGTCGTTGGCGGGGGAAATGGCGGCGGGTCGTGCGCCGGTGGGGGACGGTCTCGGGTGGCCCGAGGTGCGGCCGGGCCAGGCGGTGCGGATATTTACCGGGGCTCCCCTGCCACGGGGGGCGGCGGCGGTCGTGATGCAGGAGGACGTGGAGGTGGTGGCGGATGGATCCATCCGTGTTGGGGAGGCGGCCACACCGGGCGATTTTATTCGAAGGGCTGGGGCGGACGTGAGCGTGGGCCAGAAGTTGATCGAGAGGTGCGACCGGCTGACACCTGGGCGGATCGGGCTGCTGGCGTCGCAGGGGCGGACTTCTGTTGCCGTCACGATCCGGCCGCGCGTACTGGTGATCACCACGGGTGACGAGGTGGTGGCCGCGGGCGAACCGTTGCCGCACGCGGGTTCGATCTACAACAGCAATGGGCCGATGCTGGCGGCGCTGGCTAGCCAGAGCGGCGCCATCGTGGACTGCCGACATGGGCGCGACGATCCGGCGACGCTGGCCGCGGTGGTGGCGGATGGTCTCGAGTCGCACGATTTCCTGCTCATCGCTGGCGGGGTTTCGGTGGGGCAGTATGACGCGGTCAAGCCGGCGTTGGAGGCCCTCGGGTGGCGACCGGACTTGTGGCGGGTGGCCGTGAAGCCGGGAAAGCCGTTTTTGTTTGCCGATTGTGGGGGCCGTGGTGTCTTCGGGGTGCCGGGCAATCCGGTATCGGGCTTTGTGACCTATCATTTGTTCGTGGCGCCCGCACTGCGGAAATGGCAGGGCGCGCCGGAAATCGAATGGCTACCCCCGACCGCGCCGGGCACGCTGGCGTCAGCCATTGGCAACCCAGGGGACCGTCCGCACTATGTGCGAGGCGTGCTGGATGCGAAGGGCGGGTTTCGATCAGCCGGACTGCAGGAAAGTCATGCGCTCCTCAGCCTGAGCAGGTCGAACGCGTTGTTGCGGGTGCCCCCGGGCGCCCAGTGGGAGGCGGGGCGGGCGGTGATGATTCATCCGGTTCATTGAACCGTGATCCACGGCGGATCCATGCACGGGCGAAAAGGGCATCAGTGAACAGACGATGGCTGGGAGTAGCGGATTGGGGCCGCCATGAGAAAAAATGGCATTCGCCAGAGGGGGCGCCTTCGCCAGACGGGGCGCAAGCGAGGCGAGAATGCTTCCGTTTTCATGGCGGCCGCAGCCCGCCACTCCCAGAGTGAAACTTGACGCACGCGAAAATGTCTGGCCGCCGCGGTGCGTCCGGGCTACCACACGATCGACGCCATGCTGCAGGGAAAAACCATTGCCGTGACCATGCCCGCTTATTGGGCCGAGAAGACCGTGGCCAAGACGGTGGCCGACATACCGCGCGACTTGGTTGACCGCATCATCCTGGTGGATGATTGTTCAAAAGATCGCACGGTGGAGGTGGCGCAGGGGCTTGGAATCGCGGTGCTGCGGAATGAAACGAATCTCAACTACGGCGGAAACGTGAAGCGGTGCCTGCAGGCGGGATTGGACGCGGGAGCAGACATCATTGTGCTGCTGCATCCGGATTATCAATACACACCGAAGCTGGTGCCATCCATGGCGGCCATGCTGGCGTCGGGATTCTACGACCTGTGCCTGGCCTCGCGGACGAGCGGTCGGGGCGCGCTGAGTGGCGGGATGCCGTTCTGGCGATATCTGGCGAACTGGGGCCTGACGAACTTCATGAGCTTTATGCTCGGGACTCACCACACGGAATACCACACTGGATACCGGGCGTATTCGCGTCGTCTGCTCGAGGCCGTGCCGTTTCATTCGTTTCGCAACGATTTCATTTTCGACAACCAGCTTTTTGTTGCCGCGTTGAAGCACGGGTTTCCCACGTGTGAGGTGACCTGTCCGACCAGCTACGAGGCCGATGCCAGCTCGATTCCATTCAAGAAAGCACTCATCTATGGCATGCAGTGCGTCCGGTTGTCCGTCGGTCATTTCGTTTGGCGCGTCCACAGCCGCCTTTTACGGACGCGGATCGAACCCCGGATCGGGTGAAGTCTCAGTATGAATTCCCGGCAGGAACCAGAGATTCCCCGAACTCTCCAGGATTGCGGAACCGCGCCGGTGGAGGCATGGTGAAAGATGCGCGTATTCCTGTCGATGGGGATCTTGATAGTGTCCGGGATGAATCTGCCGGCCGACCATCCGCCGGCGGGGGACAAGGCTGGGCATTCGGTGGCGGGCGAGGCCTTTGACGAAGGGCCGCGGCAGGCGGCGGTCCTTTTGCCTGGAGTGGCGGGGCACTGTCAGTTTCCGGTGACGACGGGGAGCGAAGAGGCGCAGAGGTTTTTCGATCAGGGCGTGGTCCAGCTTCATGGATTTTGGTTTTTGGAAGCCGAGCGATCGTTTCGCCAAGTATTGCGGCTGGATCCGGAGTGCACGATGGCGTGGTGGGGGATGGCGATGGCGAACGTGGAGAACCCGAAGAGGGCCCGGCTGATTATGGCGGACGGGATGAAAAAGCGGCGCGACCACCTCACGCCCAAGGAGAGTGCCTGGCTTCAATCGCTTTCGGATTTTTACGAGGAGCGCAAGGGAGGAGGCGATGAGAAGGCGCGCCTGCGCAATCTGGTGCGCGACTGGGAGCAGATCGTCGGCGATCATCCCGATGACATCGAGGCCAAGGCTTTTCTCATCGGGCGCATCTGGCGCAATGACGCATATGGCGGTCTAAAAATCTCCAGCCATCTGAGCGTGGATGCCCTGGCGCGCGAGGTGCTGGCCCGGGCGCCGCAGCATCCCGGGATCCACCACTATCGCATTCATCTGTGGAACCACGAAAAAGACCAGCGCGCTCTTGACTCTGCGGATGCGTTGGGGGCCTCCGCTCCCGGGATCGCCCACAACTGGCACATGCCGGGCCACACTTTCTCGGCGATGCACCGGTATGCCGAGGCCGCTTGGCACATGGAGGCGAGCGCGCGGGTGGACCACGCGCATATGGCGCGCTTTCGAGTCCTGCCCGATGAAGTGTTTAACTACGCCCACAACAATGGCTGGCTCGTGGAGAATCATGTGTTCCAGGGCCGCGCCGGCGAAGCGGTGGCGCTGGCCAAAAACTTGATTGAACTCCCGCGCATTCCGAGGGGCAAGCCGGGCGGCAACGTGGCGAGTCAAGACTGGGCGCGCGACGGCTCGTCGTTCGCCGAGGGGCGGCGCCGTCTGCTTTGGACATTGAGCACCCTGGAACTGTGGCCGGAGGTAACGGCGCTGGCCGGCACGCCGTATCTCGCATCCGTGGGCGATGAACGCGAGGACCTGGAAATCGGGCGCTTGCTCGGGCTGGCCGCCTTCCGCACGGGTGACACGCTGGGTGGCCTTCGCCGTATGGTGGCCCTGCACGAGCGGGAGAACGACCTGCAAAAGCAACGGGATGCGGCGGTGGCGGACGCGGAGAAAAAGAACCGCGAGGCGAACAAGAGCGCCGATGAGATTTCCAAAGCCAGGGAGTCCGCTGCCCAGACCTTCGCCGATCGACTCACCCGCGTCCGCGAAGCCGTGGGCGAACTGGCCTTGGCCGAAAAGTTGGCCGCCGGCGACGGGGCGGGAGCGCGTTCACGACTGCGGGAGCTCGGAGGCGTTCCGGACGGACGGCTCGCTTCCTATCATACCGCCGTGGGCGACTGGGAGCGGGCGCTCGACGTGGCGCGCCGATTTGCCGAGTCGTCACCCGGTCAGTGGATGCCGGCCCGCCGATTCGCCGACCTGCTGGATCAGGTGATCGCCAAGGCGCGCACCGGGGCCTGGGACGCCTGGGACGGGTGGGACCAACAGGCACACGAGAAGGAACTGGCCGCGACACGCGAGAAAGTCGACGCCGCCCAGAAGCCCGCCGAGTTGGCCAACCGACCCGCACTGGACTCTCTGGGTCCCGCGCATTGGTCGCCGGTTGCCGCGCCCGCGTGGACGTTGCTCGACCTCGATGGAAATGCCCGGTCCTCGACGGAGTTTTCCGGCCGGTCGTACGTTCTGGTCTTTTTTCTGGGGCGCGAGTGCACTCATTGCATGGAGCAATTGAACACGCTGGCACCTCACGCCGCCGCCTTTGCCGCCGCCGGCCTGCCGCTGCTCGCCGTCAGTCTCGATTCGCCCGAGGGACTTAAACAGACGCTCGCCAAGGACGGGGCCTCGTTCCCATTCCCGCTCTTTTCCAACAATGGCCTCGAGACTTTCCGCACCTTCAGAGCCTACGACGATTTCGAAGACCAACCACTCCACGGCGTATTCGTCATCGACAGCCAAGGCATGGTGCGCTGGCAACACATCAGCTTCGAGCCGTTCATGAAACCGGAATTCCTGCTCCAAGAGGCCCAACGCCTGCTCACGCTGCCGAAGATTCCGGCCGCGGTGGCGGGGGGGTAAGGGTAAGGGGTATGGGGGAAGATGGAAGGGGGAAGGGGGAAGGGGGAAGGGCATAGGGCTCACGGGCCCTATAGGCCCTATGGGATTCCCTCCGACCTCCGACTGCCGACCTCCGACTGCCCATCACCGGGCGGCGGTTGTCTTTGCGTCGGCGATGCGGAGTTGGGTGCTGAGCCAGTGGGGAAGGTCTTCGATTTGGTAGCCGAGGTCAGCGAAGAAGGCGGTGTGGCCCTCGGTGGGGCGGGGCAGAGTCACGACGAGCGGACCCTCGGCCGGGTACTCGAGGGGTCGTGCCTCCCAGCGGGCATCGCGGAGGTCACGGGTGGGACCGGAGGCCACCCAGACCTGGGTTTGGCGCGGGCGAGGCTCGGCGGTCACGGTGAGCCGGAGCTGGCCATCCGGGGCGTCCTCGTGTTTCCACTGGAGTTTGGGGAGCGGGGTGTCGGTGAGGAGATGGCGCACGAAGGCGCCGACATTGTTGAGCGCGCGGATGGGGGTTAATTTTTTGCCATCGGCGGTGCGTTCCGTGAGGTCGTGGCCGGCGTTGGGGGTGTACGAGATGTATTTATCGCCTGGGAGATCATCCCAATACAGGTTGAGGGCGTCGGTGGTCCAATAGCGGTCGTTGTTTCCGAGCACGACGAGTTTGGGCATGGTGAATTTCCGCCGGTAGATCCAGGGATCGACCATGGCCCAGAGTTTTTGGGCGGCCTCGGTTTCCGGGAGCGGAACCAAGCCGCGTTTGGTGTAGGGGTCGATCTGTTCGCTGGGCTCGCCGAAGGATTTAATCTGGTAGGGCAGCTGAGCCTTCATGTTCAAGGTGTCGATGACCATGGGGGTGATGGCCATGATGCGGGAATCGGTGGCGGCGGTCAGCCAGGTGGTCCAGCCCCGTTTGGAGGCGCCGCCGACGATAAAACGTTCGGTTTGGACGGGCCAGTGTTGGCTGCTGAATTCTTGGATGGTGTCCATGGCCTTGACGAGGCTTTTGACCATCGGAAAGAGGAGGGGCCAGGAGCCATCGCCGGTTTCGAGGTAGCGCACAAAGGTCTCGGCGATGAGGTCGTCTTCTCGCAACCCATTGAACAACGGCTGGCGGGGCACTCCGAGCAGGATGGCGACGGGTGCCTTGACTTTGTTGGCGATCATGGTGCCGAAGACGGCGTTCCTCGGGTCGGCCTTGCCGCCCTCGTTGAGGAGCATTACGGTCTTGGTGGGCACGCCCTTCGGGAGAAAGATGACCAGATCATGCTCCCAAGTAATGCCTTGCCACACTTGGCTGGTCAGGTGCAACTGGACCATATCGCAGCCGCCGATCACTTGCTCGTGGACCTTCTTCCAGCTGAAGTCGGGCTCAGGGCGGGCCACATAGGCGGCCAAATCCCCGGGTAACGCAGCCTCTGCGTTCACCCAAGTCGGCAAAATGAACATGGTCAATGCAGGAAGAAGGGCAAGAAGGCGAGGCAGTTTCATGGCTGAGAGGGGACGTGTAACACGGATTTGAAAGGAGACAACTGGTGGGAGAAGAGGATGCATAGGACGAATGGGAAGAATGGGAAGAATGGGACGAATCGGGAGCCCGGGCCGCCGCTGACCTTCTCTGAATGTTGACTCCCGACTGCCGACCGCTGAATTCCACGCCTGGACGGATTTTTTCTGTTCGGTGGCTGGTGGGCAGGTTACATTGAAGTCATAATCCCTGGCGGGAGGGCTTGACACAAGTTGGAACGGCTGGCGGAATGAGAATCCGTCACGGGTGGACGGTGCGGGGTGCCATTCTTTCTAATGCTCACATGATACATCCCTTATATTCAGCAGGCAGTTTTGAGATCCGCGCGGTGCGGAGACGGGTGGCACGCGGATCCTGGGCATTGGGGTGGGTCGTTCTGGGATTGTTGTGGCTGGCGGGACCGGCGGCGGGGCAGTTGCGGTTGACCGAGATCCAGGTGGTGAACACGACTGGGGCGACGGATGAGGACGGCACTGTCCAACCGTGGGTGGAGATCTGGAATTCGAGCCAGACGGCCAAAGTGGCCATGAACAACTACAAGTTCACGGACGGGACGGTGACTTGGACATTCCCCCCGGCTGACATCATGCCTGACGAGCACATGATCGTCTGGCTCTCGGGGAAAAACAGGAAGGTTTCTACGGCCCCGCTGCACACGGATTTCGTTCCCAATCCGGCGGGCGGCACGATCAGTTTGTTTAATGCGGCGGCGACGCCGGTGCTGCTGTCGAAATTCGACTACCCCGCGCAATCGGCCAACGTGTCGTGGGGCCGGGATGCGAGTGACACCGCGGTCACGCCGACGGTGACCGGTTTTTATTCGATACCGACGCCCAATCTCCCGAACAACTACGAGGGGGCCGGGTTTGCGGGCAAAGTGCTCTTCAGCCACTCGAGCCGCGCCTTTTCGGGATCGATGGAAGTGACACTGGCGGTTGCCCCGCCGGACTCGGCGGCGGAAATCCGTTATACCGCGACCTCGACCCTCGCGGCGAACGCCCCCAGTACACTGCCGAGTGCCACCAGCACGCTTTACACAGGGCCGATTGCGGTAACGGCCACCACGATGATCCGGGCGCGAGTTTTCACCCCGGGCAAACTGCCTGGCGAAACCGAGACGCAGTCGTTTTTGCTGCTGAATGCCACGACCGAAACATTCAGTTCCTCGATTCCCACCGTTGTCGTCACAAACTTTGGCCGGAGCACGCCGCTGGAGTCCCCCGACCAACCGAGTTTTATGTGGGTGTGGGAGCCGACCGATCCGGACAACCGCTCCCGGCTCACCAATCTGCCCACGTTTACGTCGCGCACCGTGATCGACCGCCGGGGATCCAGCACTGCAGGCAACGCCAAGCACAACTTGAACCTGGAAACCCGGCAAGCGTTTAACGAGGAGCAGCTCCAGTACCCACTACTTGGCATGCCGTTCGAATCCGACTGGGTCCTGCATGCGCCGTTTGATTTTGACCGTTCGCTCATTCACAACCCGTTGGCCTATGCCCTGAGCAACTCGCTCGGCCGCTACGCGAGCCGCAACCGCATGGCGGAGGTCTTCATCGACACCAACGGGTCGTCACTCAATTTCACGGGGGCCGCCTCCGGGGACTATTTCGGAGTTTACAACATCTTGGAAAAAATCCGGCGCAACAACGACCGCGTTGACGTGCGGCGCCTGGAAAAATACGACAACGACGACGTCTCGAAAACCGGAGGCTGGATTTGGAAAGTCGATCGGCTGGACTCGGGTGATACCGGGTTCTCGGCCGGTGGCCAAAGTTTTGCGTACTATTATCCAAAGGAAATCGAGGTGAAGTCACCCCAGCGCGACCCGCAGGAGCAGTATCTGGCCAAGAATACCAATCCGACGGCCGCCAATCCGCTGCCCGCCGGGTACATCAAGCAGTTCGCCGACGCGCTGAACAGCGCTGGATTCACCAATCCAGTCACAGGGTATGCGAAGTACTTGGACGTTCCGCCGGCGATCGACCACCACCTGCACAATGTGTGGACCTTCAATGTCGATGCTCTGCGCCTGAGCGGTTACTGGACCAAGGAGCGCGGCGCCAAAATGTACCCGGGACCGGTCTGGGACTTTGATCGCGCGCTTTGCTCGACGGATGGACGGGATTTAGATCCGAAAACGTGGCGTTCGAAGACGGGCGATATGGGGACGGATTTCTTCAACTTCACGTGGTGGAACCGCTTGTTCCGCGACCCTGATTTTTACCAAAAATACATCGACCGCTGGCAGGAGTTGCGGCGGCCCGGGCAGCCGTTTGCGGCGCCGGTGGTCAATGCGTTGATTGATTCTCTCAACGCCCAGATTGGGGACGAAGCGGTCACCCGCGACTACAATCGCTGGCGCCAGCAGAAGCGGCCGTGGACGAGCCCGTTCACCGGAACCAAGTATCTCGGCTTTCCCGGGACCGGCAGCACTCCCGCGATCGGCCAGGCCTCCGAAATTCAGCGAATCAAAGACTGGATGCAGCAGCGGGCTGATTTTTTTGACACCCAATGGGTCGGGCCGGTAACGGCCTCGCTGCCCGACAGCAACGTGGCGACCGGGACGCCGGTCACGCTGACCGGGCCGGCTGGTGCGACGATCTATTATACCGTCAATGGCGCCGACCCCCGGCCCACGGGCGGTGCGGTGAGCAACAACGTGCCTGCGCTCTCGCCTGGCACGATGGTCTATAGCGGTCCAATCACGATATCGGCTACGTCGCGGATTCGCGCGCGCGCCTTTAAACCAACCCATACCGCTCTCACTGGTTCCAACAATCCGCCGCTGGTGAGTAAATGGGGCGGGCTGCTGAATGTCAGGTATGCCACCGATCCGCCGGCTGCCGCCGGCACCCTGGTGATTTCGGAAATCCAATATAATCCGACGGCGCCCACTCAGACGGAGCTCGCCGTCAACCCGCTCTGGGAAGCCAGCGATTTTGAGTTCGTCGAATTGTACAACCCAAGCAATGGCCCGGTCGACCTGCTGGGCGTGGCCATCGCTGAAGGCATCACCTTCGGGATAACAGGTGGCGATGCCCTGTCGTTGGCGCCGGGTGGCAGCGTGGTGCTGGCGAGCGATCCCGCGGCCATGGCCGCGCGCCACGGATCGGCGATCGGCCCGGTGCTCGGAGGATTCGGCGGCAGTTTGTCCAATGGCGGTGAATTGCTCACCCTGCGCGCCGCCAGCGGTAACGCGATTTTCAGCGTGACGTACGACGACGCGTGGCATCCAACCACCGATGGCAGCGGCCCCAGCCTGGTCGTGTACGACCCCCAAGCCACCGCCGCCACCTACAACGGGCCGGGAAATTGGCGCCCAAGCGCCGGGGCGAATGGTTCGCCCGGAGGCTACGACCCCAGAAGCGCGCCGCGGCCCGATGGGGGCTCGGCTCCGGCCGGTCCGTTCAATGCCCTGTCGTTGTCTGGGCGGCTCGACGGAGGCCTCGGGGGAACGGCGGCCCCCACGACCCAGTGGAGCGTCGTCGACGGACCGGGGACGGGCACGATCATTCCCGCCGATGCCTTGGTCGCCACGGCCGCATTTTCCGAGCCCGGGGTCTACACTTTGCGACTCACGGGATCCGATGGCCAGTTGACCCGCACGGACGATGTGCTCGTTTACGCCCAGGAAACGCCGGCGTCATGGCTGGCGGGCTATCCGGGCATTGGATCTCTTGATAACGATGCCGAGGGCGATGGTCGCTCCAACTTCCTCGAGTACGCTCTTCAGACGGATCCCACCGTGCCGCAAGCCGGGGAGCCGCCGATGGTCACCGTGGAGAGGGGCCTGCAGTCGCTCACGTTCACCAAGCTCAGCCCGACCAGTGCCGTGACGTATCTGGTGCAAATCAGCACTGATCTGATCACGTGGCGGGCGCCGATTACCGGGGAATTGGTGGAGGAAATCCTGGCCACCGATGGCTTCACCCAGACCGTAAAAATTACCGACACCGTGCCCGTGGCGATCGGCGAGCCCCGCTACTTGCGGCTCAAAGTCACCTCCGCAACGCCTTGATGGCGCCGGGAGTGGCGGGCTGGGGCCGCCATAAGAAGGCGGGCATGCCCACGCGCGCAGCCACCAGCCGCGGGAGAACGATCCTGTTGCCATGGCGGCCGCGGCACGCCGCACCCGGTGGAAAAGTCGGCCGTGGTTTGCGGCGGTGCTTGCAATCCGGCGCAGGCGCGCTCATTCATGCTGATGAAGCAAGTCGCCCCACCCCTCCGCCCCATTCTGCCTGCCGTGGCCGCGCTCGCCATGGCCGCGTGCCAGTCCGCCGCGCCCCCTGATCGGTTCGCTCAAGCTGACCGCGATGGGAACGGGACATTGAGCCAAAGCGAGATCAACGGTTTTTTAGTAGGTGGCATTTTTGAGGCCCGCGACACCAACAAGGACGGCAAGATTACCAAAGCCGAGTGGAACCCGCAGATGGATGCGACCGAGGCCCGGGATTTCGAACGTCGCGACCTCAACCGGGACGGTGTGGTCACGCGTGAGGAGGCCGTGACGTACGCGCAAACGGCAGGCGTGTTTGCCGCGGACATCCGCGCCGCCGACACCAACAAGGATGGGGTCATCTCGCGCGCGGAGGCCACGGCCTACTACGCGTCTAAAGAATAAACCTCACAGCCCGCGCTCGCCCAGCCAGGACTGGGCGCGCCGAATGGCCGGTTTGAGGCCAAATGTTTTGACCGCCCTCTCGTGCAGCACGTCGACCGCCTCTTCGACCGAGTCGGTAATGCGGAAGAGGTCGAGATCCGCGGGGGAAATGGTTCCGGCGGCGGCCATGGCCTCAAGCATGGTGAGTTGCGGGCGCCAGTACTCGCTTCCCATGAGAATGACGGGGAAGTCTTCCAGCTTGCCGGTTTGGATAAGAGTGAGCGACTCGAAGAGCTCGTCGAGCGTACCAAAGCCTCCGGGCATCACGATGAATGCATAGCTGTATTTGATGAGCATCACTTTGCGCACGAAGAAATACCGCAAAGTGACGTGTCGATCGAGATACGCGTTGGTGGCCTGCTCCATGGGAAGTTCAATGTTGCAGGCGACTGAACGACCGCCCACCTCCCGGGCCCCTCGATTGGCGGCCTCCATGATGCCAGGCCCACCTCCCGTCATTACCGTAAATCCCATTTCCGCCGCCGCCGCCCCCATGCGGCGTGCCAATTGGTAATGCGGATCGGTCTCCGGCGTCCGCGCCGACCCAAAGATCGTCACACAAGGCCCCACAAAATGCAGCGCCCGAAAGCCCCGAAGAAAGTCCAGCATCACCCGGGCCAAGGTCATGAACTCCTCCGTTCTCGAGTGCGGCCCGCCCAGCAGGTACCGGTCCGCCACAGGCGGCAAAAACAAGTGGGCTGGATCGTTAGGGGGTAGTTCAGTCATGGGCGGAGGTCGGCGTTCGGCGGTCGGCGGTCGGGGGTCGGGGGTCGGGGGTCGGGGGTCGGGGGTCGGGGGTCGGGGGTCGGGGGTCGGCGGTCGGGGGTCGGGGGTCGGGGGAGGGGGCAATGAAGCGAAAAAGAAAGCGGGAGCCACGAATGGCACGAACGGCTACGAATGATCAAGAGGCTATGGAAATCATTCCGCACCCAGCCGGGAATCCCGGATAGGGACGTTGCAGCCACGACATTTCAGTAGCTTATGATAGGCGCTCCCCTCATCTTTCCAATGAACGTTGATCGTGGGGCAACGCCTTGGCTATTCGCCTGTTTCGTGATTCCCCTCCCGGTTCTCAGGGTCATTGGTGGCTCACTCCCTCGGTACGGCTGCCGACTGCCGACCGCTGACCGCCGCCCTCAAGCGGCCGGCGTCTCGGTTTCCTCGCGATCCTCGATGAGGGCGTGTTCCCTCAGTTGGTTGACCAGCTCGCGGCTTTTGGCCTGCTGGTCGTCCGCGATGATTCGCTGGCGGACGGCGTCCCGCACATCCCCGAATGGGAGCGGAGTGGGTGGGCGTCGGCCGGTGCACTGGGTCAAATGCAGGCCGAAGTAACTGGCAAAGACCGGGCTCATTTCCTGCTCCTCCAGGGAAAAGACGATGGTGCTGAACTCGTCCATGAAGTCCCGCTGTTTGAACCATCCGAGGTCGGTCAGTTTGTCCTCCTTGTCGGTGTGGTCGTGGGCTAGTTTCGAGAAATCCTCGCCCGCACGTGCGCGGCGGCGCAATTCCCTTAAATCATCGTAAATCCTCTGCCGGTCTTCGGAGCGTTCCACCTGCTTAAACAGGTGGGTCGCGCGCGCTTCCTCCTCGCTGAGGTAGTCGGCGAGATGCGCTTCATAAAACGCCCGGACTTCATCCTCGGTCGGTTCCGGCAGCGGGCCAAGGCAGGTGCGCAGGGTTTTTTCGACTCTCAGGCCGTTGGCGATGTCGGCGCGCACCTCCGTGATCTGGCACGGATGGAGGCCGAGTGCGCCGAGCAGGGCTTCGCGTCCGCCGTGCTCTTCCTCGATGCGGGCCAGAGCGGCATCGATTTCGTCGTCGGTCACTTCGAGCGAGCGACGGTGGGATTCCTGATTGAGCAGGACGCGGGCGATGACGTTGTCGCGAGCCTGGGCGCGGAACTCCGGGTCTCGTTCGCAACAACTGATGTTGCCGAGGCTTTCGGCATGGCTCTTGATCGCGCGAAATTCTCCTTCGATCAATTCGGGCGCGACGGGCTCGCCGTTGACGAACAGCATTATTCGCCGGTCTCCACGACGAGCACTTGGCGGCCGTTGTAGGTGCCGCAGCTGGGGCAGGCGATATGCGCGGGCTTGGCCGCCCCGCAGTCGCCACAGGTCGCGAGTTGAGGCGCGCGCCAACGGTTCGCGAACTGACGGAACTTTTGCTTCATCTTGGATTTGCGGCGCTTGGGAACGGCCATGGCGTAATCGGGTTATCGTTTGCGGGGGGGTCGGACGGGCGGATCTGGAGCGGCTGGCAGGTCGAGCTGATCCAAGGCGCCCCAGACATTCCGGGAATGGGAAGGGGTGGAATTGTCATCCGGGTGTTCGGGCGAATAGTCACTCGCCTGAAGGAACACCTTCGAAGCGGGGCAGACGCGCGGGTGAAGCGAGCCTTCTTCGCAGCGGGGGTGACCCGGAAGGGCAAGCAGAATATCTTCGCGTATCCGGTCTGTCAAATCCACGCTTGGAGATTTTGGAGGGATATTTTCCTCCACTTGGTAGCCGTCTAAGGTGGTGCGGTCGCTGAAGGATTCCAGGCAGCGCACGCAGTCGAAGGAGAAATCCGCGCTGATTTCCCCCTGCGCCCGGAGTCGCTCGCCATCGCGCACGACATGAAGCCGGTAGCGCAGCGGAGTGAGGGGGCGGGGGCCGCCCGGCTCAAGGTCAAAGACGGAGGCGGGCAGCGCGCCGGCATAATCCAACCCCTCGATCGGAAGGTCGGCGAGCGGTATGATCAGGCGATCACTGCCGGGCGATGACGGATGCGGGTCGGCGGTCATGTCAGGTGGGCTGGGCAAATTTTCGATGCAGCGCGGCGGCCACGGGGGCCGGCACAAAAGCGTCGATGGCGCCGCCGAGACGGGCGATTTCTTTCACCAAGCGTGAGCTGAGGTAGGTCAGCTCCTCCTTGGGCGTCAGGAAGCATGTTTCGAGCTCCGCATGCAGCTTGCGGTTCATCAAGGCCATCTGGAATTCGAATTCGAAATCCGAGATGGCCCGAAGCCCGCGCACGACGACCCCGGCCTGGCACTCCCGCGCGAAGTCGACCAGCAATCCGCGGAACGTGGTGACCTCGACCCCTGGCAGGCCAGCGGTGACCTGGCGCAGGAGATCGAAGCGTTCCTGTGGACTAAAGAGCGGGCACTTCATGTCGTTGTGGGCAACCGCCACCACCAGTCGGTCGAACAGCCGGGCGGCCCGTCCAATGACGTCGAGGTGCCCATTGGTCACTGGATCGAAGCTGCCTGGATAGATCGCCGTGTGCCGCATAAGGCAGAATGGCGGTGGGGCAGGGGGGGGTGCAAGGGCAATTCGGAGGTCGGAGGTCGGAGTTCAGAGGTCGGAGGTCGGAGGTCGGGGCGGCGGGTTTTTGCTGGCGAGAGGGGCGTGGATGATCGGGCGATGGGGTGGGAGGGACGTTTAGTTTTTGACGAGATTGGGGTTACGGTGTCTGGTTGGTTAAGGGGCGATTTTGATCCCCATCCTCCCATGGCATCTTTATTGTCACTGCTGATGGCCGATCGCCAGCCGTTGCTCGATCCCGATTTGCTGCTCAATGCGTACGCGTCGGGCATCTTTCCGATGGCCATGCAGGGCGGGCAGCTCGGGTGGTTTTCCCCTGACCCACGAGGCATCATTCCACTGGATGACGGGTTTCACGTGCCGCATGGACTCAAGCGGGTGCTTAAAAAGTGCCCATTTGAGATCCGTATGGACACGACCTTTGCGGACGTGATGCGCGGATGTGCCGACCGGCGGGAGACGTGGATTGACGACACGATTTACAAGAGTTATGTCCGCCTGCATTATCTCGGGCAGGCGCACTCGGTGGAAGCTTGGCGGGACGGCCAGTTGGTCGGCGGGTTGTATGGGGTGGCACTGGGCGGGGCATTTTTCGGCGAGAGCATGTTCAGCCGAGTCCCCGAGGCGTCTAAAGTCGCGTTGGTCCATCTGGTCGATCGCCTGCGGGCTCGCGGGTTTGTGCTGCTCGATACGCAGTGGACGACACCGCACTTGCGGCAGTTTGGGGCGGCCGACATCTCGCGGCGCGAATACATGGCGCGGTTACGGCGGGCGTTATTGGTGGAAACGACCTTTGGCTGAGCGAGGACGGTCTGCCGGTATTACCATGATCTGGCGAACGCCGGCTTGGTTTCGCGGAGGATGGCCGCGATGCGGCGCTTCTCTTCTGGGCGCAAGTGGGTGGCGTGGCCGTAGGCATCGGGGCCGACCAATGCCTCGCGCATGAATCGTGAGATTTCCTCAATGAGGCGTGGCGGCAGGGCATCGAAATACGGCGAGTTGATGAGGTAGCTGCAGCGATTCTTGAACAGGCGGGATCCCAAGTGAAGGGTTTTCAATGATTGGCCGGTCTGGTCGCGCGGCGCGGCTCGGGCGAAGTCGTCGGCAAACAAGGACGTGGATGATACCCCCTCGTCCGTGAGCGGCGCCTCATCAGCGAAGAGCATGTTTTTGACCAGATGGGCCGCCTCGTGCGTGATGATGCGCCGCGTGGAATCGCCCAGAGACGGGCCTGCATCCGGCATTTCCCGCCGCAGGGCGTCCTCGCGATAGATGGCCGATTTAACGGCGTACTGGGCCTGGGTCATCATCGTCTGTAGATTGACTTGGTGCTCCAGTACCATGAGGGCGACGATGTCGCTTTGATCGAGCGGATAACGCGAGACGTCGAAGTAGCGCTTCAGCGAGTTCGCATTGGCGCCGGACTCCAGGTCGAGATCGGCCCCATTCGTGGTTTCGCGGGCGAGGGCGTTGCCCATGTGATGCATGGGGTGATGCGAACCGGTAACGTACCACCCGCCCCAACGCTGTTCGAGCGGACTGTGGTGGCCGGTCAGCTTGGTGCCGGCGGTGAGGATGGGATTTCCCTGGGTATCGGGATAGACCGAGCGGATCATGAATCCGGGCACGTTGCCGGTCATGGGCCCGGCATGGCAGCTGAGGCATTCCTGGTCGCGGAGCAAAACGGGACGGCCCGGAGCCGTCTGACCCGTGGCGGTCACCACCGCGGGCGCCGGCCGCTCGAGCAGGTAAAAAACCAGTCCGACCGACGCGTCGATCGCGGCCAGTTCTACCGCCCCGCCCGGTACCCAACCCACATAGACTTCATCATTGAAGTACAACGCTCTCGGTGTTTCCGGGCTGATCCGGTTGCGTTGAAGGCTGGTCTTCGAGAAGACCAATACCTGTGACGATTCAGGCACCTTGAGGGCCGCCAACACGCCAGCGAGCCAGCTTCGCTCCGTGCTGGCATCGAGTTCAAGATCTCCGCTTTCCAAATCTTTCTTGAGCCGGGTCACCGGATCGGTCAAGGGGGCGGTCCAGTAGTGGATCGGCTCTCGTTCGTAAGCGTCCTGAGCGGGGATGGCTGTGGGCGTGAGTCCCGCGATCAGGAGCGCCGTGGCGGAACGGCCCGCCCTGCGCACGGCGCGCGAAATCGGTTGGAAGTGAAGCAGGGGCTTCATGAGGCACAATGGGCTACGATGGCGCCCGTTCCAACTCGGGAATCCGACCTTCGTGCCTGATCGGTGCCTGCGGCATCGCCCGAGCACCGATGGTTGGATTTCTGGCTTCCGCATTTTCAGAATCGATTACACTCGCGAGTCCGCCCCATGAAACTGACCCCGCGCGAGAAGGATCGATTGCGCCGCGTCTGCGCGTTATTGCGCGAGGCCGAGCGGCCAGTGCGCATCATGCGGGCATTGCTGTGGCCGCCGGAAACTCGCGCCCGATTTTTTTCCGCGCGTGCCCGGGAACTGCCGGTCGTTGAGTATCCATCATTCAACGCCGAACCGACCCTAGCCGCAGTGAACGAGGCGAGGCGCCTGGTCACCTCGGATACCACCATTGATTCCTGGTTGGCACGCCTCTGCGACGCGGTGGCAGGCGGGGCTCGCATGCTGGCCGGCCTCGGGCGACCGGAGTTTCATGCTGAATCGCGTCGACTTTTCGGAGTGCCGAGCGACCCATTGCCGGACGAGAGCACCACCTCGCTTGGACTGGCCCTTCGGTTCAACGAGGTGCTCGATCATTTGGATCCGAAGGTGCTGGCGCCGCCGGGGGATGACTATTTGCGCGCGGAGGATGTGGCAGGCATGATGCGGGAGGCGGTAACGGAGATGTTTGGGGAGGAAGCGCCGCGGGTGCGAGTGGTGCGCGACCTGATGACGCGCGCGCTCGCGGGGTCGCAGCGCATTCGACTTCGGCGCGGGTCGGTTTTTTCCCGAAAGGAAGCGGAACAATTGATCCAGCACGAGGCCGGCATCCACATCGTCACGTCACTCAATGGCCGGGCTCAACCGGATCTCGTCATGCTGGGCGCCGGCCATCCCGGTACCACGCGAACTCAGGAGGGCTTGGCGGTTTTCGCTGAGTTCATTACCGGAGCCATGGACCTGCACCGCCTCCGGCGCCTCGCCGACCGCGTCTTCGCCATCCAAATGGCCATTGGAGGCGCGGATTTTTTGGACATCTATCGGTATTTCCTAGAGCGCACGGGTGACGAAAACCGGGCCTACGATGCGGCGTGGAGAGTCTTCCGTGGCGCCCCGTTGCGGGGCGGGTTTCCGCTGACCAAGGACATTGTCTATCTCGACGGGTTGCTCAGAGTGCACAGCTTCCTGCGCAGTACCGTCAGCACGGGTCGTTCCGATGTTCTGCGTCTGCTCTTCTGCGGAAAGCTCGACCTGCTCGACATCCCAGCCCTCGGACAGTTGGCCAGTGCCGGCCTGGTTCGCCTCCCGCGTTTTGTCCCGCCGTGGGCCGCCGATCCGGGGTATCTATTCAGTTATCTCGCCTTCTCCAGCTTTCTCAATACCGTCGACCTCAAGAAAGTCAGCAATCGCTACCGGGAAATGCTGAGCGATGTGCCGACCGTCACCCTATGACGTGCGGCGGCCATGCCGCGGCGAAAGACCGTTCGTCCACCGCCTCAATCATTAGCTGCCGGCTGGGTTTTCGAAAGGCATGGGCGGCCCGATAGCGTGGGTCATAATGGACCTGGAGAAGCGAGTTCAACCAGTCGCGCCAGCGTCCAGCGCGCACCAGGCTCTCCCATTCGGCGACCTGAGTTCGTGAATGCGGGCCAATCAGGCCCGGCAATACCGCCTGCACCGCACCCGGTTGTTCCCGCCAGTGGGCATAATCCGCAAGGAGCGCTTCGACCCGTGCTTCGAGGGGGGCCAGAATCTCCGTGACCGGCCCGGCGAGCATGGCGTGCCAAAGTGGGCCGGGGAGGAGGAGACGACCGAGGCGGTGGCTTTCGGCCTCCACCCAAACAGGTCTGGCCGCATCGGTCCGATGCAGGGAATCCCAGATTCTGGACTCGAAGTGCTTTTGCGTCGGTTGATGGGCACCAGGTTCCCCGCCGAAGAGCGATCCGCGATGGACCGCCAGGGTTTCCAGATCGAGCACATTTTCACCCCGTTCCGCGAGCCACCGAAGCAGCCGGGATTTCCCCACTCCCGTCAGTCCGCTGACCAGATGGAACTGGCGCTCCGCACACAGTGATTCCATATCGGCGACGACCTGCTGGCGGTAGGCGCGCCAGCCGCCCTCGAGGATGGCGGCCTTCCAGCCGATCTCCTGAAGAATGAGGGCGAAGCTCCGCGACCGCTGTCCACCGCGCCAGCAGTACAGGAGGGGTCGCCAGTTGCGGGGTCGGCCCGCGCAGCATGAGCGGATGTGTTGGGCGATATTGGCGGCGATGAGGGAGGCGCCGAGTTGTCGTGCCGCGAAGGTTTCGCGCGCGTAAAGAGCGCCCACTTGCGACCGTTCGGCATCATTGAGCACGGGAAGATTGAGAGCGCCGGGAATGTGGTCGCGGGTGAACTCGGATGGCGATCGCACATCGATGACGGTGTCGTATCCGCCACGGCGGATTTCCCCGGCGGTTCAAGTCGCAAGATGGATGAATCGGGCCATACCGCGGCGCGGTCAGACGAGGGGGAGAAGTTTTGAGGCCAGGAAGGTGACGAGGAAGCCCGAGAGCGAAATGATGGTGAGCATGACGGTCCATGACCGGAGTGTCTCGCGCTCGGTCATTCCGCCAAGGCGTGACACAACCCAGAACCCCGAATCGTTCATCCACGAGCAGGTCATGGAACCCCAGCCGATGGCCAGGAAAATATAGAGGGCATGGAACGGCAAGACGGCGCCCTCAAGCATCGGGGCGATCATGGCACTCGTGGTAAGCATGGAGACGGTCGCGCTGCCCTGCGCGATGCGTATCACGAAAGCCACGGCATAGGCCAGCACGAGCAGGCTGAGATTGCTGCCGGTGGCGGCGGCCTTGATGGCATCGCCTACGCCTACGCTGCGCAACATAAAGCCAAACGCGCCACCGGCACTGGTGATCAGGATGATGACGGCGGCGGTTTCGATGGGCGGGCCCATGAGCTTCTCAATCGTTGAGAGCCCGTAGCCGCGTTGGCGGGCGAGCAGGACCAGGGCAATGACCGCTCCAATGCCCAGCGCAACGTTCTTGTCGCCGATGAAGTCGACGTATTGCCGGATCGAGGTGAATCCGTCGCTTCCTCCGAACGATTGGATGACCGACTGGCTCCAGCCGGCGCCCAAGGCGGCGGTATCAGCCGTCACTTTGAAAAAGGAAGCCAAGCTGATCAGAAGAATCGGGAGAATGACGGGAGTGAGCGAGGCGCAAATTCCCGGAAGTTCGCGCTCGTCTTTGTCGACGAGCGCACGCAAGTCGTGGAGCGAGGTGCCGGGCGTGTCGCGCAGCGGGACAACGACGTGGCGGTTCAGCCAGACGCAGGCGAAATACCCGATGATGGCGGGGACCAGCCCGCCCAGGAATCCGGCTAGGATGGAAAAGCCGACGTCGATCTTGAGGTTATCGACCGCGGCGATGGGTCCGGGGTGGGGGACGGTGAGCGAATGCGTGATGACGCCGCCGCAGCAGACGCACAGGACATAAAGAAGGTAGTCCTTGCCCGTGCGCAGGCGCAACGCTTTGGCCAGCGGCGCCATCAGCATGAACATCGTGTCGAAAAAGATCGGCACGCTCAGGAGATACGTGCTCCACAAAAGCGCCCAGCCAGCGTGTTTCTCGCCGAAAAGGGCCAGGAATCGCCGGACCACCTTGTCGGCTGCCCCACTTTCCATCAGGCACAACCCGATGATGCTGGCCAGGGCAATCGAAATGGCAATTCCCCGTGCCGTGTCGCCAAACCCCTTGGCGATCGCTTCGATCACGCCGAGGTAAGGGCCGTAATTGACTTCCTTTCCGCCGGCGTTGATCACCGTCCAGGAATCCTTGCCGGCCAAGAGCCCCGCCACCAGTGCCGCCAGCACCAGCGCCAGGAATGGATGCAATCGCAGTTTGCCGATTCCCACGATGATGAAAGCGACGCTGGCGACCAGCACGACGAATGGCCAGTATGTCGGCGAGATCAGGGCTCCCAATACCGGAGCTGGCAGGGACACTGAAGGCAGGAACTCGGTCGGGAGCGACATGCGCGCGAGCGTGGGGGATCGATGTGACTTCGTCCACGAAAAATCCGCCGTGGGTCGGGGCGTTACCGGGACCCAGCGAGCAGGGCCTCTTCCCAGTCCTTCCACACCGGATCGAATTGCCGGTTACGGAGGAGAGCGGCGATTTCGGTGGCGGAGCGTTCGTCGGCGATGTCGAACTGACCGGTAGCGGCGGCGGTGTCCCTGGTGGCGGTATCGAGTTCGACGCGGCGGCCTTTGAGCGTGAGATGCAAGTCGCGGCGACCGGCGCCGGTGTAGCCGCCCGGTTCCGTGTGACTACCGGCACTCATGCTGGTTACGCCGAGGGGGAGAATGGCATCGCGCAGGGCCGCCCGTTCGCGCGTGCTGAGCACGATCCCGACCTGCGGAAAGCAAATCCGGAAGGCGCACAGCAACTGAACGAAATCGCGATCCGCCAACGGGTGCGCCGGCGTGAATCCGCCCGCGGCCGGCCGGAGGCGCGGAAAAGAAACCGTGAAACTCGACTTCCAGCACCGGTTCTGCAGGAACTCGAGGTGGGCCGCCAGCCGAATCGCTTCGCGGCGCCAGTCGCTCAATCCAAAGAGCGCGCCCAGTCCGATGCGTCGAAATCCGGCGGCTGCCCCGCGCTCGGGACAGGCCAAGCGCCAATCGAAATCTTTCTTGGGACCCGCGGTATGGTAAGTGGCATACGCGGCCCGGTCATAGGTTTCCTGGTACACCACAAGCCCTTCGGCTCCGGCGGCGACCATGCGGACGTATTCCGGTTGCTCCATCGGGCCCACTTCAATGGCCAGGGTCGGGACAAAGCCGCGCAGGCCAGTCAGACACGTCTCCAAATACCCGTTGCTGACAAACTTCGGATGTTCGCCAGCCACCAGCAGAATGTGCTTGAATCCCTCGTCCGCCAAATGGCGTGCCTCACGCACCACTTGGTCGACCTCGAGCGTCACGCGGAAGATCGGATTGTCACGCGAGAAACCGCAATAGGCACAGTTGTTGACGCATTCGTTCGAAAGATACAGCGGCGCAAAGAGCCGCATCGTCCGACCAAAATACTGGCGCGTCAGCGCCGCGGCTTCCCGCGCCATCACCTCCAGCTCCGCCGCCGACTTCGCTGCCAGCAACCCCGCCATTCGCTGCGCCGCTGGGGTCGGGCGGGAATCGAGGGCATCGAGGATGGCGGAGAAAGCAGTCATGGGCGGAGGTCGGAGGTCGGGCGTGAGATGGCGTAATTAGTACTCGGTATTCAGTATTCGGTATTCAGAAGTATTCAGAAGTATTCAGCGGGAAAGGGGCGGGGCGCGATGGACGGGGTGAGTAACCGGTGATAGACAGGGTGAGCCACCAGAGAAGCGGCGAGTTGGGTAGCGGAGCGGATTTTTCGAGGACGAGGGCGATTTCAAGGTTCCGGGATCATGTTTTTTCCGCCCCCTCTGAATCGGGGAATTGCGGATTGACGAGGGGATCTTTCCGCGGGCAGTCTAGAGATCATGATGAAACCTCTGAGCTCAATGGCGAAATGGTCTGTTTTCCTCCTGATGGGCCTGACCCCGGCGGTGGGTCGGGCGCATGATGCGGCGGCGGACATGGCGGAAGCGGCCCAGGCGTTTCTGGCGGGGCTGGAGGATGAGAAGCGGGCGAAGGCGACGTTTGTACTGGGCGCGGAGGTGCGGGAGGACTGGCACTTTATTCCGAAAGACACGCGGCCGGGCCTTTTGCTCAAGGAAATGGACGCGGCGCAGCGCCATCTGGCCTACGCCTTGCTGGGATCGGGGCTGGGCAATGACGGATTCGTCAAGGCCACGCTGATCATGAGTCTCGAGCAGATCCTGCGGGATATTGAGCAGGCGCCCGACCGTCGCGACCCGGAGAAGTATTATTTCAGCATTTTTGGGAAGCCCGAGGCCGCCGGCACCTGGGGCTGGCGCTGCGAGGGGCACCATTGCTCGGTCAATTTCACCGTGGTGAACGGCCGGCTGTCGGGCACGCCGAATTTCCTGGGCGCCAATCCGGGCGAAGTGCGAACTGGGCCGCGGGCTGGCCTGCGCGTTCTCGCCGAAGAGGAGGAAGCCGGTCGCACGCTCGTCAAACACCTCAATGACGATCAAAAAAAAGTGGCCATCCTTCCAGGTGACGCGCCCAGCGACATCCTGACGTCGGCCCAGCGGACGATCGAGCCGCTCACGCCGGCCGGACTGGCGGCCGGCACGATGACGGCCGAGCAACGGGCCCTCCTGCGGGACATTATCAGTGTGTACCTGAACCGCGCCCGACCGGAATTGGCCGCCGCCGAGTGGAAACAAATTGAGGATGCCGGATTTGACGCAATCCACTTCGTGTGGATGGGCGGGCTGGATCGGGGGCAACCGCACTATTATCGCGTGCAGGGGCCGACCTTCCTTCTCGAATACGACAACACGCAGAATCAGGCGAATCACCCGCACGCCGTCTGGCGGGAATTCAAAGGCGACTTCGGCCGCGACTTTTTAGCGGAGCACCTTAAAAAAGATCATTAATCATCGACGGGCCGTGGCTCTCAACGGACGACCTTCACGGTTAGGCCAATCGCCAGCGTTTGGTGCAAGAGGAGAGCAATGCGGTCGGGCAGCACCAGCGAGCCATCAGTGGTGGCCGCTCCGGTCGCTTCGCCTCCGAAAATCAGGGGCCCGTCGCCCGATAATTGCATCAATCCCTTGGGGGTCACGGCATCGAAAACGGCATCCGCCGGGAGGGAATCGATTTTGGGAAACACGCCACGCACGAGCAGAGAACCGGTTTGGGTACGGAAATGCCCGTACCGCAGGGAGTTCGGGGGGGTGGGTTTGGCGGCGAGCGTGAACTCGCCTTCGGGAGTGGGCGAAAGCGCACGCCCAGTCGCCAGTGGGGAATCGATCAACACTTCCTCCGCGTGGTAAACGCGCAGTCGGTGAGTGGCCAACGCGACTTCGACCCGCGTCGCGCGGGCCAGACGCGCTTCCGCCTCCGGATGCACCACGGCATCGGGGACTGGTCGGAGCAGCCGAACGACGGCCGCAATCTTGGGATCGGGCGGGGGGTCGGCGGCGGGCTTGGGATTGACGGCAGTGGTTGCGCTGACCGCGGCTCGTGAGGTGGATTCCGACGTCGGGCCGACGCTGGGGGCAACCGGATCGGGATCGGAGAACGCTGTTTTGACCGGCGGCGGATTGGACATACTCTCAAGGCGAATGAGTCGTTCGATCTTGAGGCCACCGATGCCTGGGCGCAACCGCTTCCGCCAGGTCTTGGCCGGCGCGGCGGCCGCCTGGCTTTTCTTGTCCGCGGCTGGTTTCGTCCACGCGGATATCCAGCAGGGAGGCCAAACTGGGAAAAACGAGAACAAGGAAAAAGACGCCCGCCAGGAAGCCATTCGCCGGGCGGCGCAAATCCCGACGCCAAAGGATATGGATGTGACCGTGCTCCGCGGCGTGCCGTTGCGGATTACGCTTTCGGCCACGGCTTCCCTGCGCCAGCCGGTGATCTTCAGGCTGGGCGAGCGACCGTCCCATGGCGCGCTGAGCGACCCGAGACCGTCGTCCGAAGGCCCTACCCAGGCGGTGGTGACCTACACCGCCGGACCCGGGACCGCGAACGCCGATTCATTCACCTTCCGCGTCAAGCATCGGGATACTCCGACGAGCGGATCCGCCACCGTGCGCCTCCGCATCGTCGATCCAGTACCCGACCTCATCGCACCGACGGAGCTCGATTTCGGCAATGTGATTGTGGGTGAGTCGGCAGTCCGTCCCTTGGTGCTCGAGAACAAGGGGACGGCTGCGTTTTCGGCCGCGCTTGCTCTCGAACCCCCGTGGCGGCTCATGCAGGAGTCGCCCACGGTGTGGATCGATGCCGGAGCGAAGGCGGAGATTCGGCTGGCTTTTGCGCCGCTGAGTCCAGGCGATTCCAAGACGCCACTCGCCTATCCGGGAGTGGAAACCCCGGCCACCCGCCTGATCGGGCGAGCGCTCGCCCCCGTGCGTCTCCAACCGTCACTGGTGCAACTGGCTTGGGACACCAAAGCTCGGTCGCGCCGCGCCTCGGTCACGCTGGAAAACCGACTTCAGACACCCGTCGAGTACACGCTGGCCAGTTCGCCACGGCTGCAGTTTTCCGCCGAGCGGGGCACGCTGCCGGGCCAGGGCACCGCCGAGGTGACCGTCGAATTGCTCCTGCCAGATGCCGAGGATTTTCAGTCGCTCCTATCGGTGATAGTACAGGGTGTGAGGGAGGAGGTGCCAGTGACCGGACCGCCGGCGCCCGCCCTGCTCACGCTCCGGGAAACCGAAGGATGGCAGCGTGCCGACTCCAAGCTTGTTTTAAATCCGGACGCTTCCGAAGGCGCGGTGGTCGTGGCCAACGAAGGCGGGGAATCGGCGTCGTTGATCGTGACGCTGCCAGAGGGGTGGACATCGCCGGGATTGCGGAACGTGGCGACGCTCGGCCCGCGCGAGTCGCGCCGCCTTCTCATCATTCCACCCACACCGAGAACCGCTTCAGTCACCGGCAGACTGGGGCTCCGGCTCGCCGAGGACCGGCTCGACCTGAAGCTCGAGGCTCCGGCCGCTGAGGCGCCCGCCACCGCCGCCAACTCCATTGGCCCCGATGCGCTGCTCACCGCCGCACCCACCCTCATGACCGAGGCGGGCCGTCGCGACCTGACCGCCCAGGAACGCCAGCTCCAGTTCATGATCGATACGCTGGGGATTTTCCCCCATGACACACGGTTCGACCGCAGCCTGCCGGAACTTCAGGCCGTCACCGTGGGAAAGATGCATCCCGATCAAGTCCCGTTGAGCCTAAAATCGCCGGGGGCGGATTATACCATCGTCGTTTTTCGCGATATCTATCGCCCGCCTCCAGGCGGCATCCGCCCGACGCGCCACTGGCTGCCGATCGACGGGCTGAAATGGAAATCGACCGGAGAATCGGTGGCGACCACCTTGGACGGGTTGGCTCCAGGAGGGCGCCTTCTGCTTCGGTTCGCGGTGCGTACCGCGGATGGCCGCATCGGACCGCCGTCGAATCCCGTCGCCATCACCACGCCGGCACCAAAACCCAGACGATGGCACTGGTGGGTCGGAGCCGTGGCTCTGGCCGGTGTTGTCTGGTGGTGGCGCCGACGCCGCTTGGCGGAACGCTGAGACGCGCCTTGAGGTGGGACGCGACCTCCTGGGCGCATAGGCGGCGAAGGCGTTCCATCCCAGGACGGTTTCCACTTCTCAAGTGCGATCAGTGTATGGGCACTCTGTGGTGTCAGGCCAAACTCATCCATTGAAAGTCAGCGCTTGCCTGCCTTTGAGAGTTTCTTGAGAAGACGAGGTGGGGCTGTCCTCGCCACGCTCTCACCCCCTACGAGCCCAGGAGGTCTCGTCCCACCTCCAGCTCTAAGCGTTCGCCGAAAAATCAATTCGATGCGTTCAGAGCTTATTGGTTCGTGCAGATTCTCCACCGGCTCCATACTGTCGCCGCATGTCGCCCGCTCTCGCACATCCATCCGGGTTCCAGCTGCTCCACCGTCCGGGTTTCTGGATCGCCCTTCTCGCGGCGTTGCCTCTGCTTGTTGGGGGCCTGTATGTCAGCGTGAACTGGATCGGCTCCTGCCAACTCAAAAGCGTGGTCGATCGGCTGAAATCGAATGGTTTTGATATTTCTCTTGCTCCGCCTGCGCCGTCCGGCGCGGCCGACGTCGATAATTTTTGCGCCACGCCGCTCATGCGGGGCATTGCCGAAGGGAAAGCTCATGGACCGGCGTGGGAGGGCGTGGACCGGCTGCAGAAATGGCATCGAGCGGCTGTGGCTCAGGGGATTCGCCCACGGTCGCTGGCCCATCCCAAGGTGACCGATTGGGCCGCCCTTTACGCAGTGCTGCGGGAAAGCAGTCCGCTCAGCCAATTGGACGAAGTCGATCCCGATCCGGCGGCATTCGTGCGGATTTGGCTGGATGGGGAGCTTGAGTCGGTCACGACCGAACTGCGATCGGTCCTCGGTCGCCCCCATGCTCACTTTGTGCCCGGGTATTGGGAATCGGCGGTCCGCTCTCCCGTACTGGAAGGTCCAGCACTCGATTTCTTGGCTATGTATCGACTCGGCCTCGCATACCGGTATCGGGCTGAGTCGGCTATGGCGCACCGCGACGCCGCGACGTTCCTCGAGTCCATTCGGATCCTCGGCCGCCTGGCTGACGCCTGCCGGACGGAAGCACCAGTCCTTGGGGTGGTAGTCGGGAGCAGCACTCTCAACTTCGCCCTCGAAGCGACGTGGTTCGCCGCGGCCGACCAAACCTTCACGCCTGACGACTGGCGGCGTCTGGGCGATTTTTGGCGCCACCAGCGGCCGCTCGACTCGCTGGAAGACGGCGTGCGAACCGAACTCGCTTTCGGATATCTGAGCCACGCTCAACTGCGCGTCAAACCCGCCGAATACCTCGGGATGGTGCTCACCAGCGATCCGTTCGGGGGATTGTCCGAATGGGAGGAACGGGTGGCCCGATTGATACCCCCGGGCTGGTTCGATGCCGCTCACGCAAGCTGGGTGACGGAAGCCCAGGCCCTGGTCCACCGGATCCGGGACCCCGCGATCCCCGATCGATACAACCTGGATGACTGGCTGGACCAGCGCGTGGGCGATGCCCGATTCCCGTCTCCGCGCGTCAGCGTCCGGTCGCTTTCCGTTCTTGTCCAGCCCGTCCGCCGCATTGCCGCCGTCCATGCCACCGCGCGTTTGGCCGAGGCGGCGTGCGCCCTCGAAGCTCACGCCGCTGAGAATGAATCGCCTCCCGATACTCTTGAGGCTCTCGTGCCTCGTTACCTGACGACCGTGCCCCTGGATCTAGATGGCCGCCCGATCCGATATTCGCCCGTGAGTGCCACAGGGCGATACAAACTGTGGTCCATCGGTTCCGATGGCGTCGACAACGGCGGGGCGGCGAAGGGCGGCAGCCAGGCGTGGATCAATACCACGGGCGATTGGGTGTGGGAGTATCCGCTCTAACCCCGTTCGACCTGCCAGTATTCCAGCTCGACGGGTGTCGAGCGTCCAAAAATGCTGACCGAGACACGGAGTTTGCCGCGCTCGGGGTCGATTTCCTCGACGATCCCCAGTTGGTTTTCAAACGGGCCGTCGGCCACCTTCACGCTGTCCCCGACCTCGAACTGGATCTTGGGTTTGACGGCATCCTCGCGTTCGCGGATTTGCGCGAGCACTTGCTCGACCTCCTTCGGCCGCATTGGAACCGGCGGGCTGTGCTTGGTTCCCGCGAAATTGATCACCCCGACCGTGTCCTTCACGAAATACCAGGTACGGTCGACCAGTTTGCCGTGGTCGTCCAACAACCACATGTTGGCGATGATATAGCCAGGATAAAATTTGCGCTTGGATTCCGTCTTCTTCCCCTTCTTGACTTCGGAGACGCGCTCGGTGGGAACCAGCACCTCGTAGACGTAGTCGCCCATTTCTTCCGAGGCGATGCGTTTCTGCATGTTGTCACGCACCTTGGATTCCTGGCCGGAGAGGACGTGAACAACATACCATTGGTCGCGGGGCGCTGGAACGGGCATGGGATCGAGACGGGGGGCGAGAAATTAGATGATGAATGGATGGGTGCTCGGGATTAGACCAGCCAGTTCAGGGCGCGCATGAAGTACACCAGAATCGTGTCCCAAAGCGAAATCCAGCCGGCGAGCAGCAGCGTGGCGATGAAAACGACGACGGTCGAGTCGATCAACTCACGATACTTCTTGAGGCCACGTTCTTTGTTATCCCACGGCCAGGAGGCGCGCCGGAGTTCGTCGGTAACTTCGCGGAAAAACTTGGTGACTTTGGTCATGGATGATCGCGGGGCGGGAAGGATTTCTGGCACGCCAGGAGGGACTCGAACCCCCAACCAATGGTTTTGGAGACCACTACTCTACCGATTGAGCTACTGGCGTGTGTCATCGGCGGAAAAGAGAATCGTCATCCTCCACCTTCCCCCCGCCCCGTCAAGCGGGAATGCGGGGCGTCGGCAGCAAGGATGAATGAATTGTGAGCGGGTTTTCACCGCCGGGTTGGCATCGGGAGTGGCGGGCTGGGGCCGCCATACCAACGAGGACGTTATTCCTGCCTGGCGACCGCTATGAAACACATGCCGTTGTTCCTATGGCGGCCATAGCCCGCCACTCGTGCGCTGCCGAGCAGCGTCCTCTTCTGGGGTGGGAGACCCCGGCCGCAGGCTTCCGTTGGGCCTGCGAGAACTTTGAAGAAACTGCGTCGCTGCGAGGCGGCGTGGGGAGCAA
>JBJXFS010000201.1:0-10019 GCA_046155625.1 Verrucomicrobiales bacterium | reverse complement strand
GTGCTGGACGCGTCGGGGCAACGCCGGATGAGCCAGTGGCTGAGTCGGGTCTCGATGTCTTTGCGGTTCAGGTCGTCCAGGGCATTGACCAGGACGCGCAGGTGTTGGCTCATCGAGGCGAGCATTTTGATGGAAAGATCGGGTCGCTGCTTGAGCAGGTCGAGGAAATCATCGCGGGGGACGAAAACGACCACGGCCGTTTCCACGGCGCAGGCATGGGCGGGATACCCAACGCCTTCGGCGAGCGTGGCTTCGGCGAGCGATTCGCCCGCCCGGAAGATGTGGATGGTTTTTTCGCGTCCGTCGGCCCCGAGTCGGTGCACGTGCACGGCCCCTGATCGAACGATGAAAAATCCCTGAGTAGGCTCGCCTTCTTGAAAAAGATAGGCCCCTTTGGCGACACGACGCAGTTGGGCGAACTCGGCAATCCGTTTCAAGTCTTCGGGACGCAAGCTGGCGAATAGGCGACACGACCGCAGGGCGGCCAGACAGGCAGCCACGGAAAGAGTAGTCGAGTCCCGCGACATGGCGGCAAGGTGCGGGGAGGAGTGGGCTCGTCAACCACGCTTAAACCGAGGTTTGGGCAATCAGATCGCTCGGGATGCCGATTTCCATTGCGTGTCCGCGGCCGCCGGATTGCCTCCGGTGTGCGAGCATTCGAGGAGGAGTTGCGCGAACTCGAGCGGGAATCGAGAAGGCGATGGTTAAGGACGTTTGACGGACCGCAGGGCCCGGTGCAGGCGGGGGATGGGCGGCGGCTGATCAATGTTTCATCAAATGACTACCTCGGACTGGCGGCGCATCCGCTCGTGGGCGAGGCGTTCAAGCGCGCGGTGGATACCCACGGCGCTGGAGCTGGAGCCTCTCGCTTGGTCTGCGGCACGCGGAGGGCGCACGAGGAGCTTGAGGCGATACTGGCCGATTTCAAAGGGACTGAAGCGGCGGTGACTTTCGGCAGCGGTTATGTGGCGGCCATCGGCACGTTGACGGCACTGCTTCGTCCTGGAGACGTGGCCATCCTCGATCGACTGTCCCATGCCTGTCTAGTGGACGGGGCGCGAGCCAGTGGAGCCATGGTGCGGACGTTCCGGCACAACGACTTGGACCAATTGACCGAGCGTCTGGATTGGGCGACGAATCGAGTAGGAGCGTGTGGCCGGGTGCTGGTAGCCACGGAATCTGTGTTCAGCATGGACGGCGACCGCGCACCCCTGCGCGAAATCGCTGGCCTAACCAAAGCGAAAGGCGCTCTCCTGCTGGTGGACGAAG
The DNA here is from genome assembly GCA_046155625.1 of Verrucomicrobiales bacterium. Classification (GTDB taxonomy): domain Bacteria; phylum Verrucomicrobiota; class Verrucomicrobiia; order Verrucomicrobiales; family V1-33; genus CAJBME01. The sequence continues at coordinate 8,750 of JBJXFS010000201.1, read as the reverse complement.
CGCACAGTTTCGGCCTGTGCGGCCGCGACGGCCGGGGGCTGGCCGACGAACTGGGCGTGGCCAGCGAAGTCGATCTGCAAATGGGCACGTTGAGCAAGGCCGTGGGACTGGCCGGCGGCTACGTGGCCGGTTCGCGGGCCGCGATCGATCTGATTGTGAACCGGGCGCGACCGTTGATTTATTCGACGGCGCCGCCGCCTGCCGTGGCCGCGGCAGCCACCTTCGTGATCCAAGAAATTTTCCGTCGGCCGCTGGGGGCGGAACTCCGGACTCGGCTATGGCGATTGGTGGCCCGACTCGGCGAGCCACTGCGGGCCGGCCGTGCGACTTCGCCCGCGCCGAGCCCGATCTTTCCGATCATGCTTGGCACTGAGGAAGCGGCCCTGCGCGGGGCGTCGGCGCTGCGGGAGGCCGGCTTCCTGGCGATTGCCATTCGTCCGCCCACAGTACCGCGCGGCCAATCACGCCTTCGGCTCACCGTAACCGCCTCGCACACAAATGAGCAACTGGGGGCGCTCGCCTCGGCCGTGCAGGCGCTCGATCAGGTAGCGGACATTCCGCCAGCGGTCCATCGGTGAGCGCTAAGACTTGGTCCACTCGAACTTTTTTCCTGATTCCGAATTCGATTCTTTCCATGATCATTCCAACACTTAAAGACGAGGCATTGCTCGAGGATATCGGCGTTGCTCCGGAAGATCCATCGCGCTTTCACCTGTGGTGGCTGGGTCAAAGCGGGTTTCTGCTGAAATGGCAAAACCGGCACCTTCTCCTCGACCCCTACCTTTCTGACTCGCTCACGGCCAAGTATGCCGGCACTGACAAACCGCACGTGCGCATGACTGAGCGCTGCCTCGATCCGGCGCGATTGGTCATGGTCGATGTGGTGACCTCCAGCCACAACCACACCGACCATTTGGATGCCGCCACGCTGCAGCCGCTCGCCACCCAGCGTCCCGGACTGCCACTCGTGCTGCCGGCGGCGAATATCGAGTTTGCCCGCAACCGGCTTGGTGAAGCGCCCTTCGCCTTTACCGGCCTGGACGCGGGTCAGTCAACCGAGGTCGCGGGATTCACATTCACGGGTGTCCCGGCCGCCCACAATACGATTGAAAAAGACGCGCACGGGCGATGCCATTTTCTCGGCTTTGTCGTGCGGTTCGGGGGCTTCACGCTCTACCACAGCGGCGACACCCTCTGGCACGACCAACTGCCCCATCTCCTGATCCATTATCAACCCGATGTCGTGCTTGTCCCGATCAACGGCCATGACCCCGCCCGCGGCGTGGCCGGCAACTTGAATGGCACGGAAGCCGCGGCTCTCGCGCGGTGTTGCGGCGCCCAGCTCGCCATCCCTCACCATTTTGACATGTTCACGTTCAATACGGCGACGCCTGAGGAATTCACGGCCGCCTGCGGCCGCCTCAGCCAGCCAAATCGTGTGCTGCGATGCGGAGAGCGGCTCACGTGGGCTTCCGAGGCTACTGGCTAGCGAGGCGGGGCCTCAGAACGAGATAAGTGGTGAAGCGAGTCGCGCGGCGTCATACTGCCGCGGGAAATAAGAGATTCAGATCGAGCGCCACGGCCATGGTGCCGTGGCGGGTCAGCATTTCCGGTGGTTGGACCGCGGTCGCCACGCCATAACCGGCGGAGGTGGGGTCCCGGTAGACTTCGACGATTCGTTCCACCGGGCGCACGATCCAGTACTCCGGGACTCCCGCAGCGGCGTAGATGAGCGCTTTAAAGCGGTCGATTTCAAGGGAAGTGACCGCCACCTCGATGACCCACTCGGCGCTGCTTGGATGGCAAGCGCGGTAGTCGTTCAGCGCACCGCGGACGATAGCCATATCGGGTTCAGGTTCCGAATCGGCGAATGTGAGCGGCCCTTCTTGCCGGAGGACAAAACCATCCGGCACCTGCGGCAGCAGCAGGCGAAACAGAGCGGCGGTCGTTGCGAAGTGGAGTGGAGATTTCGACACTTTGTCCACCAACCGTCCGCACAAGAGTTCGACAGGCATTTCCGAAAGCCGATGGTAATCGTCTACAGAAAGGCGCGTCATCCGTCGGCGGATGCCCGGAATGTCCAGCATGTCGTTCAACCGTCTCAGAGTATTCGCATTCCAGCCGCAGGCAAGGTTGGCAATGCGGCGGTACGGCGCCAAGCCCGGCCTTCTTTCGCATGACAGGTTGATTACAGTCAACGCTTGGAAAATTTCCAGTTTGCGTCAGGATGGCCGATTCCGTTCGATGATGTGAGCGGGGTTCGATGCCATGACTGCCGCCATACCGACTGCCCACACCGATCCGATCAATGCCCGGATTCTCGCTGTGTCCGAGGACCGATTACAGGGATTTCACCCCGAACCATTCGATGAGATTGCGCGTCAGTCAGAACTGGAGCGGGAAGTCGTGCTCGAGCGCATCCGGGCGATGTTGGAAGCGGGGGTGATCCGGCGGGTGCGGCAGACACTGAATTCGACGAAGCTGGCGCACGGGGCGTTGGTGGCGTGGAAGGTGGCGCCAGAGAAATTGGATACGACGTTCGATTTCATGTTCCGGGAGGATCCGTTTAGCGGGCATGTGGTGACGCGATCGACCGATCGGGAAGTCAGCGGGTCGGACTACAAATTATGGACGACGCTCAAAGTCCCGCTGGGAGAATCACTGGAGCATCATGCGGAGGTTCTGAAGCGCCTGACCGGCGCGGAAGACTACCTCCTGCTTCCGGCCAAGGGGATTTTTGCGCTCGGGGTCGGTCACGTTCGCCGCAAGGTGATCGAACCCGGGGACCGGGCGGACGAACCGGCCCAGATGCTCCCAACGGACGCTGTCGATCTCTCGGAGCGCGAGTGGGAGGTGGTGCTGACGCTGAAAGAGGAACTCACGCCGGAGGAAATCCGGCCGCACCTGTGGGCCGGTCGCGCCGCTCAGGCCGGAATGAGCTTGGAAGAATTTGAATCGATCGCCCGCGGCTTGCAGGCGAAGAAGCTGCTCGGGCGGTTTTCAACGTTTCTGGAGCACGTAAAACCGTCGTCCACGGGCGAGCGGGTGACGCGATTCAACGGGCTGTTTCACTGGGCGGTGCCACCGGGTCAGGAAGTGAGAGCCGGGGGCGAAGTGGGCCGCCACACGTGCATGACGCACTGTTATTGGCGTGAAGGCGGACCGCGATTTGCGAGCGTCAATATCATGGGTGTGATCCACGGCCAAGAGAAAGACCGCGTGCTGGCCCACAAGGCCGCCATCGACGCGCACCTGGCCGAAGTCGGCATCGATGTGCTGTACACCAACGTTTTTTGGGGGGGGCGCAGCGAAATCAAGCCGAGCGAGATTTCGCCGAAGGTCTATCGGGCCTGGCATTCGGCCCGCGCCTAGCGGTGCATCCTTCTTGGATTGGATGCGATGTCGTGGGTATATGGGCAAACGATTTCGGCAGCCCGAAAGGCCCCCCTGGAGTTTGTGCGTTTCGCATTCTTTTTTGTTAGCGGATCGACGCTCCAAGCGAGTGAGAGAAGGTGGCATTGAGGTGGGACGCGACCTCCCGGGCGCGTAGGCGGTGCAGGCGTACCATCTGGGAATTGTCTCTACTTTTTGAGTGATGGTCGCGTGATTCACACTTGGAGAATTCCCGATGACCGCGTTCTTGCTCATCGCCTTTTCTGACCCTGCGCACCGCTTGAGAAGGCGAAAACGGGTTTCTTTCACCACACTCCCACCGCCTACGCGCCCGGGAGGTCGCGTCCCACCTCCAGCCTCACTCTCCCGCTGAAACCTGTACCCAAAGAGTGCAATGTTTTCTGAATCCAAGTGATAGGATGATAGTTGACAATGCTTGCCGATGCCAAAAATCTTCCGCTCCTGGCATTACTCTTGTCGAAAATATGTATAAACCGCGGCGGACGGCCTGAACGGCCGCCCCACCCGAGACCCATGTGCTAGATCCACGAGGGTGAACGGCGAGGCCAGCGTCAAAGCATCTTTGATAAACGTGTCACTGCTCGCCTTGGGCCGGCGGACTACGCTTGCGGACCGTCTCGATGTCTATGGATTCCGCCTCGATGGGAGCTCGGTTACCTCAGACGCGTTTTGGAATTCACACCTCCGCCCCAGAGCGCCGGCGCGAAACCCGCTGCCAAATCGCGTGCAGCGTGGCGGCCGCGGCGAGGCCGAGCAGTGACACGGAAAACAGGTCGCCGACGCGGGCGTAGACGGTGAGCGTTCGATCGATGGGCTGAGGCAAGGTGGCTTTGAGGTGCCCTTCTTGCAGGCGGGGGAGTTGATGCGTGACGCGGCCAAGCGGGTCGATGACGGCGGTGACGCCGGTATTGGCAGCGCGGATCATGGGGCGGCGAAGTTCGATGGCGCGGAAGCGGGCGTTGGCGAAGTGCTGGTCGGCGCCTTCGCTGTCGAGGAACCAGGCGTCATTCGTGACATTGACGAGGAGTTGAGGCTCAGGCCGAGCGAAGCGTCTGGCCACGCGGCCCAGCGTGTCCTCGAAGCAGACGAGCGGGATCAGGCTGAATGCCAGATTTGGCGTGCCGGCGGATCCGGAGGCGGCGGTCGCGGAAGCGACGCCGTCGGGTGGGTCGCCCGCTGGGCCCGAGGCGCGGCGAGGTGGGATCGCCACGGGGTTGGTCGAGGTGCCGGGGTGGAAATCGCCGGGCAATTGGGCGCGGATGAACTCAAATTTCCCGAAAAGGCCACGAGCGGGCAAGTACTCGCCAAATGGGACCAGGTGGACTTTATGGTGAAGGACGGCCTCGAGCGGGTCACCGCGAAACACAGCGACCGAATTGTAGTAAGCGTCGAGCTCTTGATCGTCGATCCCGAGGACATGGACGAAATCGCCCAGCACCGTGTCCTGCCGCAGCACGTCCTGCACGCCCTCGTAAAAATAGGGAGCCGGGAGCGAGGATTCAGGCCAGACGACCATGTCCGGCTTGGGATCCGCGGCGAATGCCTCCTCGGTCAGACGCGTCAGCGTCCGCGCGATCGACTCGAACGACTCGTAGTTATTCTTGTTTTCCTGCGGGATGTTGGGCTGAACTAAGGCCACGGTCATTGGGGGGGCATCATGGAGGGACGCCTCGATGCTCCTCAGCCGCCAATCCCCGACGATTCCCAAACCAAGACCGCTGGCGATGAGACTCGCCCACCATTTGGCCTGCCGCACCGAATCGCGTCTCGTCCGTCGTCCAAGATCGATGAATTGATCCAGCCGCCATCCTGCCACGAAGACCGCTGCCCAAAGGCAGACGAAGAACGACAGCCCGGTCACTCCGATCCATTCGGCAAACTGAACAATCCGGAGATTCTCATTGTTTCCCAACAAGCCCACTCCCAATCCGTTCCACCCGAAACCGGTCAGGGCGATACCGCGCACCCACTCCAGGCCTGTCCAGGCGGCGGCGGTGAGTCCCGCGGCCCGGGCCAACTCCCAGTTGGATGTCCAGTGGCGCGGTTTTCCCACCGTCGCGGCGAAGATCGCCCAGAGCGCGGGGTAGATCGCCAGATAGAGCGCCAACATGACCATGCCAAGGCCCGTGACATGCCGTAGCCACTGGAGATTCAGCAGAAAGAACACGGCCCCGGCGACGTACCCGTGGAGGAATGCTCCGGGAGCGCGAGTCGGTCGCCACCAGGCTGCGGGAAGCGCGGGTTCGGGTTTAGGACGGGGCCAAAGCACCGCGAAAAGTACAATCAATGCCGCCAATCCTAACCCAGGATGACTCGATGGGGGGAACGAGGCCCAGAGAAACAGCCCGGTGAGGATGGCGGCGAGGTAGGACATGCGAAATGACGGCGCATAGTGGAGGTGCCGGGCGAAAACGCAAAGCGAGGGCGTGTCGGCGGTCGGAGGTCGGCGGTCAGCGGTCGGACATCGGCGGTCGGAGATCGGAGGTCGGAAGTCACGTGGTGGAGCAAAGCCTTGGTTCTCGGGTGCGGCGGCGCGTCTCGCCCGCTGCCGCTGGCGTCCTCGGCGGCCGCCCCGCGGGTCTCGCGCCCTGCCCCGAAAGCGCGGTGCGCAACCGTCGAACCTCCTGACTAACTCGCGTGTAACCATCTCAGTACCAACGGTTCGATTTTTTCACGAGTTACTCCCGGTTCCACACTCAAACTTGCGCGGGTTCTTGTGCTAAAGACCCGGATGGGAACCACGAAAAGCACGAAACACACGAAAAACCAAGGCGTTGCCCAAATATCACCGTCCACCTGATGGATGCGGAGATCGCTTGTCCTAACCCAATGAATTTTGGTGTGTTTCGTGACTTTCGTGGTTTCAATGTCCCTTTTTGGGTCGAACCGCACCCGGAGCGAGACGCTCGATGGACGTGGCGGGACGCCGCGTCCGGCGGGCGGGACGCGCAGCCCTACCCGGGACCGACGTTTCGGATCCACCTTTCAGATACACGAGGGCGGGCTGATCGAGAAAAAATTGTGACAGATTGGTGAAAAACTTCGATAGAATCAGGGTGAGCGGCGGCGATTTCGGCATCGACTGAACAGCGTCGGCTCGAATCCCCCGATCCTGATTTCGTTCATGCCGAGCAATTTCGTTCTTTCAGTGGTGCCCGCCTCGTGCTGGGTGGCTCTTTCAGCTTTTTCTAAATCGTTGGTGATCAATGAGATTCATTACAACGAAGATGATCCCACGGTGCATTCGGAGTTTATCGAATTGCACAATCCAGGTGACCTGCCGGTGGACGCGAGCGGGTGGTACTTTGACGACGGGGTGCCGTTTGTCTTTCCGTCGGGGACGGTGGTGGCGGCGGGCGGGTACTTGGTGATTGCCGAGGATCCGGCCACGATCCAGACGAAATTCGGTCTCAGTGCGGCCAGTGTGCTGAACTGGAATACCGGGGTGGTACCACCGGTGTACAATCGTTTACAGAACGGGGGAGAGATCATCGTTTTGCGGACCCCGTCCGGGGAGAGGGTGGACGAGGTCGAGTACAAACTGGGGTTCCCCTGGCCGACGGTGGGGGACCCGCCAGATTACTCGATCAATTGGTCCATCCCGGACTCGACAACAACCTGGGTGGCCATTGGCGCGGGTCGAATGGACAAGGGGTGACTCAGCCACCGGTGACCTATGTGCCGGCTGGCAGCGAGTCGTGGCGCTACCGCAAGGCGTTGAGCGAGGCGTCGTCGCCGGATACGGCGGCCTGGCGATTTCCGGCCTTTCCGGCCGACGATGGGACGTGGCTGACGAGTGCGGGGGGAGCGCCGTTCGGGTATGGGGATGTGGTGGACACGGTGCTGGCGGACATGCGCGGAGGCTACTCCGGCATCTACCTTCGACACACCTTTGAACTCACAGGATCGCTTGCGGGTCCGCTGCGGCTTCGGGTGTATAACGACGACGGTTTTATTGCCTGGTTGAATGGGGTTGAGGTGGCGCGGTTCGGGCCGCCCGAAGGTGAATTTGTGCCCTATAACGGATTCGCCGGACGCAACCATGAGTCGACGAATCAGCCGCCGGATGAGGTAACGATTGCCGCGCCGAACGCCATCCTTCAGCAGGGAACCAATGTGCTGGCGATCCATGCGCTCAACGTCGATTTGGGCGGTAGTTTAGATTCTTTCGTCGACGCCATCCATCACTATGACATCGGAGACGGGAACAACTACTTCTACTACCACGATCCGCTAACCGCCAAATGGAAGCAGCTGCCTTGGGACCTTGACTTGACCTGGTCGGACAACATGTACGGCGGCGGTGCGGGAATCGACAGCATTGGTGATTCGACCGAGCCATTTCTCGGCCGGATTTTCGGATCGAACGCCAATACCGGGGGCATCGCACCGCTCAAAAGGGAACTCCGCAACCGCGCCCGCGAACTGCTGGACTTGCTCATCAACACCGAGCAAACCGGCATGCTCATCGACGAAATGGCCTCGCGCATCTACCAGCCTGACCAACCGTCATTCGTCGACGCCGACCGGGCGATGTGGGATTACAATCCGATTCTGGTGGAATACAGCCTCGGCTCAATACCGACCGACGCGACCTCGGTGCCGCGTGTCGAAGCGGTCATTGAGACCGTCGACAACGCGAACTTCTTAATGTTGACCTTCTCGCGGCGGCTTGGGGCTGATCAGGCCGTGGTTGTTCCTCAGGTTTCCCATGGCCTTGATTCTTGGAATAGTTCGGCGGCGGCCGTGACTCTCGTCCACGCGCAACCCAATGGCGACGGCACGGTCACGTTGATCTACCGCAGCCTGACGCCGATGATCATCGGTCAGAGGGAGTTCCTTCGGCTTCGCGTGACCGGCAGGGGGCTGTGAGCACTGGTTTCGGTTGCGCTAAGAACCGGGATGGAACCACGAATCAAACGAATATCACGAATAAGCCAAGGCGTTGCTACATGGACGCCATCCACCCGGCGGGTGAGGGGATGGTTTTTCATAACCCGCTGATCATTCGCGGCCATTTGGATAATCCTAGAAAGGGACATTACAACCACGAAAATCACGAACCACACTAAAAATCATTGAGATAGAACAAGCGACCTCGTCATCCATCAGGTGGACGGCAATTGTTGGCCAACGCCTTGGTTTTTCGTGTGTTTCGTGTTTTCGTTGTTCCCATCCCGGTCCTTAGGATAATTCGTGGTTCGTCAGTCCGCATTAGGTTACCACCAAGCCAGAGCGGCGACATAGGCGATTTTGCACCCGAGGTGGCCGAATTGGTCCGTGCGAAATCCGATCTTACCCTCCATGCGAGCCCAATCGATGAGCCAGTGGAGGAT
>JBJXFS010000196.1:0-9474 GCA_046155625.1 Verrucomicrobiales bacterium | reverse complement strand
CTCAGCGAGATCCGCAAGGGTCCGGCGAGGGCGCGCCCGGAAGTCTGGAACTGGTGGGTCGGCATGGAGCATCAGGAGCTATTCCTGAGTGTCTTGACCCTTGGAGAAATTCGGAAAGCCATTGAGCGCCTGCCCTCCAAAGATGCCTCGCAAACGCTGTTCCTTGAGCGATGGCTGGACGAGGTGAAACACGTGTTTGGCGCTCGATTGATTGAGGTGAATGTCCGAGTCGCCGAGCGGTGGGGCCAGTTGCAAGCGATCCGGCCGCTGCCCGAGGTGGATGCGCTGCTGGCTGCCAGCGTTCTCGAGCACGATCTCACCTTGGTAACCCGTAACGAAGCTGATTTTGCCGGACTGGGAATCAGGGTTCTGAACCCGTTTCAATCCTCTACCTCTCTGTAAGTTATGGATCGGGTTGATGTCTCTCTACGCGAACTGAAAACGACCGTGGACGCGACGGCGCGGGGTGGCGCGGTGCGCGCGCAGGTGACGTCGATCAATTTGAAGAAGACAAAGACGGACAAGGATTATTTGGAGGTGGTGCTGAACGACGGGAGTGATTCGATCACGCTGCGGCTGTGGCTCGATCATCCGCTGTTTCCTGTGGCGCAACGGTTGACGGCGCGGACGTGGGTGGAGGTGTCGGGCGACTGGACGCAGAACCAGTATGGACTGGACCTCAGGCCGGGCTCGAAGTTGCAGGTGCTGGACGACTCGGAGGCGGCCGAATTGCTGGCGGGGCCGGCGGACGTGCGCCGTCGGCAGGCGGAGGATTTTCAGTTCATTGCGTCGACGGTGGCGGACCTGGCCGACCCGCGACTGCGGGCGGTGAGCCGTCGATTTCTGGATGTCTACGGCGATCGATTTCGCCGCACGGCGGCCGCCCGCGACTATCACCACGCGCGGCGGGGTGGGCTGGTGGAGCATGTCGCCCAGATGATGCGGAGTGCGGCCGCCTTGGCGTCGGCGTATCCCACGTTGAATCGAGACCTGTTGCTCGCCGGCGTGTTGTTTCATGATTGCGGCAAGCTGTGGGAAAACTGCTTTCAGGCGGATGGCTTTATCATGCCGTTCGAGGAGCGGGGCGAACTGCTCGGACACATTACGATTGGCATTGAGCTGGTGAACCGGCTGTGGCGTGAGGTCGTCGAGAGCGGCGAAGCGGCCGGCTGGGAGTCGCTGGTGCCCGCCACCGAAGAAGTGCGCCTCCATTTGCTCCATCTCATCGCCTCCCATCACGGAGAAATTGCCTTCGGTTCGCCCGTGGTCCCGAAAACACCGGAAGCCATCGTGTTGCATCACGTCGACAACATCGATGCCAAGCTCGAAATGATCTCCGAAGGGTATGCGACTTCTCCGGCGTTGGCGAAAAACGTCTTTGAACGCCGACGCCCGCTCACTGGAAACTTGGTCCGGCCATTGCCCGTCGTCGAGGAAACCTCGGACCCGTCGTGATTCCAGGTTCCCATTCAGATCCCACCGACCCGTCTCCGCGCCTCCGCGCCCGCGGCCGCGTGATCGACTGTCGTGGCCGCCCGCTCGTGATGGGAATCGTCAATGTGAACGACGATTCGTTTTCCGGCGACGGCACGCTCGATTTTGAAGCGGCGTGGGAACTAGCCGCGCGCCAAGTGGCGGACGGGGCGGACATGGTGGACATCGGCGCGGAGAGCGCGCGAACGAACCGCGGGGCGGTGAGTCCCGACGAGGAAGTCCGGCGGTTGGTCGGGTGGCTCACGTTGTGGACCGCGCGGGCCGGTCGGTTGCGGCCGCGCTTTGACGACCAACTGTGGCCGCCTCTGCTCTCGATCAACGCGTGGCGCCCCGAGGTGATCGAACGGGTGTTGCCACTGGGCGGCGACTTGCTGAACGACATCGGCGGGATGCCGGACGACCGCACGGCGCGTCTCTGCGCCGAGCACGGTGCGGCGCTTCTCATCATGCACAGCGTGGGTCAGCCGAAAGTGCCGCACACGCATGTGCGCTATCCGGATGTGGTCGCCGCCGTCGACTCGTTCTTCGCGGAAAAACTCGCCCTGAGCGCGGCGGCCGGCCTCGACCCCGAGGCGATCGTGCTCGATCCCGGTCTGGATTTTGCCAAGCAGCGGGACGACAATCTCCGGTTGATTGCCCAACTGGATCGATTTCATCGGTTTGGCCGGCCGCTGCTGCTTCCGGTTTCCCGCAAAACCTTCATTGGAGAGACGTTGAATCTGCCCGACCCGCGCGACCGGGACCCGGGATCAATTGCCGCCCTGGTGGCCGGCCAAGTTCGAGGCGCCCACATTTTCCGCATGCACAACGCCCGCGCCGCCGCCGAAGCAGTCCGGTTGGTGGACGCCTGCCGAATGGGGCCGATTCCCGGCCGTCACACGTAATGGGCCTTGGAAGTTCAGGGGGATCTGCCTGCTCATTCCAAGCCAGCCTCCCCGGCGGGTGGAGGCGAAGCAGTGCTTGCGGCACTCATGGCTGCCGGCTTCGCGAGCAAACGTTCGAGATCGAGTTGTGCCACCAGCGCCTCTGGGATCGCGCGCAAGTGAGCGTCGCGGTGGACGAGCACTGCTTCCCGAGATCGGGCGGCGGACGCGATCAGGGCATCGACCAGCGGCAATCGCTCCGGAGTGGCGTTCAGAATCCGGTCGCTGTCGCGGGCCACTGACTCGTCCACGGCCACCATTCCATCGACCACTTGCCGGTAGCCATCGATTTTTTCCCAAGCCTGCTCGGGGGTGGCACCGAGCTCGCGCAAGCGTCTCGCCAATTCCGCCAAACTGACGCTGCAGAGGAGGATCGTTCCGTCCTCGCGATCAAAAATTTCCTGCACCTGCTCCGCTCCCGGCTCTTTCCGGAGATGGGCCAATACGGCGGAAGTATCCAGCAGATGGGTCATGTCGTCGGATTGGCGCGATCCTCCCGGGCTCGTTCCTCGACCAGCTCCCTCACCGCGTGACGCTCGGGTGACCATTTCAAGCCGGTGCCCATCAGCCGTCTGGCCAATTCCGCCCGCTTGGGAATGACCCTCACCCGGATTTCGTCCGACCCGGCTGCCGGCTCATGCCACTCAAGCCGACATCCCGGGGTGATTCCCATCCGCCGCGACAGATCCGCTGGTATGGAGACCATGTTCTTCGTGGTAACGGTCGTTTGCATGGGAAACTATACTTCCATTAATTTAAGGTTCCAAGGATTTCGGCTGCTCCAGGGAACTAAAGTGCCTGTCACCTTAAGTCCTTCTGGCCGGAAGATAGGGATTCAGCACCAAAGGGGCAACGCCCCGCCCCATACCAGCCTGGGCCAACGGCCCAGGAAAGCCCCACAAAAACCATCTAGGGCTGAAGGCCCGACCGATCCCTCCCTGAAACCGAACTCGATGACGGGCGTATTAATAGGCGAAAAGGCGTCTCATTTGTGATGACCCGATAGCCGAACGGCACACCGAAGGTCGCGGGTTGCGGAATTCCAGAGCGGAGCAGGGTGCGGCGGCATGGAACCCTCCGCTGCCGGGATGGATGAAATTGCCGCGCTCCGCAAACAAGGACTGTTCGCGAAAGCGCAGCGCCGGCTCGAGGCGTGGGCGCCGGCCGAGACATGGACAAATCCCGAGTGGCAGGTGCAGGCCGCGCGGGTATTCGAGCGCGTCGGCGAGGCGAATCGCGCGCAGCGGCTGGTTCTCCGTTTGTGGCGCCGCGATCCCTCGCCGCGTTCCCCGGTCCGCGAGGAAATGCTCTGGGTCGTCCAGTCGCTGCGCGGACCGCTGATTGCCTGGGACTGGTGGCGGCGTTTTCCGATTCCGGAGGACGCAGCGGTCCGCGACCGTTCGGACGACTGGGCGTGGGCGGCCTACCTGCTCGGACGCCTGCGCGATTTCTCCGCTGCTAATGAGAGGGCGGCGCGCGCCCTGGAGACGGATCCGGCAAATGGCTGGCCCCATGTGGTTCTCGGGTGGTTGGCGAGTTGGCAGGATCGCCATGACGAAGCGCTCGACCGGTTTGAGAAAGCGAGTGCGCTGAATCCCTCGGGTATCGGCGGCCTGCATGCGCTGGCGGAAGCGTTGGTTGCGGTGGGGCGCGATGCCGATGCCGTGGCGGTGTTGGAGGACGCGAGCTGGCGGTTGGAAGCCGCCTCCTTGCCTGCGGCGCTCACCACGCTGCGACTCGAGTTGGGCGACCTGGACGGGGCCGACGGCAGCTTGGGGCGATTTGCGGAGCTTGTCCGGAATGGCGAACCGGACGTCATCGGCTGGCTGGCGGCGCGGCGCTGCGACATCGCCTGCCATCGCGGTCGTTATGACGAAGCCGCCGGTCACGCGGCCCAAGTCCCGGATTCGCCATTTTACGCGCGGCTGGCCGTACACCCGGCGGCCGAATCCGCGGTCCCGACTCGCCGCGAATTGCCGGTCGGCTTCGTGCGCCAGCACCATCTGACTTGCGCCCCGGCCACGCTGACCACGTTGGCCCGCTACTGGCGACAGCCGTTGGACCATCTGCAGGTGGCGGAAGCCATTTGCTACGACGGCACGCCGTATCACAGCGAACGGCGATGGGCCGAGGAAAATGGGTGGGCCACCCGCGAGTTTACGGTCACGCAGGAGGCGGCGCGCACGCTCATCGACGCCGGTTTGCCATTTGCCCTGAGCACAGTGAGTCCCGGGAACGGGCACTGCCAGGCGGTCATCGGCTACGACGACTACCGCGCGGTCCTTCTCATCCGCGATCCCTATCACCGTTCCAAGGGCGAGTTTCTGATCGAGGAAGGACTGAAGCACCAAGCGCCCTTCGGCCCGCGCGGCCTGGTCATGGTGCCGGTAGCCGAAGCGGCGCGGCTGGAGGGGCTGGTATTGCCCGACCAAGCGCTGTACGACGCCTATCATCGAGTGCAGCTCGCGCTTGAGCGCCATCAGCGCGAGGAGGCGTCGCACTACCAAGCGTTGCTGGAGTCACTCGGTCCCGGCCATCGGCTTTCCTGGCATGGGCGCCATGCCCTGGCGTGTTATGACGGCCAACCGGCGGCGGCGCTGGCCGCGCTCGACGCCCTGCACGAGCTTTTTCCGAAGGAGGTGAACACGCAATTGCGCCGCCTCAACCGCCTGGGCGATCTGGCGCGCTCCGAGGAACGCCTGATCCAGCTGAGCGCCGCCTGCGCCGCGCCCGACAGCGATTCGCTCCTGTGGCTGGAGTTGGCCCGCTCACTCGCCTCGGATGCGCGCCGCCACCCGGAAGCCCACCGCTGGCTGCGCCGGTGCTTGCGGCACCGGCTCGATGCCTGGGTCGTCCATACGCAAGGTTCGCTCTGGTGGGACGCGCAAATGTTCGAGGAAGCGACGCGACGATTTCGTTGGGCGACGTGCCTCGACGACAAGAACGAACACCTTGCCCTCTCGTATTTCCGCTCCGCCCGAGCTATCGGCCGCACCGAGGAAGCCCTCGCGATGCTCCGCGCCCGATGCGAGCGCGAGGGGAATCGGTCCTCCGGCCCCGCCCGCTCGCTGGCTCAGGCGTATGAAATCCTCGATCGCATCGACGAGTCGTTTGATGTGCTCGCCGAGGCGCAGGCGCGCCGGCCCGATGACGCCGAGCTCCTGATCCATCGGGCCGAGCACCTCGCCAATTGGGGACGGGAAGCCGAGGCCGAATCGCTGCTTGCCACGTCGGAAGGTCGTGCCCTGCGACCCACGGCGCGTCTTCGAGTCTTGGCGGCGCTGGCCAGCCGGCGCGGGGAAAGCGCCGAGTGTCTCGAGCATTGGCGCCGCGTGCTGGAATCCGAACCGCTTGCCATGGATGCCCACCGAGCCGTGGCAGGGATTCTGTCTGAGCGCGAGGGAAGCGCGGCGGGTCTGGCGCACTTGCGGCGTGCCGCCGATGCCCACCCCCACTATCAACCGCTGCAGGTCGCGGTGGTCGACTGGGCGCGGGCCGAATCGAACGAGGCCTGGGAGGAGGCCGTCGGGCACCTCCTCCACAGCTATCCCACGAACGCCTGGGCGCACCGCGAACAGGCGCTGGTGCGGCGCGCCCTGCGCCGGTGGCCGGAGGCGCTCGCCAGCATTGATGAAGCGATTGCCCTGGACCCGGCGCAAGCCGCGGGTCCGCACATTCGCGGCCTGATCTTGCTCGACGCCGGTCGCCGCGAGGAAGGTCGCCACGCGTTGCGCGCGGCCCTCCGCCTGGGCATCGAGGCCGACGGCGCGATGGCCCCTCTGCTGCAGGCGGCGGCCACCCCAGCTCAGCGCCTTGAAGACCTGCGATTCCTGCAAGCCGAACTGATCCGGCAAACAACGACGGGCGATGCGGTGATGACATTTGCGGAACTCGCCGCGCCCTACCTTGAGGGCGAGGAATTGATCAGCTTTCTCCGTCAGGGGGCGGCGGCCCGACCCGACCTGTGGCAAACCGGCGCCGTCCTGGCCCGGCAGCTCGCGCGGGGGAAATATTGGGATGAAGCGATCGAGGTGGCCACCAGCCTGACCACGCGCTTCCCGCTCATCCCGCGCGTCTGGGTGGAACTCGGCCTGATCCGACGAGCCCGGCCCGATCACGACGCCGCCATCAAAGCGCTGGCTCAGGCGTGTCAGATCAACCCGGCCTGGCCACTCGCCATGCAGGAATTGGCGGCGAGTTATCGCGCGGTCTCCCGATTCGCCGACGCCCGGGCCACCATGGAGACAGCCGTCCGCCACGCGCCGGGCGACGCGCTCAACCACGGGTGGTTGGCGGAATTCCTCTACCATGACGGCGAATTGACCGCGGCCCTCAACCATCTCCGCGAGGCGCTCCGGCTCTCGCCCGGATACGATTGGGCATGGGGAGCGCTCGATCGATGGGGGCGTGAAGCGGGACAACCTGATGCGGCCGCGGACCAGGCCCGCTCATTGGTTGCGGCGCGACCGGGCGAAGCTCGTTCCTGGTATTTCCTGGCGCAAGTTCTTGGGGATCGCTCGGAATTCGCCGAACGAATGACGGCGCTCGACCGCGCCCTCGAATTGAATCCCAGATTTGTCGCGGCACGTGACGAAAAGGCGCGACATCTGGCGCTGGCGGGCCGATTCGACCAGGCATTGGCGCTGTGCCAACCGGAGGCGGACGGCACGCCGCCGCCGCCCGAATTGGCCGCTCGCGGCGCCTGGATCCTCGCGCAAAAGGGTGAATTGCCCGAAGCCATTGCCGCCATGCACGTGGCTCTGGGCCTCGATCCTGCCCTCAGCTGGGGGTGGGAGCTACTCGCCGATTGGCATCAGTCGCGGGAGGAATGGGATTTGGCCGAAGCGGCCGTGAGCAATCTTATCCGGCTCAATCCACACCGGCCATTCCCGCATGGGTATCTGGGGGATCTGAAACGCCAGCGCGGCGACCGCGACGGCGCCAAACGAGAATTCCTCCGCGCCTTGGATATCGACGCTGGCTATACCTATGGCGGGCTCACCCTGTTTGATTTGCACTTGGAGGATCGGCAATTCGACCGCGCCCGGACCGTGCTCGATCGCGTCCGCCCCCACCTCCAGCCCCAAACCGCCAACGCCCGCGACGTCATTTTTCATATCGCCGCCAACGAGGCCGAGCCGGCTCGGTCCGCCTTGCGCACCGTGCTCGCGTGCCCGGATGAAGCGCCGCCCCAAATCGCCTACGTCATGCGCACCCTCCGCGAACGCCGGCCCGACTGGGCATCGTTATTTCGCCAAGAAGCCCTGGACGCGCTGGAACGTCCCGATCCCCATCCCCACGCCGGCCGAATCTACGCCGAATCCGAAATCCTGCGCGGAAAGCTCCCGGGACCACGCGCGCTCAACCGGCTTCCACCCGGCGCCGAGGTTACCGAACGCGCGCTGGATCCGATCCTCAATGAGTTAAGTCGCCGCCTCGATCGCGCCAAGAGCCGGCGCCAGCTCTTCGGGGGAGTCGCCCCTCGCTTCTACTTTGCCCGCCTCCGTCGCCGCTACGGGGCGTGGCTCCATTCAAATGACCTCACCTGGGGCCTATGTGGATACGTCCTCTTCAGCATGAATCGCTACCGCCGCGTCTGCCAGTGGCTCGCCGATTGGCCCGAGCGTCCAGCCGTCCAGCCGTGGATGCTCAACAACCTCGCCGTCGCCCTGCAAATCCGCGGCCAGGGAGCAGAATTCCAGCGCGTCGCCGATCACGTCCTTTCTCTCCCCCAGCACGACGACACGGTGCAGCGGTTCCTCCTTTGGGCCGCCTTGGACCAAGCACTCAACGGCCGCCGCGACGACGCCCATGCCCGCCTCGCCGCCACTGACCCCGCCCGGTACGATGCGTACGACCGCTCCATCAGATCGCTCGTCGACAGTGCCCTGTGCTTTTCCCAGCCAGATGGCCCGGTGCCCGCCTTTGACGCCCCGCTCCGCGACCGCCTGCGCCAGTTCGCCATCACCCATCGCGGCAACCGACTCATGAATCGTGCCCACGCCAGAACTTGCCACCTCATCGCCCAACGCCGCCGCTCGCTCTGGCCACGCCTCTGGGGATGGACTCAACGCCATCGCTTCTTCACCGCTCTCATCATTTTCGCCCCGTTCTATGCGGTGGTGAAATATCTCGGCGCCCGATGAGGGGTCCAGCCTTGGTCACCCGATTCGTGGTTCCCATCCCGGTTCTTCAAATGTGGGGCATCTTCCACCACGCGCCCACCACCCGCGAGCCCAGGAACTCACGTCCCACCTCCCGATTGGCCCCCTGAGGAAATCCCCGAGTTCCACTCTCGGGGTCGCTCCGTTGGCAAAAGGACATCGCTCAGGGAAAATAAACACTTGCTCCAGGAAGAAATTCTATTAACTATTGTTTTCCGAAAAATTATAATCCCTTAACTTTTTTGCTTCCTTAACCAAATGAAAACGCGATATTTAACGAACCGGCTGGCCGGTCTGGGTGTGGCCTGTGGTGTTGTGGCCGTGCTGGGGCTGGGGGTGACGGCATGGGGCGAGACGGCGCCGGTGGCGGCGCAACCACCGGTGGGCGAGCCGCCCCCGGGAGCGCCGGCGAATCCCGCGCCGCCGGTCAATCCGGAGGATTATCCGAAGGTGGACGAAGTGCTGAAGGATTTTACGGCAGTGGTTTCGACCAATGACGGGGCGCGCGGGTTTTACCGGTTGTGGCGGCGGGAGAAGGACCAGCAACTGCTGGCCGAGTTGCCCAAGGATTACGCGAATCAGCGGCATTTTATCGCGCTCACGGTGGCCAGCGGCGAGAATTATGCCGGGCTGCAATCGGGGGAGATTTACGGCTATTGGCGCCAGTACGACAAGAAGCTGGCGTTTATCGAACCGAACCTCGACATTCGCTCGACGGGCGACGATCCGTCGAAGAGTTCGATCAAGCGGTTGTTTACGGACCGTGTGTTGTTTGAGGTGCCGATCGTGACGATGATGCGGCCGGACGGCGGTCCGATCATCGATATGGACGCCTTGATTGTGGGGCAGGCGGAAAAATTCTTCGGCGGGCGAGCGGGGGGGATGAACAAGTC
>JBJXFS010000195.1:0-61818 GCA_046155625.1 Verrucomicrobiales bacterium | reverse complement strand
GGGGCGGCGGATTGAGTTGGTCGAGGGCTACTGTGTTGGCCACCGCCTTGAACGGGGTGAAGTCCGGTGTGGGCGTGAAGCACTCTGTCATCGGGGTAGCGCTGGCGTCGAACTGGTTCATGGGCGGCAGCCCCAGGATCTGCTCGATGGTTCTGATGATGCTGGTGGTATTGTATTGGGTGTTTACGACCGTGCCGCGCTTGGTGTACGGACTGACGCAGTAAGCGGTGGTGCGGTAACCGCTCACGTGGTCCCATCCTGCCTGGGGATCGTCTTCGATGGCAAAGATTGCCGTTTGCGGCCAAAACCGGCTGTGTGAGATCGCTTCGACGATGCGTCCGAAGGCGAGGTCGTTGTCGGCCACATGTGCCGCTGGGGTCGGCATATTCTGGGTGGTGCCGCTGGTGTGGTCGTTCGGCAGGCAGATGAGGATCAGGTTTGGCCACTCGCCGCTGGCCTCGGCCTCTTTGAGTTCGCGGATGAAAAAGTCAGCGCGGTACTGATCGGGGACGTTCATTGACCATCCTACGTATCCCGTCGGCAGATGAGGGGCGATCGTCGGGATCATGGGCCGGCTCTCGAAAACTACGTCAGCGTTCTCGCCTTTCCAGGCGCGGTAGCAGTCGATAAATCCCGGTTCCCCCTTGCGCTGTGGATCGCGCCAGCGGACGACGGGAGCCGCGAATTCACCATAGTTGCGCAGTGTCCGGCCATGGGCCAGCACGTTGTCCCACAAGAATCCACTGGGAGCGTAGGCCAGAGCGTCATCCTCGTCCTCGCCCATGCCGTCGGGGTAGCTGCGCGGGAAGCCGGCAAACGACTTTTCCATGTAATCGGTCGCGAACGCTGTGGTGCTCCACTGATGTCCGTCGGCGCTGAGGATGCCGGCGCAGTAGGTGTTGTCGAGAAGCACAAATTCCCGGCAGAGGCGGTGCTGATTGGGTGTGATCGCCTCGCCAAAAATACACAGGGATGCGTCGCCGTTGCCTTCCTTGATGTCCCCGAGCACCTGATCGTAGGTGCGGTTCTCCTTGATGATGTAAACGACGTGTTTGAACACGCTCGGTTCGCCGATGCGTTCCGGCACGGGGCGGGCCGGTTGACCGTCGCGGGGCGGGAGCAGGCTGGCGGCGATCGCCTCGTGGCGCATGTTCCGGGCTACGGTTTCGGAGAGCGCGGGCAGGTCCTCGGGTTTTGGCAGCGGGACCAGCGAGACCGAGCCGGAATAATGATGGGAGTTGAAGCCTTGTTTGCCCTCCCCGTCATTTTTTCGTTCCGCCGGATGTCCCTTGATGTTGGCGACTGCGAGTGACCCGCGTGAAGCGTCGAAGGCGAGGGCGCCGGGAAACCAGCCGACCGGCATCAGGCCGCGGAGCTTTGACTCCCGGTCAGCGGGGTCAAAGTCAACCACGGCAATGGCATTCTGGGTGCCGTTGGCGACGTAAAGCGTGGCACCGGCCGGATCGAACGCCAGCGCGTTGGGCGAGGCGCCAAAAAGGTCGCTGGGCCGGCCCTTGACCCAGATCGTCTCCGCCACGGTGTCGGAGCGGGTGTCGACCACGCTCAGGGTGTCGGCGGCGGCGTTGGCGCAGACGACGTAACGGTGGTCCGGCGAGACTGCGAGCGCGCTCGCGTGAAGTCCGGTGAGGATCTCGGTGATGGTGCGGCCCTGTTTCAGGTCAATGACGCTGACCGACCCCTCGCTGGCAATGTGCCGCACGGGATCGACCCGAACCTCGGTGCCGCGGCCGGCCGGTCCGGTGAGTGTGCCGCCCGTCGGGCGCCGACCGCCCCAGTTGGAAACATAGGCCTTCTCGCCCACCAGAGCGACGTCGTACGGAGCGACGCCAACCTCGAACCGATTGACGATTTTTCCGGTGCTCGCTTCAACGGCGAGCAGCGAGTTCGAGAGGTTGCCGCAGACGTAGAGCGTCGCTCCGTCCGGCGAAAGCGCGAGACCCGCGGGAATTTCTGCTTTGCGCCGCGGCGCGTTGGCGGGCGGGAGGGGAATCGATCGGGACGGGGTCACGCTGCCGTCCGCATCCACGGAGAAGACCTTCACCGATCCGTTGACACTGCTCAAGTACAGGAGATGACCGTTCGGCGCGAACTGCAGGCCCGTATAGCTGGCCTGCCCCTCCTTGTCCGGGTTGAGAATATTGGGCGACACCACGTCAGGAGGCGGTTCGACCACCTCCTCGCCTGGCAGATCCACCCGCTGCCGGATCTCCCCGGACGCCGCGTCGATGACCACCAATTCGCTGGTCTTGCCTGAAACGGCGAGCCAGCGTCCGTCCGGCGAGAGCGCGAGCACCTGCGGACGCATTCCAGGCAATTCGACTTGCCGGCCCAGCGGCGTCACCACTTGGTTGACGGGCAGCACCGTCCGGTTTTCGCCACGACGGCCCACAGGCTCAATGGTCGTTCCCGGAGCGAGGTCATCCGCCCATCCGCGGCAAAAGCCGGTCGCATACAGCACCACAGCAATCAATCCGGGGGAAAATGGTGATTTCATACGTAGGCATCAGCCTGACGGAAAATGAGCCTGCTGCAAGGATTCGCGAGGCCCTCCAAGCGGTGTTCATCCTAAAATGGACGGTGGAATCGGCGGTCAGGCGAAGCGGTGAGGGTAAAAGCCACTTCTGTCCTTCAGCAGCACGAGCCTGAGTCGCAGCACGAGGAGGTGGGAGTGGTCGGATGGTAATCGAGGCCCTTGGTTTCGCGCGGGTGGCGCGGGCGCATGCTGGAGCAGTCGAACTCGCCGGCTTCCTCCGGGGGGACGGGGAGGCGGGGCTCGATGAATTCGAAGTGGCCGGCGTAGGGCGCTTTGTGGAGGAGTTGGAACGTCTTGTCGCAGACGGCGTAACGGCGACCGCGTTGGAAGCGGTGATTGTCGTCATCGAGCACTTCGCGAAACGGACCGCGGTAGATGACGGCCTGGTGGCGTTCGAAGCAGGCGCCCTGTTTGCCTTTGAATGCCTCGAGCGTCACCGAGCGGAATTCGATGCCCTCGACCGTGCGCCAGGGAGTCTCGTCGCGCTTGAGGATTTGCACCCCATAGAATCCCGCGTTTTCGAACGCTCGGATAAATTCTTCTTCCGTGAGGGCGCCTGAGATGCACCCGCTCCACAGGTCCGGATCGTTCTGCATCGATTCGGGGACCTCCTCATCGCTCACGATATCCGAAATGACCGCGCGGCCACCGTTGCGCAGGACACGAAAGATCTCGTCGAACATGACTCGCTTCGCGCGGGCCTCGACCAAATTGAGCACGCAATTGGACACGACGACATCGATGGAACCCGTGGCGACCAATGGCCGCGTCACGCGCAATTCTTCGGCGAGACGGTCGGCGGCCAAAAACGAGGCCGCGTCGGCGATGGGGCAGCGCTTGAGCTCGTCGTCCAAGGCCTCCAGATCGAGTGCCAGATCCTGGATGCGACCTTTGCGAAATTCGACATTCGCGAACCCGAGGCGCTCGGCGACGACGGGAGCCGCCTTTCGCGCCACCGCGAGCATCTCGTCCGTCATGTCGATCCCGATCACGCGGCCGCTCGCGCCGACGACCTGGGCGGCGATAAAGCAGATTTTTCCGGTGCCGCTTCCCAGGTCGAGCACGGTTTCGCCTGTTCGCACGAATTGCGATGGATCCCCGCAGCCGTAATCGCGCGCGATCACTTCGTCCGGTATAATGGCGAGCAGCTCGGGGCGATACTGAACCGGACAGCAGAGCGCCGGCTGAACAGCCTGAGCTCCCGCGGCATAGCGTGTCTTGACGGCGGTTTCAGGATGCAGCGGTTTCATCATGGGGAATCATCCTAAGAGTGCGACAAGGCACGGCAAGCGGTCAGTGGAGACCAAAAAAAGACCCGAAAGTCTACCACGGGACTTTCGGACGATTGAAAAACAACGATGCGATGCGCGGTTTTGAGGTGAGCACTCTCCGATTTATCGGCGGCGGCGGACCACCAGCGCACCCAAGCTGAGCAGGGCCAAGCCCGCGGTCGCCGGCTCAGGCACCACACCGTCGAACTGCACTTCCGCGTTCTGCATGCTGCTGGCGCTGGCGGCGGTCTTTACGGTCGGGAAGAGGACGAGGTGGCTCTTGTAGGAGGTGGAATTGGTGAAATTTATCATCTGCGAGTTGGCTGGAAGGAGCGGTGAGGCGCCCCGAGATTGCGCGTGGAGGGTCACGGGTTGAATTGCACCCAGTCCAGGTTCATGAGGCCGCCTTGGCCTGGGTTGCGAAACACGGCGAAGAAGTCGGTGCGGGCCGGGGGAGGAGGGCTGAGAGGCAGTGGTGTGGTGATTTCGCGCCAGGTTTCCCAGCCGCCGGTGACGGGAACCTCGATTTGAGCCAGCGGAGGAGCGGTCGGGCTGCCGGCATGAAACGTGATTACGCCGCCGTGCCCACCGGAGGCGACGCGGCAGGTCAGGGAGGAGGTGGAGGACAGGTCGAGTGCGGCGAATCGAAGGTGTTGATCGTGATGAGTGTCGCCTACGAAGCGCCCGCCGCTGGCACTGGCGCCGCCGAGCACTTGCGTGCCGTGGTGACCGTCGTGGAGTTCCGCTTCGAGGCGCCGTGGTCGAAGGATCGCCATGGCCCGTCCGGTCAACGGGCTGGCCGGCGCCTGGCCCGCATCGGTAAACACGGCCTCCATGCGGATGGCGCGCACACCGGTGGCGTCGACCGGCACGGGCGCTTCCCCGCTCAGACCGCGCTGAAGCACCGGCTGATGGGAGCCGGGTGTCGTGTCGAACACCCAGGCGACCATTTCCCGGATCTGGTCGCGCGTATGGTGCCCGTGGGGCAGCATGGGGACGGGCCCCCACACGCCGCTCGACCCCTGTTGCACACGGCTTACGCTTGTCTCCAGGGCTCCCTCGATGCCTCGGTAGCGGTCGGCGATTTCCATGAACGACGGGCCGACCAACCGGTGATTGAGGGCATGGCAGTTGAAGCAGTCGGCTGATTTCATGAGCGCCAACCCGGGCGGTTCGGCCCCACCCCGGTCTGCCGAGACACTGAGCAGCACGCGCGGGCCAAAACTGTCGGGCAGTGAGGCGGAGTCGCCTTCTTCCGCGTCGTGGACGCGGACCCGCCACGCCACCGGTTGGCCTGGATTAAAGAACTGGCCGTTCATGGGTGCTTCCAAAGTCACCTCGGGCCGTGAATTGCCCGCCACGACCGAGGTGGAGGCGGTGGCGACACCCCCCGCCTGATCGGTCACGCGCAACTCGATCACGTGATCGCCAGGATCGGTCAAAACGACCTCCGCTTCGGATCCAGTGGCGATTACTTCGGAGCCACGATGCCAGGTGAATTCAAGTGGGGTACGGCCGCCGTCGGGGTCCTGCGTTCCCTGGGCGGAGAGGGCCGCTTTCAGCGGGAGCGGGCCGCAGGACGGCGTGGCGGCGGCCACGGCCACGGGTGGCAGGTTTCCGTGGGTATACGTGACGCGAACCAGCTTTGAGTCGGCATTGGCACCCCACGTTTCACCGTAATCGATGGCATAGAGCCGCCCATCATTGTCGAAAGTCGCATCGACCATCCGTTTGACCGGGACGGCGCTGGTGAATGGTTCGATGCGCACCAGTCGTGAGTCGCGGTCGAGCCGCGCCCATTTGATCATTCGCCGCTCCCAGTCCCACCAGAGGAGGCAGTTGTCGTAATATTCGGGGAACCCGCCGGTCCGTTCGAATTCGAGGCGATAATGAAAGACCGGGCCGGCGCAGGCGGTGCGGCCGCCCTGGCCGACCTCGGGAAATTCCGGTGAGGCGCCATACGGATAATATATTAAGGCCGGCTGGGCGGGTGGCAGGTCCACCGCCCCGGTATTGTTGGGGCCGACGTTGCGGGGACGCGCCGGATCGAATGCCGGCCCGACCGTCTTGGTCGCGTAGTCGTAATCGTGATAGGCGAAGTTGTTTCCGATGAAGTACGGCCACCCGAAATTGCCGGCGGCGCGCGCCTGATTGATTTCATCGTAGCCACGCGGGCCGCGTGGCCCATTGCCGTGGGCGTCCGGTCCGACTTCGCCCCAATACACGATGCCGGTCTTCTGATCGACGCTCATCCGCCACGGATTGCGGCACCCCATGGCGTAAATCTCAGGACAGGTGCCCGGCGTGCCGGGCGGAAAGAGGTTTCCCGGCGGAATGTCGTACCCACCCTCCGGGCGCGGGCGGATGCGCAGGATTTTCCCTCGCGAGTCACCTGGATTGGCCGCCGACTTCTGAGCATCCCACGGCTCCATGTCCGGCCGTTCGTCGATGGGCGCAAATCCATCGGAGTCGCCATGAGGATGCGTGTTGTCACCGGTCGAGATGAACAAGCAGCCGTCGGGCCCGAACTCGACGCTGCCCGCGTGATGGCAACACTCGCGCCGCTGTGTGCCAAATGACATCACCACCTTCTCGCTGGCCACGTCGAGCGCGTCGCCCGTCATGACAAAGCGGCTCAGGCGCTGACCGGACTCGGATTTTGGCGAGTAGAACAAGTAAATCCATCCGTTGTCGGCAAAAGCCGGATCGAGGGCAAATCCCAGCAGTCCATTCTCCTGCTCCGTAGCCACTTCAATCCGACCGGCCTCAACCACGGTGCCCGTTTCCGGCTTCCACAAGCTCAACCGGCCCGCGATCTCAATAAAAAACACCCTCCCATCCGAGGCCATGTCTAATTCCATCGGCAGCGCCATGCCCTCCGCCAACACCTCGACCGAATAGCGGACATCCGCCGGCGGTTCCGGCAATTCCGATGCCGCCGTCCCATCCAGCGCGGCGGCCAGCATGGCTATCGCCGGAAGACAAGGGAACCATCGGAAACAAGGGCAGGGGATACGGCTGATGGGCGGAATCGACATCGCCCGAGACTAGCCGACCGCGCTTCAGGTCAACGCGCGTCACGGCATCGGCGATTACCTGCCACAGTGCCAGAGTCCCAGCTCCGTTCGCAGCCGCGACGGGTTTTTGCCCGGACGAGAGAGGGCATGGAGTTCACAGCGCCTTGCGTTCGGCGCGGCCTTGGCGGCGATCGAGTTCCTTTTGCAGTCGGTCAGCGCGGGCATTTTCGCCGGCGGCGCGATAACATTCGATGATGACGGCCAGGGCGGAATTCTGGCTGCCGATGTCGAAATAGTCGCCGCCGGTGTCGACGTGGCGGTTCCAGGCGGATTCGAGGTCGCGGCAGGCGCGGAGTTGGGCCTCGGGGTGGTCGGCGACGGCCTTGAAGTAGTCGCGGGCGAGGAGTTTGAACGTGGCGGCGTTGGCGCGGTCATCGAGGGCGCGGCGGTAGAGGGATCGGACAGCGTCGATGTCTCCGGCTTGGCGGAGCACGTCGGCTTGGCGGGCGTAGGAGCGAGCGAGATCCTCGTCCTTGGGGGTGACGCCATCGCGGGCGGCTTCTTTTTCCATCTGGCGGATGTCGCGCCGGAGGTCGGCGACCACTGATTTGCCGTCCTGACGGGGGAAAATGATTTCGTTTTCGGCCCGCTGGACTTGGGCCATGAGGTTGGAATTCTCGCGGAAGTTTTTTTTCAGCTGGGCGACCAAGTCACGCCATTCCTCGACTGGGGCGTCGGCGCGGTAGGCGATCCAGTGGCGCAATTGAGCCTCGGCGGCGACGGGCAGTTCGCGATTGGCGGCGGCGGCGAGGTCGTAGAGCGGGCCGGCGCGGCGGGTGTCACCGGCGATGTCGAGCACGCGTCCGAGCCAGAGTCGGTGGTAGGCGTTGCGGACGCTCTCCGTGGCGGTGGCTTTGCGTTCGCTGCGTTGGACGAACCATTCCTCGGAGAGTCCCTGGCCGGATTGGGCGTGGCGGGTGTTTCCGAGGGCATAGCCGTCGAAGCGCCCCTGCATGGGCCAGGCGCTGTCTCGGTCCATCCACCGGATCCAGGCGTGCGGACCGCGGGCTCCGTCACCGGTGATGACGGCGGCGGGGATGCCGTGGGCACGGGCCGTATTGGCGGCGAAGTATGACTGGTCGCCGCAGATGCCTCCCTTTTCGAGGATTTCCTCGAAGGTGTAGGCGTCGTAGGAATTCGTTCCCTGCACGGCCTTGGTCATGTCGTATTTGACCATGCCGTAGGCGTCGCCCCAGGAATCCTGGCGCAACTTCACTTTTTTCAGGGCCCATTCGAGTTCGGATTCCGGGACCGGGGCGCAGACGACCCAGGCGAGGTCGGTGGCCGACATGCGGGTGATGCGTCCTGTCAGCCGTCCGGCGCGGTCCTGCTGCAGGAACCACTGGAAGCGACCCTCGGCGGTCACGGTGAGTGGCTGGTCATTCCAGGTCAGCGAGACGGGCTTTTCAAAGACCAGGGAGCAGGCCAGCGCGAGAGCGGTGTGGCTGGTGCGCGCGGCCTCATGCTCGGTCCACAGATCGGCCCAGGTCGCTAATACGTGTTCCAGTTGATCAGCCGGCGTCACACTGGTCAGCAGGGCTTCGCCCAACTCCGGATCCGATAGAAGTTTTTCCGCGAACGCCCGGTTGGCCAGGGCTTCGAGCCACGGGCGGGCCGAGAGGTCGGAGATTTCACTCAAGACCGCCTGCCGAACGAGCACGTGGCCAAAAACCGGCTGTTTGAGCAGGGACGCCACTTCATCGGCGCGCGGGGGCGCTGAGGTTCGTTTGACCGTGGCTGCGACCAGCGAGCGATGCAGCAGCGCGGCGTAACCTGGCCACGCCTTTTTCGTAAACGCCTGGGACATCAAGGCATCGCGCTCTCGCGCCGCTTCCGTCCCGCCCGATGTCACCGGATTCAAATCAATGGTGTCGGGAAACTCCACTCCCGCCGCTGCGGCGGCCGGCACCGGGTTAATGGGATCGCGCGGGGCCGCGTCAGTGGCGGACGAGGGACGCGGGTCATTGGTGGGATTGGCAGGCTCAGGCGACCGCGATGACTGCCCCGGCAACAGGTCCGGAATCGCCGAGCCCCGGTCGGTGCCGGGTGCCGGGGGCGTCGTAGATGGCGCTGTTCCGGCCCGGGCCGGCGTCGGCCCCTCAGCGGGTTGACTGAGCCACCACCAGCCCGCGGCCACCACGGCCATCCCCACCACGACTACCCACCACCCGCCTCCAACGGAAGCCCCAGTACCCCCCGAGTGGCCGCCGCCATCAACCCGAGATCGAATCGGTCGTGGCGCTCGCGGCCGGCGCGCGGGACGCGGCGATAGGGGGTTCAGTCCACTCATGGTCTGGGGAGGAACGGGTTCTACCGTTTCCGCATTAGAAAGTTCCCCCCAAAATTGTCAAGCGTCGTCCCAAATTCTCACTTCCTACATTCTCGCGCTCTACGAGTTGTTAATCTTAATATTAATATTAATATTAATATTAATCTTAATCTTAAGTGGCTTGGGCGACGACGTGTTGGTCGGTTTTGCGGAGGCGACCGGCGATGAGGACGGCGATCCCGCGGAGCATTTTGGCGCCGGCAGAGGGGAATTCGTCGACGAAGCGGTCGAAGTCATCGCGTTGGATGGCCCAGACATGGGAGTCAGAGGCGCTCATGACGCCGGCGACGGCAGGTTTAACGGGTTCGAGCATGGTCATTTCGCCGACGCATTCGCCGGCGTGGACGTAACCGAGGGTGACAATGGCATCATGGGAGGCGACGGCGACACGCAACTCGCCTTCGAGGACGAGGTGGATGAAGGCGTTCATGGCGCCTTGTTCGACAAGTTTATCCCCTTTGCGGTTTTTGAGGAAGGTGCCGAACGAGGCCAACTCGGAAAGCTCGTCCTCGCTGAGGTCGGAAAGGATGCCGATAGCCGGCAGGGTGTCGGTGGAATAGCTCATGGGGGCGGATTAACAGGTTTGCCGCAAGTTGGCAATGAGAAATCCGAGGGCGTCGATTCTCCGGATCCGAGTCATCGCCGATCGAGGGATTTTTGGTGGGTCGTGCGCAGGCTGTCGACGAGATCGCGGGCGAATCCGGGATGGGATTTCCAATCGGCGAGCAGGGAGCCGAGCATGACGGCGAGGGCGGCGGCGGTGGCGAGGGCGATGTCTTTTTGAGCGTCCCATGGGTCGCCTTGCGTCCCGACGTAAGCGACGCCCAACTCCCCGCCGAAGATGGTGGCGGCGGCCCACTCGATGAGTTCGTAGAGGGCGGAGGTCGAGAGCGTCATTTCCACGGGAAGGACATAGGTCCAGATGCCGCGGGTTTTGACCCATTGCTCCGCGATGTGGCGAAGGGGGGGAGCGAGGAGCAGGCCGTAGAGGACGTGGATAATGCGGTCAAAGTTGTTGCGATCCCAGCCGACCAGCGAGTTGAATGACCGGCCGGTGAGCGACTGCCACCACGCGTTGTAGGGCACCTCGGAATAGGTGAAGTGGGCGCCCAGTTCGTGCACGCTCAAAAACAGAAAGACGAGGATCCACGACAGCCGGGGAAACCGGACATAACGGTAGATGAGCCACAACACGGGGAGGGAGAGGAGTGCCAGCAGGTTTTCCAACCACCAATCCTGGCGGTGCCACGGCGCCCATCCCGACCACAGGACGATGGCGCCAAACGCACTGGCCAGAATGAGGATCAGGTGACGGTGGGCGTGATTGGCGGCGGGCGGCACGATGCCCCATTCAGACACCTCCGGATCGGTTCGCGCCAGGAATTTCTCGGCGGCCCGGGGCACCCGGTTTCCTTTTGACAGCCGGGGCCGCCGTGACTACGTGCCTGCCTCTTTTGCCCACCGAATCCAGTCACTTCCATCACGACCCAAACCACTACACGCCATGCCCAAGGAATACTTTCCCGGAATCAAGAAAATCCGCTATGAAGGTCCGGATTCGAAAAACCCGCTCGCCTTTCGCCATTTTGACGCCACCGAAAAAGTGGGGGGCAAGACGATGAAGGAGCATTTCCGTTTCGGCGTCGCTTACTGGCATGCCATGAAAAACCCGCTGGCCGATCCCTTTGGCAGCGGCACCGCCATACGGCCGTGGAACACCGGCAGCCCGCTGAAGATGGTCGAGCAGACCGCCCGGGCCTGTTTCGAATTCATGGAGAAAGTCGGCATCGACCATTATTGCTTTCACGACCGCGATGTCGCGCCGGAAATGCCGACGCTCAAGCAGAGCAACGATTTGCTGGACAAGACGGCCGTCATTCTCGGCAAGCTGCAGAAGGAGACGGGCAAAAAACTACTCTGGGGGACGGCCTGCCTTTTCGCGCATCCTCGTTACCAGCAGGGAGCGGCCACCAGTCCGAATGCCGACGTGTTCGCCTATGCGGCGGCCCAGGTGAAGAAGGCGATCGATGTCACCGCGCAACTCAAAGGCGAAGGATACACCTTCTGGGGTGGTCGCGAGGGGTATTCGTCGTTGCTCAATACGAACATGAAACGCGAGCTCGACCACCTTGCCACCTTCCTGCACATGGCCGTCGACTACAAAAAGAAGATCGGGTTTAAAGGACAGTTTTACATTGAACCGAAGCCCAAGGAACCGACCACCCACCAGTACGATTCCGATGCCGCGGCATGCCTTAACTTCCTGCGCACCTACGGACTGATGGACCACTTCAAGCTGAACATCGAGACCAACCACGCCACCCTGGCTGGCCACACCATTCAGCATGATCTTACCGTGGCCGCCAATGCCGGCGCGCTGGGGTCAATCGACGCGAATACCGGGGACGAATTGATCGGCTGGGATACGGATCAGTTTCCGACGAACATTTATATGACGACACAGATCATGCTCGTTGTCCTCCGCATGGGCGGCTTTACGACCGGCGGGTTGAACTTCGACGCCAAAGTGCGGCGAGAGAGTTACGAACCGGTGGACTTGTTTCACGCGCACATCGGCGGCATGGACGCGTTTGCCCGCGGATTGAAGATCGCACATGCCCTCATCAAGGACGGCCGTCTCGACGACTTCATCAAATCCCGCTACAGTTCATACGACACCGGCCTCGGGGCCAAAATCGAGGCACGGAAGACGTCGCTCGCGGAGTTGGAGAAGCATGCGCTCGGCCTCAAGAAATCCCCGATGCCGGGCAGTGGACGCCAAGAAATGCTGGAAAACCTGATCAACGATTTCATCCGCTGACGCGCACCCCGCGCCGGGCTCAGCCCCCTCCATGCCGCGGACACGGCATCCCGTAGATTCGGCATCGTTTCAGCTCAGATCCGGCGGATGACTTCGTCCGCCGGGTGCCTGACCTTCGGGCGCGCCGCATATCCGTCTTCAGGGCTGCGGTAGCCGGCGGCGCACGCCACCACGGTACTGAACCCGCTGCCAGTCAGGCCGAGGATCTCGTCGTATTTGACCGGATCGAGCCCTTCCATCGGGCACGTGTCGATGCCCAGACTGGCGGCGGCGGTCATGAAGCTCCCCAGGGCGATGTACACTTGGCGGTCGGCCCAGGTGTTGATCCATCCCTCGAGTCGGGCCTTTTGGCAGAAGTCGGCCATCATGTTGCGGTACCCGGCGAGTTTTTCCGACGGCGTGCCGGTCACGGCGGCGACGCGTGCGACGTAGCGGT
The DNA here is from genome assembly GCA_046155625.1 of Verrucomicrobiales bacterium. Lineage (GTDB taxonomy): Bacteria > Verrucomicrobiota > Verrucomicrobiia > Verrucomicrobiales > V1-33 > CAJBME01. The sequence goes on along the minus strand of JBJXFS010000195.1, from coordinate 49,330 downwards.
CAATCTCGGATTCAGGCAGGTTATCGCGGCGGGCGAAGACGACGAAGTGCGAGGCGTCGACCGGTTGCGATTGATTCCACGAGGCCGGCACGAGGCGGGCACGCACGCCCGGATCGGTGACGACGATAAACTGCCATGGCTGCAGTCCGAAAGATGAGGGGGTAAGGACCAGTGTTTCTTCCAGGGCGGCCCAGGTCTCGGGTGGAATGAGGCGGGTTGGGTCGAATTTTTTGGTGGCGTAGCGCCATCGGAGAGAGGTCAGCAGTTGGTCCGGGGTCATGGTGTGAATGGAGACGGGCGGGTCATCGGGATGGATGAGGTGGCGGCTTATCGGCGCTGCAGTCGAAAGAAGAGGCAGCCTCCCAGAAGAAGGAAGAGGAGGTTGGGGAGCCAGACAATGAGCCACGGGTAGGAACGCGCACTGTCCTTCAGGATGCTGTCCCCCAGCATCAGTAGCGAGAGATAAACAATACCCAGACACAGGCTGAGTCCGAATCCGACCGCGGTCTCGCGTCGCTGGGCAGTAACCCCGAGAGGGAGCCCGACCAGGACGAACGCCAGGCAGGCCAGGGAAAAGCTGAACCGTTTGTGAAGTTCGGTGCGCAATTCGGTGGCGTGCTGGAGGGCGGGCCGATCGCTGGATTTGGTCCGTTTCCCTGCCTTTTTTCGGGCTTCCGTCTCGGCGTGGGCGCGCACGGTCGCCGCTTCGAGGTGGTGGCTCAACTCCATGGTTGTCATCATGCTCGGCTTCACGCGCTCCAGTTTTTCGTACAACCGCTGGAAGGTCATCGTTTGGGTGATGCGGCCAGCGTGGATGGGAGGGCGGATGCGGGTCAGCGGGTTGACGCCAGCTTCGCGGTCGCCGGGGCGATCCGGGTCGCGCATGATGACGGTGGCGTCGAACAATTTCAGATCGAGGCCCTGTTGATCGGGATTTTCAATGAGGTCCGCGCGGCGTGCGGCCAGGAAGCCGGCCGGTTGCCGCGATTCGTTGAGGAGAACCATGAGGAAGTTCGTCAGGCGTCCGTCGTTTTTCTTGTCTCCGATGTAGACGACGAAATTATCGATTTGGTCGACGATAGTGTCGGCGGCGAGCAGCGCCTTGGGGTTGGCGGCGGTCATGCGGGTCGGGAGGCGGGCCAGTTCGGTCTGAGCGCGCGGGGCGAGATCGAGGTTGATCCAAAAACACAGCAGGGAGCAGAGCGCGGCGAGGGCCAAGCTGGGAGTGGCGAGGCGCAGGAAGCTGGCGCCGCTCATGCGGAGGGCGAGCAGTTCGTTGTCGGCGGAGAGGCGTCCGAAGACGAGGAGGACGGCGGTGAGCAGACTCCAGGGCACAGTGAATGGCAGGGAGGCGATCACGGCGTACCCCATGAACTTAAGGAAGAAGGTCGCTGGCAGATCCCGCAAAATCTCCGTGGGTAGGCTGAGCAATGGCTTGAAGACATTGCCCAGCACCATGATGACGGTGAGCACCAGAACGGAAATGAGGGTCGCCGTAATGACTTGGCGGCCGATGTAGCGGTCGATGATCCGCATGGCGAAAAGGAAACAGACTAAAATGCCGGGGCCATCGCGAAAGCGGAAACATTGAGGACCGGGTACAAATGATCGAGGCTCGGGGTGGGACGCAGCCTCCTGGACTCGCAGGCTGCGGGAGCGTGATTGAACAATCGCCGTACTCCTTGTCTGAGAAATGCCCGACCGCGGGTTTAATTGGCAGTGGCCTGGCGCGGCGGAGTCGGCCATGATGCCGGCATGGCTGAAGACGCGAGATCGTCACCGATCAGAGTGCTGCTGGAATACCTGCGCCAAAATGAAAGTGCCGGGCAGACTCATGTCTGGCTGTCCGATCCGGCACGGGAGGTGATGCGGGCGTGGCACCGGGCGCAGCGGGGCGGACGCACGCAGTCGACAGGGCGATCGACGGTCGTCGTGGCCCCAATAAGTACGGAGGTCCTGGCGTCGGGTCCGGTCGGTCCGGTTGGCACCGGTGTCCCAACGGCCAGCGCGAAGCCGACACCGGGTGCGGCCTGGCCAACTGAGTTGGCCGATCCGGCCACGGTGGCGGCGCTGGCGGCCGTGCAATCGGGCGTGCTGGCGTGTCCGGTTTATGCCTCCTTGCGCGAGCGTGGACTGCTTCGGGACACGATGGTCTTTGCGGTGGGCAATCCGGTTTCGCCATTGGTTTTCGTTGGCGAGGCGCCGGGGGCGGAGGAGGAGAAGTTGGGAGAGCCATTTGTCGGGCCGGCCGGGCAGTTGCTCACGAAGATGATCACGGCGATGGGGCTGCAGCGGTCCCAAGTCTACATCACGAACATCGTGAAATATCGTCCCGCCATTGATGGGGGAAATCAGGGCAGCAAGAACCGACGGCCCACGTCCGAGGAAATCGCCGCCGGTCTGCCCCATCTGCACCGGGAACTCGCCGTCCTGCGGCCACGCGTCCTGGTGGCGCTCGGGGCCACCGCCCTGGAAGGCCTGGCGGGCGAAGCCATCCCGATCGGCCGAGCACGCGGCCAGTGGCGGACGTTCGACGGCATCCCAGTGATGCCGACATTCCACCCGAGCTACCTGCTGCACAACGAATCGCTGACGGAGCGCCGCAAGGTGTGGGAGGACCTGCTCCAGGTGATGGAAAAATTGGGCATGCCGATCAGCGCCAAGCAGCGGGCATTTTTTAAAACGTAAAGGCCGCGGGGATCAACCCTTGAGTGCTTCGCGAATGCGTGGAGCCAGGCCGTTGTCCGCCGCCTCGGAGCCGCGGAGGTAGAACACGCTGGAGGCGAGGAAGCGCTCGCGCCAACCGGGCGCCATGGTGGCAAAATCTTCCAGCACGGCCGAACTGAACTTGTAATCGTGGGAGTTGGTTCCCTTTAGAAAGACCAGTCGCCGCGCTTCGGCGGCGAAGTCACGCAGGTTGGCGGGGCTGCGCAGCCACGCGAGGGTCTTGCGAGCGGCCGTCGCACGGTCGGCGCTGATGTCGGTAAAGATTTCGGCGAGCGCGTCCGGACCGGAGGCCGTCGGAGGGAGCGGCTCAAGTTGATCGATCGGGGTGCCCGCCGTTTTCGGGGCGCCGCGGAAGAGCGGAAGAAACGCGGCGTTTTGGAGGAGCAGGAGCCGCCGTGTCGCGTCGTCGCCGCACCGGTTCCAGGAGTAGTGGGCGGCATTGGTGAAGGTGCTGGCGTGCAGCGACACGATGCCCGGATCGCGCATCATCAATTCCCCCGAAGCCGCCAGACAGGCGTCGAAGAGCGAAGCGGGCGCGGCGCCTCGAGCCAGCAGGTCGACCACGAGCGCGCTGGCGTCATCGGGCGAGCCCGTGCGCAGAGCATCGAGCAGGGCTGTGGTGGCTTCCGCATTGCGGGTTCCCACCGTCCAGCCGGGACGGATCGCGGAAAGGCGTTGAAGATTGGCGCGAAAGGGCCGGTCGGCCGGCAAGTCGGCCTCGGCCGGATTTTCGCGAGCCCCGCTGCGGTCGAGCAGGGCGTAGACGAGCGAACGCAACACGGGTTCGGCATGGTGCCAGCCAATGGCCTCGAGGGTCCGGAAGCTGTTGGCGACGTAGATTTCCTTGTGGCCGATGTCGCGGTAATCGCGAGCCCCATAGCGGCATAGCAAGTCAAACAGTTCATCGGCACCGGTGCTGCGGACCAGTCCGACGATCGCCGCATCGGCCGCGGCCTCGTCCCAGCGATCGAGCGCCTGGATCAATGCGGCGCGCGCCTTTTCCGGAGGCGGCACGGCCTTTTCATCGACCGGGCCCATGGTCCAGTCGCCCTCGAGCCTGTCAGCTTCCTGCGAGCTCTTAAACTGGTCGATGGCCCAGAACAATGGCAACCAGCGGTCGCTGTCCGCCGAGGCCAAGCTGGCCAGGTGCGCCGAATTGACGACCAGCACGGCATGAAACTTAAACCCGACCGGACGCGGTTGAATATTGCGCACGCCCGCCAGCAGCAGGGCGGCGAGCAATTCACGGTAGCTCAGGCCGCTTTTGAGTCGCGCGCCGACCTCTTCGAGGACGCGATCGCGAGGCGTGTCTTCCAGCAGCCGGACCAATGGTTCGATTTCATCGTGCAGCTTGACGCCTCCCGGCAGGGGTTGCGCGTCTTGGGCCGTGACGGGTTGGAGCCGAGTCAGAAAATCCAAGCCACCCAAGCCGGCCATCGAGCCGCCGAGCAGCGAGGTGCGAAGAATGGATCGGCGGGTCGTCACGGCGGTGTGCAAGGAGGATGGTTGAAAGGATCATACTCCGGTAGCGCTTCCGAGCAACCAGTGTCGGAGGTCGGCGGTCGGCGGTCGGAGGGGGATCAGAAGGCGGTAGTCAGTCGTCAGTATTCGGTATTCCACCCGAAACGAGAGGGGCACGATGGACAGGGGACGAGTGCGGGAGTGTTTAGACGCGTCACAGCAGGGTATCCTTGCGGAAGTGGACGTCATCGACCTCCGGGTAATCGAGGGTGCAATGGGCGCCGCGGCTTTCGTGACGCGATTGGGCGCTGTCCACGATCAGGGCAGCAACTTGGACGAGGTTGCGCAGTTCCAGGACTTCGGCGGTCACTCGGAAGCCCCAATAGAATTCCTGCACTTCTTTTTGGAGCGTGCGCAGACGGGTGGCGGCGCGCTGGAGTCGTTTGCTGGTGCGGACGATGGAGACGTAGTCCCACATGAGTCGGCGGATTTCATCCCAATTGTGATAAATGACGACCAGTTCGTCCACGTCTTGGGCGTCGCCGGAGATCCACGGCTTGAGCGAGAAGGCGCGGGGTCGGCGGGACGGGATGGGTTCCGATTCCAGGACGTGGGCGCAGGCGCGATGGCCCATGACCGCGCCTTCAAGCAAGCTGTTGCTGGCCAGACGATTGGCGCCATGAAGTCCGGTGCAGGCGACTTCCCCGACAGCCCACAGTCCGCGGAGCGAAGTGGCGCCATTCAAGTCGGTGTGCACGCCGCCGCACTGGTAGTGGGCGGCAGGCACGACGGGAATGGGGTCGCGGGAGATGTCGATGCCCAGCTCGAGCAATGTCTCAAAGATATGGGGGAAGCGTTCCTCGAGCCACGGGCGCGGCTTGGCCGTGATGTCGAGAAAGACGCATTTTGATCCGGTCTTTTTGATTTCCCGGTCGATGGCGCGGGCGACGATGTCGCGAGGCGCGAGGTTTTCGCGCCGGTCGTACTTGTGCATGAACGACTCTCCGTCGGCGCCGATGAGCACGCCGCCTTCGCCACGCATCGCCTCGCTGATCAGAAAACTGCGGCGGGCGTGGTGAAACAGGCAGGTGGGATGGAACTGGACAAATTCCATGTTTCGGATAGTCGCTCCTGCGCGCCACGCCATGGCCACGCCGTCGCCAGTGGCCACCTCGGGGTTGGTCGTGTATTGATAGACCCGTCCGCTGCCGCCGGTGGCGAGCACGATGCGGTCGGAGCGAAAGGTGAGCACTTCGCCGCTCGGTTGATCCAACCCGTACACCCCGAGGCACTGGTCTTCCTGGGCATAACCGAGTTTGCCCGTGGTGATAAGATCAATCGCATAACAGCGCTCGTGAAAGTGAATATTCAGTTCCGCGCGCGCCGCGGCCAGCAGTCGCGTCGAAATCTCCAGCCCGGTTCGGTCGCCCTGATGCAGAATCCGGCGGCGCGTGTGACCTCCCTCGATTCCAAGATCATAACCGCCCCCCTCGGCGGCAGGTCGTTCGTTGAACTTCACCCCCAACTCAACAAGCGAGGTCATGCGCGCTGGTCCTTCGCTCACAATCGTGCGCACCGCCTTCTCGTCGCACAGTCCTGCGCCGACATCCAGCGTGTCAGCCACATGCCGCTCAAAGGAATCGTCCGGATCCAACACGCACGCAACCCCTCCCTGCGCCCAGGCTGTATTCGAAATCTCCGCCGCGCTCTTGGTCAAGAGCCCCACCCGGCCGTGCCGCGCCGCCTCGAGCGCAAAGGTCAATCCCGCCATCCCGGCACCTATGACAAGAAAGTCGTATTCGTATGCGTCGGACATGGAGGTCGGAGGTCGGCGGTCGGGAGTCGGAGGTCGGCGGTCGGGAGTCGGAGGGCGGCGGTCGGGAGTCGGAGGGCGGAGGACGGGGGGAGTGAACTGGGGACCATCATTGGCACGTTGGGGGCATTGGCGAATGAAAGGTTCCTCTGGTTGGTGCTCTCACCCCTGCCCCAACGAGAATAAAAGCTTCGTCCTTTGGGTCTGCACGTCTCGAGGGATGGTCGCGTGATCGACGCCCGGAGAATTTTGCGCATTACCGCAGCTTTCCACTGCGCTTTTTCTGGCTTAGAGCACTGCTTGAGAAGGTGAGAAGGAGCTTCTTTCACCATGCTCGCAACGCCTATGAGGCCGGGAGGTCTCGTCCCACCTCCAGCCTCAAACGCCCGCCAAAACCTGTCTTCAAAGGGCCAGTTTTTCCAATTCCAGGCGCTTCGACGCTATTCGACAACGCTGCCAATGCTTAAGTAATGTCGGGCCGATGGCCTTTTTCCAATCGCACCCCTAGTCACCGGAGTCATTGATACAAATGAACAGTTTACCCCACCCGCCAACCCCAGCCCTTCACCCGCGGGTGAAAACCGAGCGCAAGTGTCAGCGGGCGTTTGCCCCGGCGAATGGGTCATTGATCTTTGAGACCTACGAAGCCGGCCCGTCGCATGGGCGCGGCTCCCTTGGGGTCGGGTTTACTCTTGAGGCCGGGGTGGTGGCCGAAGTGAGCCGCTTGAAGGATGGGTCCGATTCTCAGCGCGGCGGTGAGGCGGGCCGATCCAAGATTCTGGTGGCTGGCGAGGACTGGGAGTTCCCGACGGTGCGTGAAGTTGTGGGGCGCCTGGCGTGCGAACCCGTGGTCCTCAGACTTATGGCGGATCTGCCCTTCGGTTGCGGGTTTGGCATGAGTGGCGCCAGCGCGTTGGCGAGCGCTTATGCGTTGGGGGCGTTGTTCGAGGACGGGCGTTCGCTGCGCGAACTTGGCCTGATTGCGCATGAAGCCGAGGTCGCTCATGCCACGGGCCGCGGCGATGTGGGCGGCCAATTCAACGGTGGATTCATGGTCAAGACCAAAGTCGGCGCGCCGCTCGACGTCGAGTGGCTCCCCATCCCGGAATCGCCCGTCTGGTGCCGGATTTTCGGACCGATTTCCACTCGCGAGGTGCTGCGGGATGCGGCCGTGATGGCCCGGGTGAATGCCGCCGGCCGGACCGCCCTGGCTCACTTGCGCGCCCATCCGGCCCCCAGTCTTGACAAGTTGCTCGCCCTTTCCCGTACGTTTGCCGAAGATTCCGGCCTCCTCACGAGTTCCAACGTGCGGGCGGCCATCGACGAAGCCCTCGCCTCCGGTGGCCAGGCCAGCATGGTCATGCTCGGCGAAGCCGTGGTCAGTTCCGTCCCCATCACCGGCGCCACTCGCCATCGCGTCGTTCGTCGCCCCGCCCATCGACTGACGCCAGGGTCGGTCTGAGAGCGCCATCCGAGTTTTGCTTGCACGGCATGGGGGGTTGTGCTTTAGGTTTGCCTCTTCGCTGGTGACAGGGGGGGCCGGGCCGCGCGCGGACTGGATCTCCCGGGGAAAAGTGGGAGCAATCCCGCTTTTTTTTGTCCCCGGCACCAGACTTCCCGTGACGCCATGACCACTGAGCTGACAGCATTGTTCGATTATTTCGAAAAAGACAAAGGGATGAGCCGCGAAAAGGTCATCGAGGCCGTCGAACGCGCACTTCTGTCGGCGGCGAAGAAGCGGCTGGGACCGTTGCGTGAAATGCGGGTTAGCATCGATCCGATCAAGGGCGACATGCGCGTTTTCACCAAGCCCCTGGTCGTGGAAACCGTGACCAACAAGTGGGAGCAACTGCCCGTGGATGTGGCCCAAAAGATCAAGGCCGGGTCGGTGCCCGGGGACGAGGTGGAGATCGACGTCACGCCGCGCGATTTTGGCCGGATAGCGGCTCAGACGGCCAAGCAGGCGATGATGCAATCGCTCCGTCAGGCGGAAAAGGAGATGATGTATGACGAGTTCAAGGACCGGGCGGGGGAGATCGTGTCCGGGGTCGTCCGGCGCTTCGAGAAGTCCGATGTGCTCATCGATCTGGGCAAATTTGAAGGCCTGATGCCGGCCAAGGAGCGTGTTCAGACCGAAGACTACAACATCGGCGACCGTGTGCGCGCCTACGTCGTGGCCGTGGAAAACGGCGTGCGTGGTCCGGAAATCATTCTCAGCCGCAGCCATCCAAATTTCGTGAAGCGCCTGTTCGAGAGCGAAGTGACCGAGATTGCCGACCACACGGTGCAGATCCGCGCGATCGCTCGCGAGGCTGGATACCGGACGAAGGTGGCCGTCTACTCGGCCGACAGCAAAGTGGATCCGGTGGGCGCCTGCGTCGGACTCAAGGGGGCGCGGGTCAAGAACATTGTCCGGGAGTTGAACAACGAAAAGGTCGACATCATTCGGTGGAGTGACAATCCCAAGGACTTTGTCAAAGAGGCCTTGAAGCCGGCGGTCATTGCCGAGTCGAAGATCAGCGTCGACGAGGAGAACAAGCGGATCACCGTCAAGGTCAACGAAGAGGAGTTGTCCAAGGCCATCGGCCGTCGCGGTCAGAATGCCCGGCTGACCAGCCGGCTGATGGGATGGGATGTGCAAGTCGAGCGCGACGAATCGGCGCACGAACAATTCGTGGGCAAAGTGGCCCGCGAGGCGGCTGACATGGCGGTCAAACTGGGCATAACCGATGTCATTGCCGCGAAACTCATGTCGGGCGGTCTGAATTCGATTGATCTGCTGGCCGAAGTTGATCCGGGCGATGTAGCCGAGGCGGCGCAGATTTCCGAGGAGGAAGGCGCGGCCATCATTGCAAAGGCCAAGGAAATCAACGAGCGCGAGGCCGCACCCGCTCAGGGTTGACCACCCCAGCCGGCCACGCCCATGAAAACACCTGAATTTACGAATGGCATCCAAATCCAGCACCGCAAAAACCGGGGAAGAACCCAGCACCGATCCAACTCCGGACGGCGTTCTCGCTCCCGCCCCGGAAGCGAAACCCGGTGCGCTTGACCTCCTCTCCGAGAAACCCAAGCGCGTCCGCAAGAAGCCCGACGCCGCGGAGGTCCCGTCGCTACCGGCCATCGGAAAACCATCTCCCAAGTCAAAATCCGCGCCCCCACCCCCGCCTCCGCCATCGGCTCCCGCCGAACCCGCCGGCCCGACCCTGGACGAGCTAAAGGACAATGCGCTTTCTCTTTTCGACGAAGATGAGGCGAAGTCGGAGCGGAAGCGAAAACTGGATGAAGCTCGGGCGGTCCGCGCCGCGGCGGCCGCCCAGATTCTGAAGCCGATTTCCAAGATTCACGCCGCCAGGGAAGAGGCGAAGGTCGAAGCCGAAGCCCGGCTATTCCAGCAGTTGCACGCCGTGACAGGGCCGGCCGCCGAGCCGCCTGAATCGACGGATAGCGAGGAGGGGGAGTCGGAGGAGGAAGAAGCGGGAGAAGACGAGGAGATCGCCGATCCCAAGGTCATTCACCTCAAGCCGCCAGTGATTGTCAAAGACTTGGCCGAGCGGCTGGGCATCAAGTCATACCAGATCATCAAGGAATTGATGACCCTGGACATCTTCGCCAATCAGAACAGCGCCATCGAGCCGGACATCGCGGCCAAGGTATGCGAAAGCCATGGATTCATCTTTGAGCGCGAAAAGCGCAAAAAAGGTGAAGGCGTGCACAAGGTGGAAGAGGCGGTGACCGCGCCCCCGCCGCCCGAGCCGGAGCCGGAGGTGGAAAAACTCAAGCCGCGTCCTCCCATCGTGACCATCATGGGCCACGTCGATCACGGCAAGACCAGTCTGCTCGATTACATCCGCAAGAGCAAGGTGGCGGCCGGGGAGGCGGGTGGCATCACTCAGCATCTGGGAGCCTATGCGGTCGAGCACGAGATGGGAGGGGAGAAGAAGCCCATTGTGTTTCTCGACACGCCAGGCCACGCCGCGTTTTCGGCCATGCGGGCTCGGGGCGCCAACTTGACCGACATTGTAGTGCTGGTGGTGGCGGCGGACGACGGCATGATGCCGACGACGCACGAGGCGCTGGCGCATGCGCGGGCGGCGGGTGTCAAGATCGTGGTGGCCATCAACAAGTGCGACCTTCCCCGCGCGGACGTAAACAAGGTCAAACAACAACTGCAGGCCAACGACCTCATGCCCGAGGATTGGGGGGGCAGCACGAGTTGTGTTGAGATTTCCGCCCTGAAGGGAACCAACGTTGACCAGTTGCTTGAGATTATTTTGCTCGAAGCCGAACTTCTCGAATTGAAGGCGGATCCGAAAGCGCCGGTCCGCGCAATTGCCATCGAGTCGCGGGTCGAGGCCGGGAAGGGGCCGACCGCCACCATCATCGCCAGCACCGGCACAATCCGAGCCGGCATGCCGTTTATCTGTGGCCAGAATTGGGGTAAGGTTCGCGGACTGCTCAACGACCGCGGCGAGTTGATCAAATCGGCGGGACCGGCCATCCCTTGCGAAGTCATCGGTTTTTCGGGTCCGCCCGCGGTGGGGGACGAGGTGCTGGAGATGAAATCGGAACGGGACGCGAAACGCCTGTCTGAAGAGCGCACCAATTTCCAGCGACTCGAGAAGCTGGCCCACCCGCGCCGCAACCGGATGGAAGACCTGTTCGCCAGCATTGACAGCAGCGTCAAAGTGCTGCGTCTGATTCTCAAAGCGGACGCGGCGGGATCGGTCGAGGCCATCGTCGGGGCGTTGAAGGAGATCAAGTCGGAAAAGGTGACGCTCGATTTTGCCGCGACCGGAGCGGGCCCCATCACGGAAAACGATGTTCTGCTGGCCAGCGCCACCGACGCCGTCATCATCGGGTTCAATACCAAGGTCGAAACCAAGGGAGTGGCCGCCGCCAAACGCGAAGGCATTCAGATCAAATTGTTCTCCATCATTTACGAGCTGATCGACCAGGTGCGCGACGCCATGCTTGGTCTGCTCGACCCACTCACGCGCGAACGCATTATCGGCCATGCCCTGGTCAAGCAGGTCTTCAAAGTACAGCGCGGCTACGCTGCCGGGTGCGGGGTCACCGATGGCCGGGTCACCCGGACCGCCCATGCCCGCGTCCTGCGGGGCGGGACTCCCGTTTTCGACGGCAAGATGTCGACACTCCGCCGTTACACGGAGGAGGTTCAGGAAGTCCGCAACGGACTCGAGTGCGGCATCCGGCTCGGCTCGTTCGACGACTACGAGGAGGGTGACGTCATCGAGTGCTACGAGCTTGAGAAGCTCAATCAGACACTCTAACCGGCCGACCCCGGCGCCCGCAAGCCAACGGCCGGTCTCTCTCCCGGACGGCCGTGCCGCTTCTCTCCGCCTCACCCATTTTGATCATCCGACAATTACCGTGACCAATCGACCACGCCGCGTCGCCGAGCTGATGAAACACGAACTGGCCGACATCCTGAGCCGGGATTTCGAGTTCGGGGCCGCTCTCGTCACCATCCATGAGGTCGATCTGACACCCGACTTCAAACAGGCTCATGTCTACGTCGGCATCATCGGCCGGGAGGACTATCAGGCCGATGCCATCCGCAAGTTGCAGAAGGGCGCCCATGGCATCTCCCAAAAGCTGAGCAAACGCGTCATCCTGAAAAACACGCCCATGCTCCATTTTAAGCACGATGATTCCGTCGAGCGCGGCGTGCGCGTGCTCGGCATCATCGAGGCGCTGGACGAACAAGTCGCGCCGGAGGATCCCCCGTACCCAGCCGCTCGTCAGCCGAAACCACCCCAACCGAAACCAAAGTCAAAAAAATCCGGGCGTCCTTTCCGTGACGCACTCCCCGATGAAGACGAGGCGGAGTTGGACTGAGGTGGTGGCGGGAGGCGCCGGTTTCCCCCCGGATGTGCCTCGGCCCATGTGTGAATTTCCCGATCCCCGACCCAATACCATGTCACTTATTGCCGACATCACGCTCCATGATTTGGCCGTCCTGCTCCACCAGGGCACGCGCCGGTGCGTCGTCACATCGCATGTTCGTCCGGACGGGGACGCCATCGGATCGGCGCTGGCTCTGGCGTTCGCGCTGGAGCGGCTTGGGCACACCGTCGTCGTCCTGAATGAAGACGGGATGCCGGACAACCTGAGATTTCTTCCCGGCAGTGACCGCGTCGTCCGGCCCTCCGGACCGCTCGAGGCCGACATTGTCTTTGCCCTGGACAACGCGACGCAGCCGCGGCTGGGGGAGGCGGTGAATGCCGCGATTGCCGACGTGCCGCAGCTTGTCAATGTCGACCACCACATCAGCAACACCCGGTATGGTCATCACCATTACATTGACCCCACCGCTCCGGCGACCGGACAAATAATCGCGGAGTGGCTGGAAATGGCCCGTGTGCCGATCGAAGCCGACATCGCGGAGAACCTGTATACGGCCATTTCCACGGACACCGGAAGCTTTCAGTACTCCAACACCACTCCGGCCACCTACCGGTGGGCGGCTCGACTTATCGAGGCGGGACTGAATGTTGGCGAGCTCAACCGTAAAATCTATCAAAGCAGCCCATTGCGCCGGATCCGCCTGCTTGGGGAGTTGTTGCAGGTGCTGGACATTTCGTCCGATGGGAGGGTGGCGAGCTGGCATCTGACGTTGGACATGATGGCCCGAGCCGGTGCCCGACCTGAGGACAGCGAGAACATGATAGATCACATTCGCGGCATCGATGGTGTGGTGGTGGCAGCCTTTTTCGAGGAGCTGGCCGACGGGAAAGTGCGCCTCAGCCTGCGCAGCAAGGACGTGCGCTTCGATGCCAGCGCCCTCTGCGCTCAATTCGGTGGCGGTGGGCACAAAATGGCGGCCGGAGCGCGGATGCGCGGTCCCATCGGAGAGGCGCGGTCGCGGGTCTTAATATCCATTCATGAGGCACTCAACGCAGCAATCCCAGCTTGACGGCGTCCTGCTGGTCGACAAGGCGCCCGGCATGACGAGCCACGATGTGGTGGCCGTCGCGCGGCGCAGTTTGAACACGAAGAAGGTCGGCCACTGTGGCACGCTCGACCCGATGGCCACGGGTCTGCTCATCGTGGTGATCGGGAAGGCCACGAAGATCCAGGACCTGTTGATGGCGGAAGACAAAGAGTACGAGGGCACCATCCGCCTTGGGATCACCACGGGCACCCAGGACAAGGAAGGCGCGGTGCTCGAGGAGAAACCGGTGCCTCCGCTGACTCGCGATCAGGTCGAGGCCGCCTTCAATGCGTTTCGTGGGGATTTTTACCAACTGCCGCCGATGGTCAGCGCCATTAAGAAGGATGGGGTGCCGTTGTACAAGCTGGCGCGCCAAGGGAAAGAGGTCGAACGCGAGCCCCGTCTGGTGCATGTGTTTCATCATGCGATCACCCGCTTTGATCCCCCCGAGATCGATTTCCGCGTTCTCTGCAGCAAGGGATTTTATGTGCGCACTTACGCGCACGACATCGGCCAAAAACTGGGTTGCGGCGCTCATTTGGCGGCCTTGCGGCGCACTCGGAGCGGGAAATTTGACCTGACACGGGCGGTCAGTTTTCGCCAGTTGAAGGAGGGGCCGGCTGACGAGTTGCGGGCCGCGATGCTCAGTTTGCCTGAGGTGTCTCGTCTGCGCGGAGCGTGAGCCGTGGTCGTATTGCATTCCATCGAGGAGCTGACGCGGGTGCCGGGGCCGGTGCATCTGGCGATTGGCGTCTTTGACGGCGTGCACATCGACCACCAGGCTGTCATCAGGACATCGATGGCCCAGCCCGACGGCACTGCGGTCGTGGTCACGTTCGATCCGCATCCGGCCCGGGTGCTCAGGCCGGACCGGGCACCGCTCATGCTCACCTCGACACGGCACAAACTGGCCATTCTCGAACGCTTGGGTGTGCGGCAAGTCTTGGTGCTGGTATTTGATGCCCGGTTGGCCGCCACCGAGGCGGAGGAATTCGTACGGGAACTGGAATCGGCTTGCTGCCCGCTTGGATCCATTGCCGTCGGCGAAGACTGGACTTTTGGCTATCGAGCCCGCGGCTCGGTCGCTCTGCTCCGGTCGCTCGGTCTCACGGTCCACGCCGTCGCCCCAGTCGAGGTGGAGGGGGTGGCGGCGCGCAGCACCGGGGTGCGGACGGCTTTGGAGGTCGGTGACTTCGCCTGCGCCGCGCGATTGCTCGGTCGCCCGCCCACCGTGCTGGGAAGAGTGGTCGCCGGACGCCAGCTTGGAAGGAAAATCGGATTTCGCACAGCCAATCTGGAACTGGAAAACGAACAACTTCCGCCCAACGGCGTGTACGCGGTGCGCGCCACCCTCGACCAGCGACCGTTGGCCGGAGTCGCGAACCTCGGCCTGCGGCCGAGCGTGGAATCGGGGGACCTCGAGCGCCGCCTTGAAGTGCACCTGTTCGATTTCAGCGAGGAGATTTATGGGCGCGACCTCGAGGTGGAATGGACCGCTTTCCTGCGCCCCGAACAGACGTTTCCTTCGCTTGATGCCTTGACTGCCCAGATTGCGCGGGACGCGGCCAGGGCGCGAAGCCTGCTTGAGGTGGCCTGAGGGCTGCGACTTACCGCGTCAGTCGCTGGGCGTAGCCGGCGCGTTCCATGGCCAGGCTGGCGGCCTGAGCGGCCACGGCGAGGATGTCGAGGTCGTGGCGGGTGAATCCCCAGCGGGTCGGGGGTTGGTGGATGCTATCGGCCAACTGGACGGCGCTCATGACGCCGATGGGTTGGCCGCCGAGTTGGAATGGCACGCACATTTGATGGAGGGTCGATTGGCGGAGGGCGCGGTCCACCAGCGTACTCTGGGCTTTTGACCGCCACAATCCTTCGTCCAGGAAGGGTTTTTGGTCGTGGAAGACTTGGGAAATGATGCCGGAGCTCAATGGTTGGGAGATTTTCATTTCGACCGGTCCACCGGGACCGAGCGTGTCGAGCAAGGCGACCAAGTTTTCCGATTGCGGATCTTTGACCCAGATGGCCAATTCACTGGCGTGGATAAGCGGGAGGAACTCCGCGATTAACCCCCGCACGGCGTCATCGCAAAGAGCATGCAGTTGCCCAAGCGACAGGGTTTCGATTGGAATGGGTGAGACGGGGTCGGGCGAGATCATGGCGTGGCGGGCGAGTGGGGCGAGCAATGGAGAAGCGGCTGGCGGTGGGGGCTTACTGGTCAAAGCTCTCATTCAATCCGAGGCGCATGGCCTCGATGGGGACCGGTTTTCCAAACCAGAGATCGAAGGCAGCCGCGCCCTGGTGGAGGAGCATGGACAATCCGTTGGCCGCCCGGGCGCCTGCGGCGCGGGCGGCGGCGATCAGCGGCGTTTCGGGAGGACTGTAAATCATGTCGTAGACGTTGTGATGGCGGTGGAGGTGGGCAAAATCCATGGGCGGCGGGTCATCGGCTTTCATGCCCAGCGGAGTGGCATTGACGATAAGGTCGACTTCGAGCGCGTTGGGCTCGGATTGCACGGTGATTCGATCGCTTGGAAGAACCGAAGCCAATTCGCGCGCGAGGGCCGTCAATTTTCCGGGCGTGCGATTGACGAGGGTGAGGTGACGGCACCCCGTCAGGGCGCACTGCATGGCGGCGGCCCGGCCCGCTCCTCCTCCCGCACCCAGGATGAGGATGCGCTGGTCGGAAAGCGATTGGTCAAACTCATCCTCCACCGCGAGCCGCAGGCCAGGGCCATCGGTGTTGTGGCCATAAATTCGTCCATCGCGAAAAACCAGGGTGTTCACCGCACCGAGTCTTTGGGCCAGCGGATCGAGTTCGTCGGCGATCTCGAGGGCGGCCAGCTTGTGAGGAATCGTGCAGTTGACGCCGGTCATGCCGGCCGCCCGGCACGTCTGCACGGCTTCGACGAATTCGTGCGGCCGGATATGGAGGCGGACATATTGGGCGTCTATGCGGCGCGTCGTGAGAGCCGGATTGTGCATTTGCGGTGAGCGCGAGTGTGCCACCGGGTCCCCCATGACGCCCACCCGCGCCGGTGGCGTGAGGTGCATGAGGTCCGGTATTTGCACCAGAGAATAAACAGGCCAGCCCATGGTCGCGGATTGTAGGCGGCGCGCGGCGGATTGTCACATGCCGGGCGCAGGAACAGTCGGAGGTCGGAGGTCGGAGGTCGGCAGTCGGAGGTCGGAGGTCGGCAGTCGGGGGTTGGAGGGCGAAGTGAAGATTGTTGTAAGAGGTTGGTGATACGCAGTATGCATCCAGAAACCGGGGCGCGCGGTGGTCGGGTAGAATAACCCGCGATACACAGGTTAGGCAACCAGAGAGCGGGCGAGTCGGTGAGCGGAGCGGCCAATTCGAGGACGAGGACGAGGACGATTTGAAGCATGGTGATCATGCTCTTTCCCAACGCGGTTGACCTTGGGCTTCAGCCATCTGCCATCGCTGTGCGTTAGAGCGATGGAAGCCGAGATCGCGATTCCGCCACCACCTCGGGGTGGGCGGCAGCGTGATTTCGGGTTTCTTCGGGGTGGGTTTGGTAATCGAAAAGTTCGACTTCCGGCGCGTTGGTGTCTATGGCCAGATGTTCGATGAGTCGCCATCGTTCAGTGCGCACCGAACGCTCAACGTTATTTCTCCGGGGGTTTTGGTATTCGGCGGATGGCGGCTGTGGCGAGCAGCATCTCATACACGGAGGACTCACTGAAGGCTGACTCGCAGCCTGAGGTACAGGCGTTGAGTGGCTCCGGTGGCTCGGATGGTCACGCGGTTGTGGATCGGCGGGGACGAATCGATGGATTCCGCGAGCACGACGCGTTGGCCATCGATGGTCGCGCCAGATGCACCCCAGGTGTGCAAATTGGGTGACCATTCGGCGACGGCTTGAACGCCCTGGGGGTTTTTATGGCGCTGGTAGGTGAGGAGAAAGGTGTTGTCAGGAGCGCGGCTGGGGATGGCCCATTCGGTGGCTGGAACTCCCTGGCCGGGCGGGGTGTTACGATAGTACTCGAGGATGTTTGGGTGGCCATCGTCATCGGGGTCATCCCACAGGCCTCGGGAGGCAGCGGGCACGGCGGGATGCCCGGCCATCCAGTCAAGGAACCCCTCGGGATCAAACGTGACTCCGTCGAGCCACCCGGCATCCTCGCCGTCGCCAAACGACTCGTCCTTGGCGTACGTCCAGCGCAGTTCCTGGGGGCCGGCGGGGAGGTCGATGGAGCGGGATGACCAGTCTTGGAGGCCCGATATGGCGTCGGTGACAGTCCCATTCACGCTCAGACTCAATTCGTCATAATCCTCCTCGCTGTCCACCCTCCACCAGAACCGGAGCCGGCCGGGGCCTGTTACGCTGGTTTGGACCCAGGACGATTGGAGGTCGGCGAGCGCACCACTCCTTCCCCCCGCTGCTCCGACCACCGATGCACCGGCTTCGCCTGCCCAAGGGATGTCGCCTCCAGTGGTCCAGGCTAGCCATGGGGAGTCGAGCGTTTCGGCGAGCGGGACAGGTGCGTTCATGGTGAGCGTCATGATGACGTTGCCGACGGCCGTGGTGTAGCCGTCGACCGCCAGATAATAGACGTGACCGGCGGTGACGGAGGTGGTCAGCCGGCTGGTTGAAGCGCTGCCACCGTCGTCGTCGCTGGCCCTGAGAGCGAGTGTGGCGAGCGACGCGCCTTCATAGACCGCCAGTACCGTGTCGAAGTCGCTGCTGCTCAAGTCGACGACGATTGTGCCGGTGCTGGGAGCGGTCCAGCGCCACCAGATTGATTGGATAGGGGGGGCGTCATCGGAGTGGTGCGCGGGTTCCCCGGCCTCGCCGGTGGCTCCGACGTTGCTGCCGGTGACGCGCGAGATGCCAGTCATGATGGGGGTTGCCTGGGCAAAGGCGTCGTTGGGGATTACGGGCATCGGCCCGAGAATCAGACTCATCTCCACCGCGCCCTGGCTTTCCCTGTAGCCATCCACCGCGATCAGGTAGGTCTGTCCGGCTGTCACGGCGAGCGACACTTGACTGGTGCGGGAGGCATTGGCGTCGTCATTGCTGGCCAGGGCGTTCAATGAACTCAATGAAGCGCCCTGGTAAACGGCGAGCACCGTGTCGAAATCGCTCTCCTGAAGATCGATGGTGAGCCATCCCGTGGTCGCTGCCGTCCAGCGCCACCAGGCAGAATTCAGAGGGTTTGCCGAATCGCTGTGGTGCGTCGGTTCATTGGGCTCGCCGGTGGCACCCGTAGTGCTGCCCGTGACGCGCGTGGTGCCGGCTGGAATGACGGTGGCATTGGCAAAGGCGTCGTTGGCGATAATGGCTGAGGTGAAGTTCGCCGAGAGTGCGACGGCGCCCTGTTCCGTGCCATAGCCGTCAACCGCGATCTGAAGGACATCGCCGGCGCTCACGGCGAGCCGGACCAAGCTTTGCAGTCCGCCGCCACCGTCGTCGTCGGAGGCGAGAACGGTCAGGGCATTGACCGCCGTGCCGCGATACACGCCGAGCGTGGTATCGAAATCGCTGTCCCCGGTGCTGATCGTCACCAACCCGGTTTGGGGTGCCGTCCAAGTCCACCACACCGACCCCAGGGGAAAGGAGTTTCCGGCATGGTCGGGTTCGCCTGCTTCGCCGGAGGCTCCGACCGAGGAGGTGGTGTCGATCCCCGAGGCTGGAACCGCCCGCCGATTGGCAAACGCGTCATTGCCAGATGGGGGGGACACTGCGGCGAAAGAATGGTTGAGAAAAACGACACCCACAGCGTCTCGGGTTCCGTCGACGGCGAAGAGGTAAGTGGTACCGCTGGTGACCGGAAGCGAGAGAGTGCTTTGCTGACTGTTGTCGGCGTTATCATTGGCTGCCAGTAGATTCAAACTGGCTAACGAATCGCCTTGGTAGGCGGCCAGCACAGTGTCGAACGCACTTCCGAAAGTGTTGAGTTCGAGGACGCCGTTGTCCGGGGCGGTCCATCGCCACCACAGTGAGGCAAGAGGCGCGGCGATCCCCCCATGATTGGGCTCACCCGGCTCGCCGGTAGCCAGTCGGTTGCTTGATCGGAGCCGCCCGCCGCCCGTGGGCAAGGGGGTGGCGGCGCCGAAGATGTCGTTCTCCGGGATGACAGCGACCTGTTCGACACCTACGAAGGCGCTATCGCTGAAGACCATGCCACGGTTATTGCTGATGCGCACGCTGTAGGATCCCTCGTCGGCGAGTGTGGCGGCAGACCTCGAAAATGCAGACTGGGTCTCGCCCACCATTTCGCTCCCATTTCGCAGCCACTGGAAGGAAAACGGCTCATTCCCATCGACCACCACGCGCAGTTCGAAGGGCTGACCAACGAGAACGCTGGTCGGCACGGGATCCGAGACGACTACGGGAGCGCCCGGGAGTCCACCCGAGACCGGATGATTCAGAACGATGGCACCGGTCGCACCCCCGTATCCATTGACTTGGATCGCGTAGGGCGTTCCCGCCTGAGCGACAAAGGAGACCGCACTTTGCAGACCGCCGCCCGAGTCGTCGTCGGCCGCGACCAGCGAGAGTGAAGTCAACGCATTTCCCTGGTAGACGGCGAGGGTGGTGTCGAACGAACTGCCGGCGGTGCTGATGGTGATGTCGCCGGACTGGGCGGCGGTCCAGGTCCACCAGACGCTGCGGCTACCCGATCCGCTGGGCTGCAGCTGTTCGCCTGGTTCGAGGGAGGCATTGACGTTGGATCCATGGGTGCGGGTGTCCAGCGAGGTCACGGAAACTCGGGAGGCGAAATCGTCGTTCGAGGGCGGGACCGCGATGGGCAGGATGAAGGTGGATTCCACCGGTTCGGCCTCACGGGCCGAGGCGGTGACCACCACGTTCATTGAATTGCCCGAGGCGGGAACGTCGATGGCTCCCGTGTACATCCCATCGCCCGCCTGGGCGTCTGGGGAAAGGCCGTTGTCGGCAAAGCGTTGGACGGCAGCGTCGCCCACCCGGACATCGACGGTGGCATCGACGACGGGGTACAAGTCGGTCACGGTGACGAACAAATTGACGCGCGACCCCGCTAACAAAGGGCTTTGGGAAGCGGAAATGCGCAATTCGAGGATGCCATCGGCCACCACCGTAAGCGATCCGTGGGCATCCAGGGCGCCGGCTTGGGTCCGGCTGATCAAGGCTGGGATCGGCCGTGAGCCACTGACCAGACGTTGGCGCACATCCGCATAGCTGGCGGCGGGAAAGGCCGACAGGATCAGCGCCGCCACGCCCACCACGTGGGGCGCCGCCATGCTGGTGCCGTCGAAGGAGTCGTATGCCGTGTCCGAACTCTGCGTGCAGGAGAAGATGTCCACGCCGGGTGCGGCGAGGTGCACGGTGCTGTCACCGAAATTGGAAAAATCCGCGAGCCTGTCCGACCGGTCGATGGCGGCCACGGCCACCACATTGTCGATGGCATAGCCCGCCGGATAGTCGGGTGACAGGTCAATATCCGATCCGTCGTTGCCCGCGGCGGCGACGAAGAGTATGCGGCGGTCGCGGGCGGCGGTGATGCTGTCGCGCAGGGCTGCGCTGAATCCTCCTCCGCCCCAGGAGTTGCTCAGGATGCGGGCTCCTTGGGCCACCGCGTAGTCAATTCCAGTGATGGCATCGCTGGTGGCCCCCGAGCCTCCGGCGGACAGGAACTTCACGCCCATCAGGCGGACGTTCCAGGCCACGCCCACGTGAGGCCCACCGCCATTGGCGGTGGCCCCGATGGTTCCGGCGCAATGAGATCCATGCTCGTTGTCGTCCATTGGGTCGCCGGTGCCGGTGATGGCATTGATGCCGTGCACGTCGTCGACGTAGCCGTTACCGTCGTCATCCTGGCCGTTGGACTCGCGTCCCGCTCCGCTTTCACCCGGATTGCGCCACATCGAGTCGCGCAAGTCCTGATGCGTGTGGCGAATTCCAGTGTCAATAACCGCCACGACCACGGGGGATCCTGTCGTGACATCCCAAGCGCGCGCGGCGTCGATATCCGCCCCGACCACGCCACCATTTTGCCCGGTATTGCGCAGCCCCCAGAGACGGCCGTCCGTGAATGCTTCGTCCGTCGGCACCAGCTTCGTCCGTCGGCGCGCGTCCGGCTCGACATACTCAAAAAGCTTCAACCGATTCAGTTCTTTGACTTTCGCGATCAATCCGGTGCCATCCACTGGATCGAACGTAAGAACGACGACCCTTTCCGGATGCCGCATCCGCCGCAGGACGGTCACGCCGCGCGATGCCAGCAATTCCGTCTGTTGGGCCGTTTCTTTTTCGGCGAAGCGCGCCAGCAGGCGGTCTGACCGCACGTCCACGCCCGACCAGAGTATCCATTCAGGGCCGGGCGGGCCGGAGCGGGGCGAGCGCGCCCAGAGCGAGGCGCATGCCAACAACAGAGTTATCCAGAGAACACATTTCAGGCGGTGGCGGGATTTCATCAGTCCTATCGGGGTTCACTCAGAGGCGGGTCAAGTTCGAATCTCACGGCCGTTCCGCTGATCGATGCCATCAGCACGTGCGTTGGTGCGCATTGAATCATAGTGGCTTGGGGGTGTTGTGGCAAGCAACTCGTTTCCATGTCTCGGGGAACAATGAAGGCTGGGTGGCGGCCACCAGTCATTCCATCCCGCAATTGAACAATGCCTTCACCGGCAAAATTGAGAAAGTGACGGTGACGCAGAAGTAGGCCGGCGGCGCTCGAGGGAGGGAGGGGGACACCGTTGGTCAGTCATTAGCTATTCGTCCTTGGCGCGATTCGCGCCTCGGCTTTCTGGGTAATAAATGCCACGGAGTCGTTCGGCGGAGGCGAGGCCGAGCCGCCACGCGAGGGTCAGGGCAATATTGGTGAGTTTATTGCGCCATCGCCCGCGCTGGTCGAAGCGTCTGGGGGATGTGGTGAGGGGTGGGAGCAGGAGGGCGAGCTCGTGGCGGGCGAGTCGCCTGCGCAGGAAATCGGAGAAGGCGACATCTTCCATGAGCGGCAGGCTGGGGTAGCCGCCGAGTTGCTCGAGTCGAGTGCGGCGGATGAAGGGCGATTGGTCGCCGTAGAGGGTGCCGAGTTCGGCCATATACCAATGGACGATCGGCTGACTCCAGGAAAGGGCTGGATAAAGGGTGGCGACGTCGCGGTGGAAGGCGCCGGCTTGCACCGCTGGGTCTACCTCGAGTCGTTCCAGAAGAGCGTGCAAGTGGGCGGCTTCCAGATGGGTATCAGCGTGGGAAAAGACGATAACATCACCGGAGCTGGCGGCGGCGGCTTGGGCGAGCTGCGCTCCGCGGCTGGGGCGGGGGGCCATGAGCAGGCGGGCCTTTCGGGCCTCGGCGTGGGATTGGAGCCGTGCTCTCTCCGCGGGATCGGGGGTGGCGTCGCAGAAGATGATTTCCGCCGGAGGTGAGCCGGGGGATCGGAGACGATCGAGGCAGGCGACCGCCGCTTCGGTGTCGTGCCAGACAGGAATGACGATGGAGAGCGTCGTCGGCATGGCCGGGGATCAGATCCCCTTGCCGGTGGGTCCACGGCGGACGAGACGCAGCGAGTCGAGCCGGACCACCGGCCGGGCGAGGGATTGCTTCAGCACGTCGTATTCGGATTGGAGCAGCTGGAGTTCGAAATCCGAGACCGGTCCTCCGCGTTGCTGGAGTTGGGAGAGTCGATCGATTTCCGGGAGCAATTGAGCGTCCAGATCGGCGAGCGCCTGGGTTTTCATTTCCTCGGCGCGGGATTGGGCGCGCTGAGTCAGGTCGACCAGCATGCGGGGCAGGAGGTGGCGCAGGGCGGTTTCGTTGGTGCGCATCCATTCCCGTCGGCCGTTGCTGACGTTTTTGTTGATGAGTTCCATCGGATACTCGGCGGACACATCCTCGAGCTTGTGGTTGATGATAAGGCGCACCCCGGCCGGGCTGAAGAAGCGGGTGGGATACAATTTTTGCGGCGGTTGGGCGAGCTCGATGCGGAAAAGCGACTCCAGCAGGATGATTTGGCTGCGCAGATCTTCCCACACCGCGTAGCAGGCGTTGCCCTCAATCGAACGGATCAGCAACTCGATGTGCTCCATGACCACCGGACTGTCCCAGGTCAGGAACCAGAGGTCGTCGCGGCTCAGGGCCTTGTGGCGCTCGAACGTGACCAATTGTCCCTCGGCCTCGATGGTGGGAAACGCCCCGGGCTTCCGGTCCTTTTCCCTCGGACGCAGATGATACGTCCGCTCGCCCACGTCCTCGGCATCAAACCCAAAATGATCGAAGAGCCGCAGCATGAGAAAGTCAAGCGAGAGGTCGGAGTCGAGACGGCGCACGCTTTCGAGCAAGCGATGGGCCGGGAGCACGCGGTAGCTGGCGAGGTCGGTGAGTCGGTCCGGCTCGCTTTGCAGGATCGATTGCTGTTCGTCCTTGTGGGCTTTGGCCTCGGCGAGCAGAGCGGGCAGGGCGTCAGGCCACGCGGAGGAGTCCTGGGTGATCAGGGCGCGGAATTTTGGACCGAAAGCGCGACCGCAGGCATGAACGACAGGGAGCGGGTGTTCAAACACGTCGAGGGCCTCATGAAACCACCGGTACACGGGTTCGGAGGGCGTGCCCTCGACAAACGGAATGTGGACCCGGACTTTCGCCATATGCCCGAAGCGGTCCAAGCTGCCGATGCGCTTCTGAATGCGCAGGGGATCGGGGGGCAGGTCAAAAAGAACCAAGTGGTGAGCAAAGGGCAGCGCGCGGGCTTCGGCCCCGATCTCCGAACAGACGAGCACGCTCGCTCCCTGCCCATCTTTTTCCGTGAACCGGTGAATGGATCGATCGCGTTCGACCAGGGGCATGCCTTCATGGTGCAGGGCGGCCCGGTTACCCAGGTGGCCGGCAATGGCCGTCGCCCGGTCCGCCGTCGAACAAATCAGCACCAGTTTATCGCGCTCGTTTTTTTCCAAATAATCGACCAGCCACGTCAGGCGCGGGTCGTCCGCCCGCACCGCAGCGGGTAGGGGGCGGGCGTCGGAGTCAAACTCCTGCGTCAGACAGCGGAGCCACTCGGAGTCGGGCGACTCCGGCAGGCTGAGTTTATGGCTGAGTACCTCGCGTTCCGGCAACCCTTCGATGACGGCGCGCGTATTTCGAAGAAGGCGGCGACCGGCGCCCAGCCCCTCAATCAACGCAGCCAGCATCCTCTCCCGGCCGTCCCCCTGCTCGGCCGTCAGCGCCGGCTGATCGACGGGGCTCCCCGTCAGGTCCTGAAGGGCGGCTATTTCTTCCTCGGTCCATGGATCCGTGCTCTGGGTGAGCAGTTTTTCCGCCAATACGGGTCCCAGTGAAGGCACCGGGGTCGGGTTGCCTCCGCCGTCGAGCCACTGCCTTAAACGACGGTGGGCTTCCTTTTCGGTTCGGGGCGGCAGATCGGTGAGCAGGATCACTCCGGGCGTCGCCTGGCAGAGCGGTTCCAGGTGCGGTGACTCGACCGCGTCGGCTTCATCGACGATGAGCAGATCCCAAGGCAACTCGGCGGCCTTGGGCAACGTGTTTGGACAACACAGAACAAGCTCTTGATCCGGCGCGAGAGGCGCGCCGTCCCCGGCCTCAAGGACCGGCACCGGCAGATGAAATCGACGAGCCAACTCGTAGTGCCACCGGCTGAGCAACGCTTGGGGGACGATGATCAAGGCACGCTGCAGTCGCGCCGTGACCAACAAGCGGTGCAGGACAAGGCAGGCGATGATCGTCTTTCCGGTGCCGCTTTCATCGGCCAGAACCAGTCGGGGGATCCCCTTGCGGCGAATCTGCAGGGCGGCAAAAAGTTGATGAGGAATCAGCTCGATGCGCGGCCCGAGGAACCCCCGCTGATGCCCGCGGAGTGTCTCAAACCGGTGGTGTAGGCCTTTCGAACGAAGATTAAAAAGACTCTTGTCGTCCAACTGCGCATTCAGCAGACGGTCCTCCGGTCGGGTGAAATTCAACGAATCCGCCAGAGCGCTCTCAGCCAACTCCCGCCCTCCCCCCCGATACGTCAACACCCCACCGGACTCCACGACCTCCTCCACAAGCATCGAGGTCCCGTCGTGCCCCTTGATCTCGCTTCCAGGATGAAAAACCATTCGGGTCAAGGGAGCGCCTCCCACCGCGTATTGGCGCGTGTCTCCAGTGGCTGGAAACAAGAGTGTGATCCGCCCCTTCGCGGAGGAGATGACCAAACCAAGCCCCAGTTCGGGTTCACTATTACTTAACCATCGCTGACCAGCTGCAAAAGGATCTGCCGTCATTCGAGCCCCCGGTCATAAAATGGTTTAGCAGATAAATCAAGAAATCTGCACAAAATGAGACAGGACGGCGCTTAATGGTGCGTACAAACCCGAGGTCAAAGTGTGCCATTTTGACCACCTGCGCCATCGGACCTCCCCCCACCTCATTCGTTCCCAACCTCTCTGGGTCGTCCCGGGGAGAATCCTAACAAATCGGGTTGCAACCCGACCCTCGTTCGCATTAAAGCTCAAGAGACAGTGTACGGATGCCCGCTCGAAAACCCCAAAGAAATGGCCGTTTCACCATCGGTCTGGTCCAGATGGCCTGTGGGCCGTCTGTTCCGGCGAATATTGCCTCGGCCAAAAGGCTGATTGCCAAGGCGGCCCGGCAGGGTGCTGAGGTCATCTGCCTACCGGAAATGTTTGCCACCCAGTACTTTTGCCAGGCGGAAAAGCAGGAGTATTTTAAGTTTGCCGAATCGATCCCGGGTCCTCAAACAGAGGAGATGCAGGCAGTGGCAAAAAAGCTGGGAGTCGTGCTGATCGTACCGCTGTTCGAAAAGCGGGCGATTGGCTTGTACCACAATGCAGCCGTGATCATCGATGCGGGCGGTGCCGTGCTGGGGATCTATCGGAAGATGCATATCCCTGACGATCCGCAGTTTTACGAAAAATTTTACTTTGCCCCAGGAGATTTGGGATTTCGAGCCTGGGAGACCGCGTACGGTCGAATTGGCGTGCTTATTTGTTGGGATCAGTGGTATCCGGAAGGGGCTCGATTGACCGCCTTGCAAGGGGCACAAGTGCTTTTTTATCCGACCGCCATCGGGTGGTTGCCGCCGGAAAAGGCCGCCTATGGAAAGCGCCAATACTCGAGTTGGGAAACGATTCAGCGGGGCCACGCGGTGGCGAATGGCGTGTTTGTGGCGGCGGCGAACCGCTGGGGATTGGAACAGCCTGAGGGACCACCGGGCCTGGAGTTCTGGGGCCAGAGCTTTGTCGCCGATCCAGCTGGACAAATCGTGGCGCAGGCCGGGGTGACCGGTGATCAGGTGGTCATCGCCGAGATCGATCCATCGGTCATCGAGGCTCAGCGACATGGCTGGCCGTTTTTGCGCGATCGGCGCATCGACGCTTATCATCAACTTACACAACGCTTTATCGATTAATTTCTTACCGCGGGTTTTCCCGTATCTCATGAAACCCAACAAAGCCCCGGTCTCCCGCCCTCCGGCCAAGGCCAAAGTCCAACCGAAAAAGCCTGAGCCGGCTCGTGCCGCCTCCGGTCGTGCGGCGAAATCCGTCGCGGCGGGAACGCCAGCGGCTTCACGTGTGGCCCAGGCAAAACCAAAAACTGGGTCATCCAGCAAAGGGGCGCCAGCAAAAGGTCGAGAGAAATCCCAGAAAAGCCCATCCACCCACGGGACCAAGTCCTCATCCAGTGCGAGCCACGGCTCGTCGAAACCGGCCGTTAAGAAACCGGCCGTCAAATCAGCCAGTGGCGGCAAGTCGGCCAGCGGCAACGTGGCGACGGTAAAGCCTAAGGCGGCGGGGAAGGCGGGTTCGAGCAAACCCGCGACCAAGCACGCGGCCTCCGCGACATCAGAGACAGGCAGACCGCCGGCCAAGCCCGTGGCCGCGGCCCCGGCCACCCCAGCTGTCGCCAAGCCGAAACCGGCGAAGAAGGTCGTATGGCTGGAGGTTTCAACGAAAACGCCTCGATTGGCGAAGTTTCGGATGCCCGCGGAGTGGGAGACGCATTACGGGACCTTCCTGACGTGGCCCAGCAAAAAGGGGATCAGTTTCCCCGGCAAGGGGGCCTATGAGGCCGCCATGCCGGCGATTGAGTCGATGTTGCATGCGTTGATTGCTTCCGAACAGGTGTTCATCAACGTAGCATCCGAGGACGACAAACAGACGATCCGCGACTTCCTGACCATCGCCGAGCAGAGCCGTGTCCACTTCGTCGACACCCCATGCCTCGAACCCTGGTGCCGTGATCATGGAGCGACGTTTGTCGTTCGAAACGAGGACCGGGGTGGCGGCAGCGTGGTCTGGAAATTCAACGCGTGGGGCCAGAAGTACGACAAGGCGAATGTCGATGTGGCCATTGCCCGGCGCATGGCCGAATACTTGGGGGGGAAACTTTTTGATCCGGGGATGGTGCTGGAAGGTGGGGCGATCGAGGTCAATGGCACCGGAACCGTCCTCACCACCGAATCCTGCGTGCTCAACAAGAACCGCAACCGGGGGGTCAAGAAGGAGGACATGGAACGCCTGCTCAAAGATTATTTGGGCCTCTCCAATGTGCTTTGGCTGCCCGCCGGACTGGAAGGGGATGACACCGACGGTCACATCGACACCCTCACTCGCTTTGTCAACCGGACCACGGTGGTGACCTGCGTGGAGGAGAATCCAAAGGACAAAAACCACGCGGTGCTGACGAAAAACCTCGAGCTGCTCAAACAGATGAAGCTCGAGGACGGGGCGGATCTCCAGGTCGTCCCGCTTCCGATGCCCCAGCCCATTGTCCGGAAGGGCCAGCGGCTGCCGGCGACGTATGCCAATTTCTACATCGGCAATAAGATCGTGCTGCTTCCCACCTATGACGATCCGGCGGATGAGAAAGCGTTGGAAATCATGGTCAAATCATTTCCGACCCGCCGCATCTACCCGATCGACTGCCGTGAATTGATCTGGGGGCTGGGAGCATTTCATTGCCTGACTCAGCAATTGCCGCTCGCCGCCTTTCCCAAGGTGGTCGACCTGATCCGCAACCCGCCACCCGCTCCACGCCCGGTCTACTGACCTCGATCAAATTTTCTTTGCTATATCATGAGTCAATCCGACTTCGGCCTTATCGGCCTCGCTGTCATGGGACAAAACCTCGTGCTCAACGTCGAGAGCCGGGGTTTTATCGTATCCGTTTATAATCGAACCACCGCGACCACGGAGGAATTCGTGGCGAAGCATCCGGGCAAGCGGTTGATGGGCGCTGCGACATTGGAGGAATTTGTCGCCAGCCTGAAGCGGCCTCGCAAAATCCAGATCATGGTCAAGGCGGGAGCCCCGGTGGATGCCGTCATCGAACAGCTGATCCCGTTGCTCGATACCGACGACATTATCATCGACGGGGGAAACTCCCTCTACACGGATACCGAGCGCCGGGACGCCTACCTCTCGTCCAAGGGACTCCGCTTCATCGGCGCCGGGGTTTCCGGAGGTGAAGAAGGCGCGCGCAAGGGTCCCTCGATCATGCCCGGCGGTCCGGCGAGCACGTGGGAGGTGATGCAGCCGATTTTCGAAAGTATTGCGGCCAAAGTCGACGGCGAACCGTGCGTGATCCATATCGGTCCGGGAGGGGCTGGGCATTACGTAAAGATGATCCATAACGGCATCGAATACGGCGACATGCAGCTGATTTGCGAAGCCTATAACATTTTCAAGCATGCGGGCATTCCGACCCATGAGATGGCGGCCATCTTCAATCAATGGAATGAGGGCGAGCTGCAAAGTTACCTCATCCAAATCACTGGCAAAGCATTGGAGCAGAGAGATCCCGAGACGGGGCAGCCGGTGGTCGAGTTGATCGTCGACAAGGCTGGGCAGAAGGGAACCGGGCAGTGGACGTTGCTGAATGCCGCCGAGAATGCCGTGGTCATCAGCACGATCAACGCCGCCGTGGAAGCGCGCATCTTGTCCAGCCAGCGGGCGCAACGGCTGGCCGCGAGCCAGCAGCTCAGCGGCCCACAACCGGCCATCGCGGGCGACCGCGCGGCTCTGGTCCGGAAAGTGCACGATGCGCTGTACGCTTCGAAGATCATCAGTTACGCACAGGGACTGGACCTCATCAAGACCATGGGGGAGAAGAAAAACTGGGGACTCGACCTCGGGCGTATCGCGAGCATCTGGCGAGGCGGTTGCATTATTCGCGCCCGCTTTTTGAATCGCATCACGGATGCCTACCGGGCCAATCCCGGTCTCGTGAACCTTATGCTCGACCCCTTCTTCAAAGACGTGCTCAACCGCACCCAACAAAGCTGGCGCGAAGTAGTGTCGCTCGCTTCACTGAACGGAATTCCAGTGCCCGCCTTCAGCGCCAGCCTGGGGTATTACGATAGCTATCGCGCGGAACGACTGCCCGCCAACTTGCTCCAGGCGCAGCGCGATTTCTTCGGCGCTCACACCTACGAGAGGCTGGACAAACCGGAGGGGAAAATGTTTCACACGGAATGGCCGGAGGTCATCGACTGAGCGATTCTGATAGGAATTTGCATTCTGGCGCCGTCGCTGGCATGGGGGGCAAGCTGCCGGTGGGTTCGTTGCCGCGAAGGACAGGCGCATGTGGCGGAGGGCCGGATCCTGGCGGTGCCCAAGCAATATTAAAAAATCAGAGGACGCTTCGCCTTATTTCCTTGTTGCCCTTAAAGTTCCCGGAATTCCTCTTCAGTGAGGCCCGCCTGCTTGAGGATGGCGCGGAAGGTTCCAGTGGGGACATCGCCCGTGTGCATGGGCACGTAGGTCTGCCTCCCGTCCTCGTGGCGCAGCACCAAGTGCGAGCCACTCTGCCGCCGCTCCTCGAAGCCGGCGCGCTTCAATCTCCGCAGCACCTCCTTCGCCTTGTGCGGCATTTCAAGCGACTTCCACGGTTGCGAGAATCGCTTCGGAGACAGCGGGCACGGGCTCTCCATGAGCGCGCTTTTCTTCGTTCCACAGGGTCGCCAGATCGCGGGCGGCCTCCAACGCCCCTTCCATGCCGGAGCCGTGGGTAGTGAGACCGAGCGAGGGGATGTGAGCGTAATAATGTCCGGGCATTTCTTCCTCATCGGGAACACGCTCCAGAATGACGGGGTAGTGCATGGTGGCAACTTGCAACAAAACGCTGCTCTTGTCGAGGATGCGCTTGTCCCCGACGACGGCGGCTTGTCTGACAGGAATTTGCATTCTGGCGCCGTCGCTGGCATGGGGGGCATGGGTCATGGGAGGGGGGCTTTAGTGTCCGGTCACGGAGGGTTACAAGAGTTGTAAGGCGTTTCTGAATAGTGCTTTGAGAAGTCCCTGGAGTGTGACGGGCTTCGAGGTTTTGAGTGGATTTCAGCGTAACAGCAACGATGTCTGTGAATGCCATACGACAGCTCTTTTGTTCTCTTCCAGGTTTTGGCGGTGGTCCCCCGCCAACAGTTTCAGCGTTGTGTCAGTCGGCATCGCGACGACTACAAAGTGAAGCGTTTTACCACGCACGGATTCTTTTTGTGTCAGAATAGATTGAGCGCGCGCGTTGGAGGAGGGTGGTTGACGGGTCCAATTCACTGGCGATAGCGCGATGGAGTTGAAAACGATACTCGAAGTGCTGACGGCTGGAGCGAGCTTCCTGGAGCGCAAGGGGGTGGAGAGCCCGCGCTTGAACATGGAGCACCTGTTGGCGCACGCGTTGGGAATGAGGCGGATGGATTTATACCGCCAGTTTGACCGGCCGGTGTCGGAGTCGGAACTGGCTCCGTTGCGCGAGTGGACGACGCGCCGGGCGTCCGGGGAACCGCTCCAGCACCTGCTGGGAACCGTGGAGTTTCACCGGTTCTCCTTCCGCAGTGATGGGCGGGCGTTGATTCCGCGGCCGGAAACCGAGGAACTGGTGGAAAAAATCATCGCACGGCGAAGAAAAAATCCGCCTCACTGGATTCTTGATATGGGGTGTGGATCGGGGGTAATCGGTTTGTCGCTGGCGGCCATGTTTTCAGATGCCCACGTGATCCTGGCCGATGCTTCGCCGACGGCCCTCGAGCTAGCGCGGCAGAATGCCACCCTGGTCGCCGAGCAGATCAAAGCTCAGCCATACGAGGCCGGGAATTCAGCCATGAATACCCAGGCTGGCGCCATGAGGAACCCGCGAGTGGCCGAATCGTCTGGACCGTCGAGCAGCGACTCCACACTGACGCCAGATACGAAGCCACTTCAAGCCCCGCCATCTGCGGCGGCGGCCCCAGATCACGCGGATCTCGGGGCCTCCTTTTTGGCGCGGTTGACGTTCGTGGCGACAGACTTGTTTTCGGTTTTCGAGTCGGCCTTGGAGAAAACGGCTTTCGATGTATTGGCGGCCAATCTGCCGTACATCCCAAGCGGGGAAATCGCCGGCTTGAGTCGAGAAGTCCGCTGCGATCCGATGGAGGCGCTTGATGGCGGAGACTCGGGGCTCGAGCTGATCGAGCGATTCATCGTGTCTGCGAGGCATCACTGCGCGCCGGGGGCGCTGGTGGCCCTGGAGCACGGGCCGGAGCAGGGGGAGGGGATCGCCCGTCTGCTGCGGACGTCGGGGTTTGAGCAGATTTGCGTCGAGCCCGATCTGACGGGCCGCCCGCGATTTACCTTCGCCACGGCACCGTGAGCTAAAAACTGAGATGGGAACCACGAAATACAGGAAACCACGGGCTCTGGATGGATCGGAATGGTCGACTGACTGCGGTTCCGCACGGTCCATCATTTTCGTGTGGTTCGTGTCTTTCGTGGTTGATCCAGCGCGAAGCCGGTCGCCTCTGGGATTTTACGACCACGAAAAACACGAAATACACGAAACCACGGGCTCTGGATGGGTTGGATTGGTCGACTGACTGCGGTTCCGCACGATCCATTGTTTTCGTGTGGTTCGTGTCTTTCGTGGTTGATCCAGCGCGAAACGGGCGGTCGGTCAGGTGGCCACGAGATTGATTAATTTGCGTGGGACGACGACCACTTTGCGCACGGTCTTTCCCTCGGTGTGTTCGCGGACTTTCGGGCTGGCCAGGGCGGCGGCTTCGTAGGCGGCCTGGTCGGCGTCGGCGGGCAGCGTGATTCTGTCGCGCAGTTTGCCATTGACCTGGACCACGACTTCAATCTCGCTTTCCACGAGGGCGGCCGGATCCCAGGACGGCCACGGGAGCAGGGCCAGTTGGTCTTGAGGCAAGGCAGGGAACGCCGCGGTCAGCTTGGTATAAAGCTCCTCGGTGAGGTGGGGAGCAAAGGGGTTGAGCACATGGAGCAGGCTGGCCACGGCGTCGAGCGGCCGGACCTCGAGGCCGGTCAGTTCATTGGTGCAGACCATCATTTGAGCGATGGCGGTGTTGAAGCTGAGCGCCTCGATGTCCTCCGTCACCTTCTTGATGGTCTCGTGAAGCACCTTGCGCGCCTTGCCTGGCAAGGAGATTTCGGCGCCCAACCGCGGCGACAACTCCCAGACGCCTTCCTGATTTTCGACCATGGCCAGTCGCCAGACGCGAGCTAAGAAGCGATAGACGCCCTCCACTCCCTTGGTGCTCCACGGCTTGGTCGCTTCCAGCGGCCCCATGAACATTTCGAAGAGCCGCAACGAATCCGCTCCGAATTCTTCCACCACCGAATCCGGATTGACGACGTTGCCCCGAGACTTCGACATCTTCTGGCCATCCTCCCCCAAGATCAGCCCCTGATTGACGAGCTTGTGGAATGGTTCCGGGGTCGAGACATGGCCTAAGTCGAAGAGGACTTTGTGCCAGAAGCGGGCGTACAATAGGTGCAGCACGGCGTGCTCGGTCCCGCCGACGTACAAGTCGACGCCGCCAGCAGAAGTCGGGGGAGGCGCATCGGTTGGGGTGGCGGGCGCGCGGCCGGTCATCCAGTACCGTTCGGCGCTGGGCGAAACGAAGTGGTCCGGGTTTCGCGCATCGCAGTAACGGAGGTAGTACCAGCAGCTTCCGGCCCACTGGGGCATCGTGTTGAGTTCCCGGGTGGCGGTCGGGCTGTAGCGGACCCAATCGACAGCCTTGCTCAGGGGGGGATTCGGAGTCCCGGTCGGTTTAAAGTCCTCGAGGTCTGGCGGAAGCACCGGCAACTCGCTTTCCGGCAGCGCCCGGTGCCGGCCGTTCTCCCACACGATCGGGAATGGCTCGCCCCAATAACGCTGACGGGCAAAGAGCCAGTCGCGCAGCTTGTAATTCACCGTCTTGCGGCCCAGTCCGCGCGCCTCGAGCCACTCAGTG
Source organism: Verrucomicrobiales bacterium (assembly GCA_046155625.1). Classification (GTDB taxonomy): domain Bacteria; phylum Verrucomicrobiota; class Verrucomicrobiia; order Verrucomicrobiales; family V1-33; genus CAJBME01. The sequence continues at coordinate 16,187 of JBJXFS010000195.1, read as the reverse complement.
ATCTGACGTTTGGCCTCGGCGGTAGAAAGGCCGGTCAGAAAACCGGAATTGACCGCACAGCCGTCCCCGGCAAAGCACCCGCCTGACGGGTCGGTGGAGTGGGCATCCCCCGAGTGGTCCGGCGGAACGACCACTTCACGAATGGGGAGGCCGAATTGCGTGGCGAACTCGAAATCGCGTTCGTCATGCGCGGGCACGGCCATGATGGCTCCGGTGCCGTAACCCATCATGACGTAATCGGCGATCCAGATCGGAATGACCTCATCATTGACGGGATTGATGGCGGCGGCTCCCGTGTTCACCCCCGTCTTCTCCTTGGCCACGCCGCGGTCGAGGTCAGACTTGGCTGAGGCCGCCTGCCGGTAAGCGTCGACGGCTGACCGCTGATCAGGTGTCGTGATAGTAGTGATCAGCGGATGCTCGGGCGCCAACACCATGTAGGTGGCGCCGAAGAGGGTGTCCGGCCGCGTCGTGAAGACAAGCAGATCGCCAGGACTCGGGGCCTCGGGAGTGGGGCCGGAAATGCGAAAGCAGACCTCGGCGCCCTCGCTTCGACCGATCCAGTCGCGCTGGCGGATTTTGATTCCGATCGGCCATTCGAGCGGTTCCAATTCCTCGGCGAGTCGGTCGGCGAACGCGGTAATACGCAGCATCCATTGCTTCATGGGGCGGCGCTCGACAGGAAATCCGCCGACCTCGCTGCGGCCGTCCACCACTTCCTCATTGGCCAGTACCGTGCCCAGTCCCGGGCACCAATTCACCGGCACTTCTGCGACGTAGGCCAAGCGCACGCTGTCGGGGTCTGGCCCGGCGAACGTTGAAATCGGTTCGGCGCGGCGCGTTTCCGGGTTGTACCACGAATGATAGATCTGAAGGAAGATCCACTGGGTCCATTTAAAGTACGCCGGATCGGTGGTGTTCACTTCGCGATCCCAATCGTAAGCAAAGCCCAGGCGCTTCAATTGACCAGTGAACCGGGCGATGTTTTTTTCGGTGGTGACACGAGGATGTTGACCGGTTTTGATCGCGTATTGCTCGGCGGGAAGTCCAAACGCATCCCAGCCCATCGGGTGCAGCACGTTGTACCCCTGTTTGCGACGGGCGCGGCTGATGATGTCTGTCGCGGTATACCCCTCCGGATGCCCCACATGCAACCCGTCCCCGCTGGGGTACGGAAACATGTCGAGAGCGTAAAATTTCGGCTTCGCCAGTTCGAAGTCCGGATCCCCCGGATTCGGGGTACGGAAAGTCTTTTCGGCCGCCCAGCGGGCCTGCCAGCGGGCTTCAAATTCGTTAAATGGATAGGCTTTGCGGATCTCGCTGCTCATCAGGATTGAAAATGGGAAATCGAGAACCTAGGCGGATCGGGAAAAACGGAAGGAGAATTCGCTCGCCTGCCCGAACCCGGGATCCGCCACCACGAAAAGCACGAAATACACGAACCCAAGGGCTCTGGATGGGTCGGGATGGGCGACGGACTGCGGTTCCGCACGGCCCATCATTTTCGTGTGGTTCGTGTCTTTCGTGGTTGATCCAGCGCGAAGCCGATCGGCCCTGGGATTTTACGACCACGAAAATCACGAAATACACGAAACCAAGGGGCTCTGGATGGGTCGGAATGGGAGACGGAATCTGGTTCGGAATACTCCATTCTTTTCGTGCATTTCGGGGTCCTCCGCATCAATGGAGGAAGCGTTGAACCTGCATTTTAGGGTAGTGTCCAAAGTTGAGGATCAATCCGAGACGAAGTCCGCTGGCTTTGAGGTAGTTGAGCATCTGTGCCTGGTGCTCAGCGGCGATTTCCTTGACGGCTTTGAGTTCAAGGATGATTTGCTGGTGGCAAATGAAGTCGGGGATGAATACTTGCCGCAGAGGCACGCCTTTGTAGGTGAGCCGGAGTTCAGGCTGGGCAACAAATGGGATGCCACGCAAGCGCAATTCGCGGTCAAGGCATTCTTGGTAAACCGCTTCGATAAACCCGCTCCCCATTTCACGGTAAACTTCGAATGCAGCGCCTTGAATGATGTAGGATTCGGCCTTATAGAGGAGGAAAGTGTTCATATGAGCAATTAATAAGGATTGAACCGCGAACGAAACCAGGAGTGCGATTGTCTGATCGTTAGAACCGTGGCACTCGGTCCGTCCTTTCTTAATTTCTGTGTGATCCGTGTTTTTCGTGGTTGATCCAGCGCGGAGCCGGTCGCCCCTGGATTTTACGACCACGAAAAACACGAAATACACGAAACCGAGGGGCTCTGGATGGGTCGGATTGGGCGACGGACCGCGGTTCCGCACGGATCATCCTTTCCGTGTGGTCTGTGTCTTTCGTGGTTGTTCCAAAGTCCCTTTTGGTGAGATCAGAAACCCGCCCTGTACGAATGGCCTTCGGTCTGGCGTTTCCCTTGGCAGCGCTACCACCCCAGAGGAATCGCACCCCGTCGATCAATTCGGAGCCTCAGGCGAGTTGGCCGCCTCGTCGCTGGCCGCCCCCGGAAGAGGCGGTTCGATTCCCCAGAGGTGGCGTACGAAGAAGTCCATGCGCCGTCGGGACGGGTAAGGTTCTTCGCCGACGCCGTGGCCCGCCCCGGGAATCGGCAGGAAATCGAATGACTTGCCGGCTTTGATGAGGGCATTGACGACTTGATAAGTCGAGGCCGGATCGACGTTGGTATCGAGTTCGCCGACGGTCAGGAGGAGGCGTCCCTGCATCCGATGGGCGTGAACGACGTTGGATGCCGCCTCGTAGGAGGCATCGACCGGCCACCCCATCCATTGTTCGTTCCACCAGATCTTGTCCATGCGATTGTCGTGGCACCCGCAGTCGGCCACCGCCACTTTATAAAAATCGCCGTGATCAATGAGTGCCCGCATCGCGCTCTGGCCGCCGGCCGATCCTCCGAAAATGCCGACTCGGGTGAGATCCATTTCGAGGTGGGCCGCGGCGGCGGCTTTGAGCCAGGCAATGCGATCGGGCAATCCGGCATCATGCAGGTTTTTCCAGCACACGTTGTGAAATCCCTTGTGCCGCCAATTGGTCCCCATGCCGTCGATTTGGACTAAGATAAACCCAAGTTCGGCGATCTGGCGGTCACGAGACATGAGACTGAACGACTGGGGGACGAAATGATCATGGGGCCCAGCGTAAATTTTTTCAATGACCGGGTAGCGCCGGCCAGGCTCGAGGTGGGTAGGGCGGACGATGATGCCATGGATGTCGGTGGTGCCGTCCCGGCCCTTGGCCACGAACCGCTCGGCCGGGCGCCAACCAGTGGCCAGCAAGGCGCTGGCATCTCCGCGCTCGACTTCCGCGATCAAGGAGCCGTCCGAAGAGCGGCGGAGTTCGGTCACGGTCGGTTGGTCGACGCGAGACCAGCGGGCCAGGAATGTGTTCCGATCCGGCGAGAATTCCCAGGTCTGCGTGCCGTCACCCGCGGTGAGAATGGTCAGTCCCGATCCGTCGAAATTGATGCGGCAGAGGTGGACGTGATAAGGGCTTTGCTCCGCCCGCACTCCCATGGCGGCGAACCAGACTTGCCGCGCGGATTCGTCCACCCGTTCGATCCGACGGACGACCCACGGGCCAGTCGTGACTTGGTTTTTGAGTTGTCCGTTGGTGGTGTCATAGAGCCACAAGTGGTTCCATCCGTCGCGCTCGGACATCCACAACACCTCACCCGTGGCATCCATCCAGTGATACCACACTTTGTTCGTGTAATCGATGAACGTGGGGCTGGATTCTTCCACCACGCACCGCACGGAACCAGTCGCGGCATCGATGGCGAGCAACCGGACGATTTGGTGGCCGCGCTGATTATAGAGAAACCGGAATTCGCGGCCATCGGCTGACCATTGAAAGTCATCCAGGCTCCAGGGTGCCGGGAACAATGAGGTATCAACGGGAATGGCCCGCTTTTCGGCGATGTGAAAGAGGGCAAGGCGAGGGTGGTCGATGGCGTCGCCCGGTTTCGGATAGTCCAACGTCCGCACCTTTGGCTGAAGTTGGTCGCTCGGGGAGGATTCGATGAGCTGAATCTGACGCGGGGTGGCGGGGCGGACACGGAGACAGGCAAGGAAGGCGCTGTCCGGTGACCATCGGAACGGCCCCCGGTACGCGTCCTCGGCCGTGCCGTCGGTCGAAAGGATGACCGATCCTTCCGCCCCGGCCGATGTCAGCGAAACATTATTATTCTCAATCTTAGCCTCGAACGGTCCCGGCGATTCGGCACGCCGTGAGTGTCGATGTGGCGGTGCTTCCTCCACCGGCGCCACGTCGGCATCGACCACCGCACGGGTCGGGTCAGAGGTGGCCTGATAGCAGGCGACTTTTTCCCCGGCGGGACCGACGAGTAACCAAACATGGCCGGCATACGTGTGCTGCGCCCGCTCCTCCCCCGGGCGCACGCCACCGTATGACTTCCATGCTCCCTCTGGGTCGATCCAATACAGCTGCAGTGGCTCCGCACTGCGGTTCGCGATCGTCAGCGTCGTTTCATCCCCGCCCAGTGGGCTCGGGCGCGGCGCCACGGGGGAGGCTTTGCCCGCTTCCGCTGAAGGGGGCGCCTCCAAGCGCGTCTTGACGCCAGTACGGGCGTCCACCGACCAGAATTCCTCCCCACCACCAGGCAGCGCCATTGAATACCAAAATGACGCGCCGCCATCCATCCACCGTGCGGGCACCCGATCGCGAACCACTAGCCCCGCCGTCCGCTCTGGCAGGCGCGCCGCACGTTCATAGTCGGTCGCCGTCCCTTGGCCAACCAGTGGGCCGGTCAACCAAGGGAAAACAATAATAGCCAGCAGAATGGGACGCATCAAGCAAGCCAACCCAGATTCCTCCAGGCGCAACATCTCAGCCGGGAATTTTCCGATCCGCGAGGCATCACTCAGGCTACCCAAAGGCTCGAGGAACAAGAGCCAGAGAGGTCCTGGAGCCGTCCTTCCTTAAATTGCCTGGCACTTTATGGGGCAAAAAATTTATGGATTATATAAATAATACAACCCCTTTCAATTAACCTTGATTCCTCCTAATTTTTTCGCGGTGCCGATTTCATCGACTCACTGAATTTTTCTAAACGAACCACTTGCGAGCGGCGGTCAAAGGGACCTTGCTCAACGCACAAATCAGACCCTCCCGGTCCTCGGAAACCCCTTGTCCTCAGCCGTCATATCGTTCTCATGCCCAGGGCCGCCCTTCTTGCAATCTGTCGCTTGGTTGGATCGCGCTTTTGGCCGACGCGCAGTCCAAAGTGTGTTTCGCCGCCTGGGCGGCTGGTGGCCAGAGAGGTCGAGGGGAGGCCGGTATTGGTGGCGAGTTTGATGCGTACGGGGACGCATGTGCTGATCGACTTGATACTGAATAATTTGCAGGTTTACCGGCAATCACCATTATACGTCCAAGTGGACGAGTACCTGACGGCGGGGCTGCCATTGGAGGATTTGTTGACGGCGGGGCCGTATGTATTGAAAACGCATGTACCGCAATTGTATGATGATCCGGAGCGGCTGGCTCAAATGCGTCGGGTGGCGGCGGGGGCGGTGGTGGTGATTCCGCGGCGCGAGGTGGAGGCGACACGTTACGCCTTGGCTCGATTCGGTCAGGATGGGCGAGGCGCCGCTGACCGGGTTGAGGAAGACTTTGAGCGACTCTGTGAATTCTATGGTCCGTTTGGGCCCCACTTTTTCGACTTTAATCAGTTAGTGCGGCGGGAGCACGCGGGGTCGGTGGTTCGGCGGCTTTCCCGGATTCTGGACCAACCACTCGATGGGCTGCCGGTGGCGACGCCGGACTTGCGCCGGCTTGGCCGCATTTTGTTGGACAAAGCGCTGACGCGATCGCTGGGCGCCGCGGCGCCGCGCATCAATACTACCATCCGAATTGGCAAAGTCCCGCGTCGCGGGCACACCGCCAAATCGGTTGCGGGAATGGCTGGTGCGGCGAGTACGCCGCTGCATTAATGGTGCCGGCATGGACCGGTCATTCATACACGGGGATTTTCTGCTCGACACGCCTGCCGCCGTGGAGCTCTACCACGGCTGGGCGGCTCCGCAGCCGATTCTTGATTTTCATAACCACCTCTCACCACGTGAGTTGGCTGAAGACAAACGCTGGGAGAACCTGACCCAACTGTGGCTGGCGGGCGACCATTACAAATGGCGGGTCATGCGCAGCAACGGTATCCCAGAAGACCGCATTACTGGCGGGGCGAGTGACTGGGAGAAGTTCGAAGCCTTTGCCGCCACGGTGCCCAAGTGCCTGCGCAATCCGATGTACCACTGGTGCGCGCTGGAACTGAAGCGGTACTTCGACATGGACGACCTGCTGTCGCCCGCCACGGCTCGACGCATCTGGGACGAAGCGAACGAAAAACTGCGGTCGATTTCCGCCCGCTCCTTGTGCACTCAATCCAATGTCGTGGCCCTCTGCACCACCGATGATCCGGCGGATGATCTTGAGTTTCACCGACGCTGTGCCGAACCGAACGGGTGCGGATTCGGCGTCTTTCCGGCGTGGCGACCGGACAAGGGGATGGCCTTCGATGATCCAATCCCGTTTAATGCCTGGATTACGCGGTTGGAATCCGCCTCGGGAGTCGAGGTGGGGGATTCCTGGAAGGCGTATCAGCGGGCGCTGCAACGCCGACATGACGACTTTGCCTCGCAGGGGTGCCGCCTCAGCGATCACGGCAATGAGCGGTTCCACGCCGACGATTTCACGGCGGGCGATATTCAAGCGGCCTTTGCCAGAGTGCGGGCCGGTGAGCGGCCGTCACCAAAGGATTCAAGTCGACTGAAAAGCGCCTTCCTGCACGCGGGAGCGGTCATGGACCATGAGTCCGGGTGGACGCAGCAATTTCATTACGGCCCGATCCGCAACGTCAATACCCGCCTGTTTCAGCGCATCGGACCGGACGCCGGCTGCGATTCCATAGGCAATCCGGGCGACGCGCCTTCGCTGCCGCGGTTCCTCGATCGGCTGGATCGCGACAGTCGACTCGCCCGGACGATCCTGTATAACATCCACCCCGGCGACAACGAGTTGGTGGCGTCAATGATTGGAAATTTTCAGGACGGCTCGGTGCCGGGGAAGATTCAGATGGGCAGCGGTTGGTGGTTCAACGACCAACTGGATGGAATGCGCCGGCAAATCGAGGCGCTGAGCCAACTCGGGCTGCTCAGCCGGTTTGTCGGGATGCTGACCGATAGCCGCAGCTTCCTCAGCTTTACCCGCCACGAGTATTTTCGCAGGCTCCTGTGCCGTCTCCTCGGTCGCGAGATCGAGGATGGTCTGCTGCCGCGGGATTTCGATCTGATTGGAAACATGGTGGCGGACATCAGCTTCCGCAACGCCTGCGATTATTTCCGCCTGCCCATTCGGCCACACTGAAGAAGCGGGAATGAGACAGCCTCGAGGCGTCCGTACACGGGTGAACAGGGTGAAGAATGAAAACCGGAGATGGTTGGGAGTGGCGAACTGGAGCCCCCAGTAAAAAAGGGGAATCCCGCCTGTCCGCTCACAAGCGAGGCGAGGACGATCTTGTGGCCATGGCGGCCGCAGCCCGCCCCTTCCCAGCGAGGCAGCGCCTCCAATGCCGTGCCAAAATCCGCCGCAGTGTCCTTGTCTGCCCGGAAGATTCTGGTTTTCAGGGAGGCCTTGGAGGGGCTAGGGTGGCGCGTGTTTCCGTCCACGCATTGGACCCAGCTCGCTCAGGCAACCCTAACCGGCGACCCTGCCGGGAGGGATGCGCTGGCCCGGCTCTGCGAGAAATATCGCCCGCCCGTGATCGCCTTTCTCCACGCACGCGGAGTGCCACGGGCCGAGGCTGATGATTTGGCTCAGGAATTGTTTCAACGCCTGCTCACCTCCCGAGCTTGGAAGCGGGCAGATCCGTCGCGGGGAAAGTTTCGGACGTTTTTGCTCGGCATCCTGCAACACATCATGTGCAGCCAGTGGGCTCGGGGACAGGCCCAAAAAAACGGGGGCGGACGACCGGCTCTCAGTTTGGAAATGCTGGAAGACGACTCGGCTTGGGAGCCGGCCGCCCAGACGGTCGAGCCGTCTTTGGAGTTCGACCGGGCCTGGGCCTTGCGCACGTTGCGCGCCGCCTTTCAGAGGGTCGAGGCGCGCTGGACCACCGCGGGCCGCGCGCGCGAATTCGACGTGTATCGCCGATTTTTGCCCGGCAGCCAATCCCAACCTGACTACGCGGCGGTGGCGGTCCAATTGGGGGTGAACGAGGGAGCGGCGCGGACGGCGGTAAGCCGGTTGCGCGCCGAATTGGGGGAGGCGTTGCGTCAAGAAATCGGTCTTACCGTTGCGGCTCCGGGAGATGTGGAATCCGAGATGGCCTACCTGCGCAATGTGCTGGCTTCCCCGGGGGTCGACATGGCGAGTGCCGTGGAGCCCACTCAGGGATAGCCGCTGCTGGAGGAGGAGCTGCTGCTGCTGGAGACGTATTGACTGGGCCAGTAGGTCGACTCGCCTCCAGCTCCGCCCATTTTTTGGAAGGCCGCGACCAAACAATCGAGGTTTCGGCGCAGTTGCCAGAACTCGCCCTGCAGATCCGATTCCACGAGTTGGCGGACGCCGGTGATCTGTCGGCGCAGATCGTCCGCTTGGGGGAGCTTGTCGCCTGCGACGCGATGCGGCGATTTGAGGTCGTCGAACAGGTCGTTCAGCAGGCGTCCGGCCTCTTTGGCGCGCGCGATCAGGTCTGCCTCACTCAGTTTATCGTCGATCTCAGGCTGTTGACCATTGGGAGGATCCACGGGATCGACAAATTCCGCGGCCCACAACCCCATCATCAACTCCCGGTTGGCCGGGTTATAGGCTCTTTTGAGATGCTGCACGGCGACCATCAGGGTGGTCGCCTTGGATTCCAGTCGGCCGAGAGTGGCGTGCAACTCGGCGTACGCGGAATCATGGTCTTTTTTCTGGCAACGCGCCAGAAGGAGCAGGTCGCGCAGGAGGTACATGTCGGAGGCAAAGTCCTCGGTCATATTATGGGTGGGTGGATGGGTGTGAGGTGGAGTGAGGGAAGAAGGAGAGCGGGCCTGGGCTCGACTTCGGATCGCGCGCGTCGCACTTGACGCGTCGCCGGGACTAATAGATCAAACTTTGGAATGTGCGTCTACTTTTTCAATTGGCCATCTCCGGTCGGTGGGGCCGACACAAAGTTTGGTCATTTGCTGGGGCTGCTTGGGGCGCACTACGACATTACCGTCGTCCCGAACGAGCGGCGCCAATTGGAGCAGGAAGAGTGGGCGGCTTGGGTGGCGGAGTGCGGCTGCCGCGCGTGCCTGTTGGAAGACTTGCCCGGTCGGCTCGAAGGCTGGGCCGTCTCCCTTTGCAACCAGCAGTTCTTTCAGAGTGGAGTGCTTTTCGAAGCCCGTCGCCGTGGTTTGCGCATCGCATGGTCGAGCGAAATGATGTGGCACTTCTCGGGCGAGTGTGCCGCCGTCGCCATGGGTCTGGTGGATGCGTTGCTGTATGTTTCGCCCGCCCAGCGACGCCGACTGGAGCCTGGGTATCGGCATGCCCTGGGATGGCGCGGCTCCGACATCCGCCGCTTGGACGATCCGGAGGCCGATCACGGTTGGATCCCCGCGCGCAACGGGCGCCCGCCAGTTCGCTGGGTGGCGGTCGGGAATTTTATCGATCCACGGGACTTCCCTTTCCGGCAGCGCGGTCACTGGCGTGAAGAAGGGCGCCCATTCACCGTCGGTCGACTCTCCCGCCCCGATCCCGATAAATTCCCCGACAATTTCCCAGTGACCTACGAATCACTGGGGCTGGATGCCCCGGTCCGCTTCCGAGTGATGGGGTGGTCAGAGGACTTGGCCCGCCGTTGGAGCGGGCATCACTTCGATGACCGGTGGGATCTGGTGCCGACCGCCGCGCTGCCTTCGGCCACCTTTCTCCACAGCCTCGATCTGCTGGTCTACGATACCAGCCCGCGCTTTTCCGAAAGCTGGGGCCGGGCGGTGGTCGAGGCCATGCTCAGCGGGGCTGTTCCGCTCGTTCCGGCTAACCCTCGCCACCATTTGCATCAACTTGTTCCCGACGGAGTCGCCGGGTTTCACTGCGGCGATCAAGAGGCTTTTGCCGCTCACGCCACCCGACTGCAGTCTGATCCCCAAGAGCTTGCCGCAGTCTCCGCTCAAGCTCGCCGCTGGGCCGAGGAAACCCTGTGTCGCGCGGACCGGCATCGCGCACTGTGGAACCAGGTTTTCACGGCGCCGCCCACTCCGCCCCAGGACGATTCCACCCGATGCGGCGGGATGCCCCCAGCCTAAAAACTTGCACATAGGCCCGGTCCAGGCACTCCAAATCGTCTCAGGCCCCCGCAATATCGAAATTTTTTTAATCCCCTAGACCAAAAAAACATTGGCGTTCGCTTTTGCCGTTGTCCCTGTCTTTGCCGGGCATCCCCGGTTGGGGGTGGCCGGCCTGTACAAAAACCAAGCAACCGACCAAACCACATCCTATGAAATCCAAGCTCCTGGCCCTCGTCGCCTCGCTGATCGCCGCCGCCACCGCATTTGCCGGTGACTTCCCTGACATCAGTGTCGCGGACCTCAAGAAGGCGATCGCCGATAAGAAAGTCGTGGTCATCGACGTCAATGGCACCGACTCCTGGAAAGAGGGACATGTGCCGACCGCCATCGATTTCGAATCCAAGAAGGCCGATTTGGCCAAGGCTCTTCCAACCGACAAGGGCACGCTGGTCGTCGCCTATTGTGGGGGTCCTTCCTGCGGCGCGTATGCCGCGGCCGCCAAGAAGGCGAAGGAACTCGGCTACACCAACGTCAAGCACCTCTCCGTCGGCATCTCCGGTTGGAAGAAAGCTGGCGAAAAGACCGAAGGCGGCAAGTAAGCCTGATCCGCCCTCTGCTTCGTCGTAGAGGGTTTTTTGAGGGGGTCGGGCATTGCACCGGCCTCCTTTTAGTTCTAAGGTCAGTTGGTTAATTCATTCCATGAATCTTCGCCAAATAATCATCAGCACCTCCTTGGCCGTCGCCTCCGCCGGTCTCCTGGCCGCCGAAGAGGCCAAACCTGTCAAATATACCGCCACCATGAGCGGTGTCGTGTGCAGCGCCTGCAAAAAGACCGTCCGCGATTCATTTACAAAAATGGGCGCCAGCAAAGTCGAGATCAAGGCGGGAGCCAAGTCGGGCGAACAAACGGTCACGTTTGAGTCAGTGAACGCCAAATTAACGAAGGAGGCCGCCATCAAGGCACTCGGCGACTCCGCGGAGGAATTCAAGGTGCTCAGCTTGGCGGCCGTCAAGTGATCGTCATCCCCATGGCGCGGTCTGCCGTCGCCGCGTGCTACCCACTCCCCGCCGACCGTCCGCCGATCAACGTGGTGGATTTGACTTTTCCGCTCTCCCGAACCCACCAAACCCAGCAACTCAGAAAAACCAATGAACTCACGTCGCACTTTTTTTGCCGCCGCGGTCGCCCTCGTGGCTGCCCTGGCCCTTCCCGCCACTGGGGCCGATTTCCCCAAAGGCAGTCCGAAATTTGAGACGCGCTACAAGTCCGCGCTGGCCGAAGCCAAGAAGTCGGGCAAGCCGGTGATCGTCGTTTTTTCGGCCTCGTGGTGCGGCCCCTGCCAGCAGATGAAAAAATCCGTGTATCCGAGTGATGCCGTGAAACCGCTGCACGAAAAATTCGTGTGGGCCTATCTGGACACGGATGAGGAAGACAACGCCAAAGTCGCCAAAGAATTTAAAGTTGGCGGAATCCCGCACATCCAATTCCTGGACAAAGAGGGCAAATCGCTTGGCCAACAAGTCGGAAGCACGGCGCCTGAGGCCTTTGCCAAGACACTGGAGGGCATCCTCAAGAAATCAGGGGCCGAGACCAAGGCGGGAGCCTGAGAGGCGGGAGTCATGCGTTCGACCCTGTCGTCCTCCACGACCCAGTCGGACTCCAAATTGCGAAATCCCTCGCCCGCGCTCGGTTCGGCCGAGCGCCGAGCGTCCACGGCATTATCCTTGCGCTGAGCGCGTTACGGCCGCCACCCCGCGGGCAAATCCTCGCAGGTGGCAACGAGGATTTCGCGAATGGCCTGCCGCTCGGCATCGGGCAAATGGGCTCCGTGGGGCGAAGGACGGGCGGTCGCCAGCGCTGCGTCCAAGTGTTTCCATGCCCTTTCCTTGATCAGCGCAGGCATGTGTCGCCACAATGGCGTATAGATGAGGTAGCTGCACCGATGGGCGAAGAGCCGGGTCTTCAGGTCAAGATCCTTGAGCGCACGGCCAGACGCATCGGGTCGCCGATTGGCCGTAAAATCGCGCGCGAAATCCGGCTCGCGAGGCACGCCTTCGGAAGGCAAGGCGGCTTCATCGGCAAAAAGACAATAACGTACGATCTCGATGGACAGGTTGTCGAGTTCGGACTCTTCAGAGGTCGTCAATTGTCTGCGCTTCGCGTCTCCGAGTTCGCGGGCCCGGTACAGGGCAGCGGTGAGACGATTCACCCCACCGACCTGATGTTCGTGGACGAGTTGGGGGAGTAGCGCGCTGGTCGCGCGCGGGTACCGGTCCAGGGCAAACCGCCGGCCGGGCGGATTAGGGACTCGGCGGACATCTCCTGCCGACGCCGCTCCGATCAGATTGGCCAGGGGCACGGCGGCCGGCGAGGCGTCGGTCACGTGCCAACCGCCGAATCGTAGGGCCAGTGGCACTTGGTGTCCGGTGGCCGGGTCGCGGAACCGCTCCAGCGACCCGCCGGCGTCATCCGGCAAGACCGAGGCTGACAAGAGGGCCGGCAGGTTCCCAGTGTCCGCGTTCCCATGGCAGTTCAGGCATCGCGTTTGCCGGTCTGGATCGCCGATCCCGCCGGAGGCGGTCAGCGACACAATAAAAAAAACCGGACCCAGCGCCGGATCATCCGCTGCAATTTCCAGCCGCCCGCCCGGCACCCAACCCAGATACAACTCGTCATTAAAATACAGCGCGCGTGGCCGGTGCGGGCCAATCGTCCGCTGCAGACTGGTCGCCGAGAAGACAAGCATTTGCGAGCTTTCCGGGATGCCGAGCGCTTCAAGAACGCGGCGTGCCGCCTCAATTTCCGAGTCGGCCGGCGGTAGCGCTTTCAACGCCCCCGCCTTGTCCCGCCACCAACGGCTGAATCCGTCCTCCAGGGGTCGTTCCCAATAGCCGTGCGGCGGCCCTTCATAGCGCAGTGGCGGGGCAGCGGCAGATGCCTCGCTCACAAGGAGTGACCCCAGCAGCCAGAATCCGCTACTCGGCACCAGGAAGGATTTTCCAATCATGGAGTACCATGCACCACATCTCAGCGCAGGGAAAAGCGAAACGCCAATCCGGCATCGTTCCGGTGGGACGCGCCCACGAGGTCTCGTCCCATCTCCAGCCAACCGCACACTTAGCGCACGGCGCTTGCCCGTGTCATTTCCACCGTGCCGGACTCGCGCCGGCTCTTCCAAGTTCCGCTGAAGCTGTTTTCGCGGATGGTGAGGTGGTATTCGTACTCCCCGCCCGCCCATGCCGGCAGCGTCCAGGTGCCTTCCGACCGCCAACTGCCGTCCGCTTGTGGCTGAACGGGCTGGCTCGTTGGAAATGTGCCGGAGAAGATCGCCCACGTGGCATGATACGTGAACGGATGCGCCGCGCCGGCGCCTGACGAATCCGCCCCTGCCAAACCCGGCGGCGCCCCCACCACACACCGCAGCGCACCCGTATGCCCCGTGCTGGCGCTCGTCCACGTGCCCTGCCACGCCCCTTCCACTCCCACGCCCCGCACCGCCCCAACCACGCCCCGCGTCGGCGCCCCCACCGCACGCTTCCAATCACGCTCGAATCCGGCACAGCCGGTCAAACCAGCCACCCCCACCCCCATCGCCAATCGCCAAAGCCGCCGCCTCCAACCGCTCCGGCCGGCTTGTCCCGCCCCAGTCTCAGCTGCCGACCGATGCGCCAGGTTTTCAGAAATTCTTTTCATTTGTTGCCCGAGAATCAAATCCAGTATAGAGCGCTGTCCGCTTCGGCAACGCCGGAGAAACCCCCGGTCGCGGATCGCCTCGACCGGCCACCCATAACCACACCATTACTCACTACCATGAGCAAAGTCATCCCTGTGATCAGTTCTGGCATCGCCGGCCCCATCGGCGTGCTCCACCTGCCCCGCCTCTGGCAAAAAGCCTCCCTCGGCGCCGCCGGTAAACTCCATGACGATTATCCCGCCATCGGCGCCGGTTATGACCAGATGGTCCTCGATGGACTCGGCCTCTCCAAAGATGCCTTCTCCGCCTTCATCGCCGAGAAAAAACCCACCTACCCGGAACTCGAATCCTGGGTGCTCGAACAAAAAGGCGGCAAACTCGACCAGGCCGCCGTCGATAAACTCAATGCCGCTATCGCCGGTTACCACCACAGCGAAGCCACCCGCAAAGCCATCCTCGGCGCCAACAACATCAAGGACGAAGGCAAAATCCTCGACGCCGTCAACCTCAATAACCTCGACGACTGGCTCAGCTTCCACAAGGAAGTCGTCCTCGGCTAGTTCGTCCCCAGCCGCGCCGCCCCCATTCGGCCTTCGCTGCGGTCCCACGGCCTCACCAGCCCGGTTTCCCTCCGCGGGGAAACCGGGTTTTTTCTTGAGGGAAGGGGAGGCGCGGTTTCCAGAGCACTATAATGACCATTGCCTCATTGATTTTGAGGAATGCGTGAGGCATGGGCCTCGCCGTCACCAGCCTCCGCCCTCCGCCCTCCGCCCTCCGATTTCACGCTTCCCCCAGTTGACACCAGCTTTCATCCGCCCAAAATACCCTTTCGCGGCAATTCCCGTTATACGCCTCCCCATTTCCCCAGCACCCATAGCTCAACGGATTAGAGCATCTGACTACGGATCAGAAGGTTATAGGTTCGAATCCTATTGGGTGCGCCACTCAGAATCAATGAGTTGCGGCGCATGAGAAAAAGTGGCTTTTTACCGTTGTGCAGTAGTTGTGCCGATTTCGGGTTCAGGTAGGAGGATGAGGGAGGCGGTGGATTGAACAGCGCCGCCCCCACCTTCGATCCTACAAAAAAGCCCCGGCCCGCTGGCGGGCCTTCTCGGTCGAGGTCGAGGCGCCGGAGGCCGAGGTGCCTCGGGTGCCATCGCGGCAGACGTTCGCGGCCGAGGTCACGCATCCTCGGGTGTCGGCTGGCCATCGTCCTCCCCCTGCTCATTGACGCCACCGCCTAGGTCATGGCCTACTTGCTCCGCCTCACGCTCAAGCCCGATGGCGTCCCACCGAACGAAGGGTGGCACTTCCTGACTGCCTCGGGCCAGGGCGGACGGTTCGGCGGCTCCCTGCGGATGGCTGGGCGGTCGGCGGTGTTCTTGGCGCTTCAAGTCGCGCGGGAGCGGACGCGGTACGCTCACTCGGCCAAAAATTCCCATTGGCAAGCTCTGGTGATTCTGGTAATTCAGGGCCATGACCGAGACAAGCGAAGCGCTGCCCCTCTGGGTCGCATTTGCCCCAGTTATACGACGGTCGCATAACCGGGACAAAAGGTGACGGTCGCATAATAAAACTGTTCGGCTAACAAATACAAATTCCTGACAACGCTAGTGAGCAATGCAGACATATCGAAATCCTGGAGGTCACGAATTTGGCACCCATATACAACCAAAGCTTCCAACTGGATGCGAAAGACTTTTCTTCTGGGCAATGGTCTTGTGCTGCGGAATCGTTCTGATCTCGGCTATCGCTCTTGCTGCTCAATTTTACTACGTTGATAGTATGTTTCAAGCGCATCTTGCTGCCGGCGGAGAGGACGATCCCGATTTGGTTTTTGGCCATTTCAACCCTTTGATGTTTGTGATACCATTTGCTCTTTTTATCTCATTTCTTGGTTTAGTTTTTTCGTCTATCTGTTGGATTATTAGTAAGGTGCGGCGTCATGGTCGAAAGCCCATGCAAACCCACCAATTGCAAGACACATAAGCCGAACAAGATGCGCCACCCAATCCCTGACCGCGCTGAGTTTCAGATCGCTTTTTATGATTACAACCCTTAACCTGTCATCGACGTGCGCCTCCCAGTCAGGGATTGGTGCGCTATGACGTTCGCTAAAGAGTAGGACTCCAGTTCGGTCAGTGACCACCGCTCTTGTGGGAGTAAAACAAACCATGGATACCCTAAAACTAATCACGGTCTTGACCCTTCTCGTTG
>JBJXFS010000188.1:0-2835 GCA_046155625.1 Verrucomicrobiales bacterium | reverse complement strand
TGGGGGTTTTCGGGTTTTTGGGGGCGTCGGGTGGAATAAAGCGCGTTTGGACGGTGGATTTTCTGGTGGAGGAATAATGGGGCTTCCTTCCAGACCCTAATGGCGCTCGTTTAGTGCGTAAAACTTTGACGTTTAACGATTTATATGTTGCGTTTATAAGTTGTTTATGCTAAACTACTTGCATGAAGCACCAGCCACATGCCGAGTTTCCGCAATTTCGCACCAAGCTTGCTGCCATGGGGGCGAGGAAGCGACAGTCTGTCGCGCGACAGTCGCTTCATTCGATGGAGCGCTCCTTGAGCCAATTTGTGCCAACGGAGGAGGTGCAGAAGTTGGCTTCCCTTCCTGGCACTCGAAATCGGCTGCTCCCCCTCCCGTTGGTCTTCTGGTCGTTTCTGCAGATGGTTTTGGATCCCAATTCCTCGACGCGTGAGGCTCAGCGTTCCATTCAGGCATGGTGGCGGCAGAGGGGCCGTAGCTGGTCGGAACCATCGAGTCGGGCGTTCTGTGAGGCCCGCATTCGGCTGCCATTGGAGTGGCTGGTGCGAGTATGGTGGAAGCTTGCGGATCGCCTCAGTGCGCAATCGCCCAGTCTGCCAGGGTGTCACGGTCGTCGCGTGCTCGCGGCTGACGGCACGACGGTGTTGGCGCAGGACACTTTGGGCAACCAACAACAATGGCCTCAGCTCGGCTCGCAGAAGCCGGGCTGCGGTTTCCCCATCATCTACTTGGTCGGTATTTTTTGTCTGGCCTCAGGCGCTCTGCTGAGGGCTGCGCATGGCCCGAAGACTTGGCATGAATCAAGGCTTTTTGCCTTCCTGCGCCGCTGGATGCGCAGAGGCGATATCCTCGTCGCCGATCGCGGCTTCTAGTCCTATCTGAACTTTTCTCTCCTCCCGAGCCGCGGAGTTGACCTCATCGTGCGGACGAAATACGCGGCGAAGATCGATTGGCGCAAGGGGCGCAGGCTCGGAGTGAATGACCGCCTTGTCACGATGCGCAAACCCCGGGAGGTCAGCCAAGTGGTTGGCTCCCGCTGCTGGAGCCGCTTGGCCACGTGCATTGTCGTACGCCAAATCAGAGTGAGAACCAAGCGCCAAGGGTTCCGTGACGTCGAACTGGTGATTACCACCACTTTGCTCGATCCGGTGCTCTGGCCGGCGGAAACCCTGGTGCGCCTCTACGAGCGCCGCTGGCGCATCGAAATGAATTTCGACGATCTAAAGACCAGCCAGGCTGCAGCCATGATGCGCTGCAAGAGCCCCGCCATGGTGCGTCGGGAACTGGTCATGCACGCCATCGCCTACAACGTCATCCGCCGTCTCATGCAGGAAAGCGCCATCACCTTTGAGGCAAGCTTGGATCGCATCAGCTTCAAGGGCACGGCCGACACCTTCCGCGCATGGCGTGGTGTGCTTGCCGCCGCGGGACGGGCCAAAGCCGTTGATGCCTTCACCGACATGCTCATCATCTGTGCCCTGGATCAACTGCCACACCGCCCCGGCCGCAGCGAACCTCGTGCCGTCAAACGACGACCCAAACCCTATTCACTCCTGACAGCACCGCGCCACCTCTTCACCGTAGCCGCATCCCGCAATAATAAGGGGCGCTCAAGGCGAAAATCCACCCCAGCCGCCCCGATCCTATGCGCTTAAGCGAGCGCCATTGCCCCCAGACCCCTACCCACCCCACCTCCCCATGACCCACGCCCTCTTCTCCAGCGCCGACGCCCGAAAGCAGATTCCTTTCAGAAACTGGAAGCGTCGCGCTGGGGCCTGACGGCGAATCCCGACGGCGATGGCGCGGACAACCTGCTCGAATTTGCCACCGAGGGCGATCCCATCGCGCCGGACGCGAGCCAACCGCTCACCGCCGGTCTCGTCCCCGCGCCCACGCAGGGTGAGTGGTTGTTCGAGGCGAGCTACCGCGTGCAGGAAGGCGTGAGTGGCATGACCCTGCGCGTCCAAGCCAGCTCCCAACTGAGCAATTGGACTGACCTGCCCGTGCTTACCACTCACAGTCAGGGCAATGGCACCGCGATCATCACGGTGCGGGATGACATGGTCTTCACCGCCGCCACCCGGCGTTTCCTGCGGCTGCAGGCCACCCAACCGCAGCGGCGCTACTTGCGTCCGGCCCGGCCTCGCCTTTACCCCGGGGCCACCTGATGGCAGGGGATATTTGCGTAGTTTGTCGTGGCGATCTGCTCGTCCGAGGGTAGTGTATTGAGCCCCTTTTATGAACCTGGGAGCGTCCAACGCCCGACATTTTTTTTGCTCGATGCTGGCCGCGCTGGTTGTCGGGGGGGCGGTCGGCTCCGGAGTGACATGGTGGCTAGCGGGGCGAGGGTTGGATGTTGAGGTGGAGCGTCGCCTCCGTGTGACGGACGAGGTTGGGGGCGGGCCGCGTGGGCCGGCGGCCGAATCCGCGGCTGGGTCGGAGGGGAACGGGGGCAAAGGGGGCGGTGGTTGGAGTGCTCTGCCAAGGATCGAAGTGACTGACAATTTGGAATCGGCATGCACGTCCCTGCTCGCCATCAAGGATCCTTCGCTGCGCCTGACGGCCTTAAAGGGCTTTCTAGAACGACTGCCGAAGGAGAGGTGGGGTAGTTTATTGCTCGCGATGAATACGCTGGGGAGCCGCGGGGAATTCGAGGACCAGCCGGGGTCGTTTTTGTCGGCGCGGTCGTTGATGGAGTCGACACTGTGGTTTATGACGCAGCAGGGGCCGGTCGACTTGCTCACACGAGTTCGAGAGGCGAACGATGGTCAGGGAGACATTACGATCCGTAGACGGGACGAAACGGGCGACTTGGTGTTTCGGTTCTGGGCCGGG
>JBJXFS010000142.1:0-43521 GCA_046155625.1 Verrucomicrobiales bacterium | reverse complement strand
CATACTGACTCGAGCATTCGACTCAGACCGGTCGCTCGCCATGTCAAAACGTGTTCGTTTCCATGGCGGCCCCAGCCCGCCACTCCCAGTGAAACACTACCTTACAACCGTGCAAAAATCCGTCGTGATTCTCGGTTCCGATTGCTCATGGAGGATTTCGCTCTAGGAGACACGGTGGTTTTTTGACGATCCGCGCTTGGCCACGGTGGAACGGGCTGCACTTGGTATTGTCATGGCGTGTGATTGATCCATGATGCCGCTGCAAGACCGCGAATCGCGCTGATGGCATCTCAACTGACAACCGCTTGGCTCCACACCCCCGATGGCCGCGAGGTTCCCATCGAGGGAACCTGTAATCTCGGCCGCTCCTCGACATGTCATGTCGTAATTCCCGACGAACGAGCGAGCCGGCGGCATGCGTTCATCCATTGCCAGGGAGACGACGAGTATTGGCTGGTCGACCAGGGGAGCAGCAATGGGACGTACGTGAACGACAAACGAATTCACCAACCCACCCACCTGGCCGATGGCGACCGCGTTTCGATAGTCGGGACGTCGTTCTATTTCCGGCATCCGCAGGGGGCGGGGCGGCCGCGGTTCATGGAGCCGACTGACCAGACGGTGATTCAGGTGCGGACTCAACCGTGCTGGCTGGTCTTGGCGGACATCGTGGGATCGAGCGATCTGGCGCATCGGCTGCCAGCCGAGCAACTGGCGCTGACGATTGGTTCCTGGCTGTCGAGCAGCACGCAGTTGATCGAGGGAAGTGGCGGAGCGGTGAACAAATACTTAGGTGACGGGTTTTTCGCGTACTGGCGGGACATGCCCGGACAAGGCGCGAAAGTGTTCGAGGTGCTGCAGCGGATGATGGAGAGGGCGGAAACCGGGGTGCCGGTGCGGTACGTGCTGCATTTTGGCGACGTGACCATGGGCGGGGCGCCGACGATGGGAGAGGAAAGCCTTTCCGGATCGGACGTGAATTTTCTTTTCCGCCTGGAAAAGATCGCGGGCGCGTTGGAGAGGACGTTCCTGTGCAGCGAGGCGGCAAGCCGCCGATTGCCGGGCATCACGTGGCACGGCATCGGGCGGTATCCGGTGCCGGGGTTTCCGGGTGACCACGCCTTGGTCGCCCTGGAGCCGTGAGCGTTAGCGTTCGAGGCAATCGCGGAGGGCCCGCACAAACCGCTCGTTCTCGGCCTCGGTGCCGATGCTGACGCGGATCCACTCGGGCAGTTGGTAACTGGCCATGTCGCGCACGATCACGCCCTGGCGCAACATTCCGCGGAACAACGCAGTGCCGTCGCCGACGCGCACAAGAATGAAATTCGCGAAAGTCGGCACAAATTCGAGACCCATCTCGGTGAAGACGCCCTGGAGGTAATCGCGACCTTGCCACGTGAGGCGGCGTGTCCGCTCCTGGTGCGCGTCGTCCTGGAGGCCGGCCAGCGCGCCTGCTTGGGCGATGGCATTGACGTTGAACGGCTGTCGCGTTTTTTGGAGAATCGAGATCACCTCCTCCCCCCCCAGACCGTACCCGACGCGCAGCGCGGCCAATCCCTGGATCTTGGAGAAAGTGCGCAGCACAACCACATTGGGCCGCCCTTCCCGGACATATTTGAGCACGTCCACCGGGTCTTCGAGAAATTCATAGTACGCTTCGTCGAAGACGACGATGACGCGCTCGGGGACGGCGTCGATGAAGCGGTCGAGGGCCTCCTGCCCGACCAGGGTGCCGGTCGGGTTGTTTGGATTGGCGACAAAGATTTCCTTGGTGCGCGGGGTGACGGCGGCGGCCATCGCCTCCAGGTCGTGCTGAAATCCGGGATCGGGCACTTCGACGGTGGTGGCGCCGAAGAGCGTGGCCATGAGCTTGTAGACGACAAAGGCGTGCTGCGCGGTGATGACCTCGTCACCCGGCCGCAGAAAGGCGTGGCCGATAAACTCGATGATCTCGTTGCTCCCGTTCCCGAGGATGACGTTTTTCATGCCGAGGCCGAATTTTTCGGCGATGGCCGAGCGCAGGCGGTAGCCGCCGCCGTCCGGGTAAATGTGCCCCTGGTCGAGCGCGGCAATCATGGCGGCCTTGGCTTTCGGGGACGGGCCGAGCGGGTTTTCGTTGGATGCGAGCTTAACGATGGCAGCCGGATCGAGACCGAGTTCGCGGGCGACTTCGTCGATCGGCTTGCCCGGTTCGTAAGCGATAAGGTTTTTGAGCTGCGGATTGGCGAGGTCCCAGAGCGGCATGGCGGGTGGATGGAGTGAATCGAAAGCGGTCCTGGTGCGGGATGGGAGGCGACCGCGAACCGGCACCATGCGCATGATCGCGCGGCGCGCCTCGGATTTTCGCTTCGCCTTGCAAGCGGCGGGCGTCACGCTCATGATCCGCCTTCCCCGGCGAGCCCCGGGTGGTGCGAGCGCTCAATCCAATCATGAAAGGCCTGCAGGTTCTCTATTCCGAGAGATTTCCCTCCGAGGGGGGGATTATCGTGCCGATGCGCCTGAACGAAGCGGAGGCGGCGGAACTCGAGAGGTCGCTCTCCGGCCGGCCTGTGGTTCGATTCAGCGCGGCGGAATTGGCGGACGGAGCCGTCGACCGAGTGCGCCAGGCCGTCGAGGCCCGGGGGTTTGGGGTTTTTATGCCCCCGACCGTCGAGGCTTGGCCGGGCACGTTGTGGGATCTTCCGAGGTCGGTGATGCAGGCGTTGGTCGAGTTGCAGTTGCCAGTGGTGCCTGTGGCAGTCGACCGCCCGGCGGCCGGCAGCCTGCGGTTTGAGGCGGGGGCGTCGTTGGCGGCGTCGGTGATGGTGGTGGGGACGGTGCTGCGACCGGGTCCGCTGTCGGTGATGGCGTTGCTGGACGGGCTACTGCGGGCTGGGGAGGAGGCGTTTTCGAGTCGGCCGACGTTCCGCGGTCATCTGGGGCGGGCGTTGCTGCGGGGCATCAAGCGATGCGGGGCGCGCCAGCGTGTCCGCGACGGCGTGGATGGAAGTGAACTGACCTACGACAAAGTACTGGCGGCAGCGCTGGCCTTGAGCCGTCACCTGCGGAATGAGACCACGTGTCCGCGGGTTGGGATTGTGCTGCCGCCGGGCCGGGCCGGATTGATCGCCAATCTGGCGGTGGTGCTGGCGGGCAAGGTGCCGGTGAACCTGAATTTCACGGCAGGCAAGGCGGCGATTGAAAGTGCGATGAGGCAAAGTGGGATCGACAGGATTTTGACGGTGGATCTGGTGGTGCGAAAGATGCAGGAATTCCCCTGGCTGCCGATGCGCCAGCTGGTGTTGATCGAGCGCGTCATGCCGGAGCTGAAGTCGTCGGCGATCAAGTGGGGGATTCTGGCGAAGCTGCTGCCGGCCTCGGCACTGGCCTCGCTGCTTGGGCTGCCCCGCGAGGGTGGAGATGCGGAGGCGGCGCTTTTGTTTACGAGCGGAAGCTCGGGGGAGCCCAAAGGTGTCGTGCTCAGCCACCGCAATTTGCTGGCGAATGTGACGCAGTTCAGCCTGCGCATCAACCTGGGCCCGGACGACACAGTACTCGGGTGCCTGCCGCTTTTTCACAGCTTCGGGTGCACGGTCACTTTGTGGTGGGTGCTGCTCGATGGCATTGGGCTGGTGACGTTTCCGTCGCCGATGGAAGTGCCGAAACTGGCCGCCTTGATCGAGAAGCACCGGATTTCGCTGCTCCTGACAACCCCGACCTTCCTGCGCGGATACCTGCGCAAAGCGAAACCAGAGCAACTGGCCTCGCTCCGACTCATTGTGACCGGAGCGGAAAAACTGCCGCCGAGCCTGGCCATGGCGTTTCGTGAGACGTTCGGAAAAGAAGTCATGGAGGGATATGGGCTGACGGAAACTTCCCCGGCCAGCAACGTCAATTTGCCGGCGCTTCCAACTCCAGCGGACGGCCGCGCGGTGATGCCGAGCCACCGCCCGGGCTCAGTCGGCCAATTGCTGACGGGCATGGCCATTCGCATCACCGATCCCGTGACTGGGCACTCTCTGGGACTCGAACAGCCGGGGATCATCTGGTTCAAAGGAGCCAATGTGTTTCCCGGGTACTTGAACCAGCCGAGGCGTACCGAGGACGTGCTGCAAGACGGCTGGCTGCGCACGGGCGACCTCGGGCGGCTCGACGAGGACGGATTCCTCTTTATTGAGGGCCGGCTTTCCCGGTTCTCGAAAATCGGTGGGGAAATGGTCCCGCACGAATCGGTCGAGGAACACATCAATCGCGCCTTGGGGTTGGAGGGCGAAGACGAACGCAAGATCGCCGTGGTCGGCGTGCCGGACCCGGACAAGGGGGAGGCGCTGGTACTCTTGTCGACCGTGGCGGGCGAGACGATCAAGCAGGAGATCATTCAGCTGCGCTATGCGTTGCTCGACCGCGGCGTGCCGGCGCTGTGGATTCCCAAACGCTTGCTCCGCGTATCCGAAATCCCGGTGCTGGCCAGCGGGAAACTGGACATTCGTAAATGCGAGGAGCTGGCGCGATCAGTGCAAGAATGAGGTCTTGGCCGCCACCGCTCGCGTCCGACCGATCTCTATGATGCGCCGACTTGCCATTCTGCTTCTGGTGTGCGGCGGCTTGGGATTTGTCCTGGAGCGTGAGCAACGGCGGGGGACGTTCGACCGCTGGGAACGATGGGCGGTGGACGAATTGCAGCGGGTTTTCGGGGGACAATCACCCGCCATCGCGCCCGTGGTGCTCATCGAGCTGCGCCAGGGAGATCTGCCATTTGAATCATGGCCGCCCGCACCGCTGGATTATGCGCTGGTTTTCGAAAACCTGGTGCGCCGCGAGCCTCGCGAAGTCGTGGTCCAGCCACTGTTGGCGTGGCCTGGTGTCGAGGCGCTGGATTCAGCCACATTGGCCGAGCGAATCGCCTTGCTGCCGCGCGGTGTATTCGCCTGCAGCTTGCAGCGCGCCACCGACGGAGCGGTCGGGGACCCGGCTACCGTGTTGCCCTTGTCCCGGCTGACGGACGCTTCAGGGCCGCTGGCCGAGGTGCCGGAATTTTCCGGTCCGGGGCAGTGGCCCATCGACGAGCTGCGCGGCGGCAAAGCGCTCGGGTTCACGCGCATCGAATTTGGCGACGGCGTGGTGGCCGAGGCGGGCAGCGTGCGGGTGCCGCTGGTGGCCCGCCGTGGTAACGAGCTCTTTCCCTCATTGGTGCTCCAGGCGCTGCTTTCCTGGCACGCCACACCGCCGCAAGCAGTGGGGATACAGCTCGGCC
Organism: Verrucomicrobiales bacterium; assembly: GCA_046155625.1. Lineage (GTDB taxonomy): Bacteria > Verrucomicrobiota > Verrucomicrobiia > Verrucomicrobiales > V1-33 > CAJBME01. The sequence continues at coordinate 38,288 of JBJXFS010000142.1, read as the reverse complement.
GGCGGCTGGTCGTGGCATCGGGCCTGGAAGTCCCGGTCGACCGGTCAGGCCGGCAGCGCGTGTCGACCCGGCTGGCGCCACCGCTGCGTCGTCTTGATGCGGGGGCGCTGATGGTCGATCTTGAACGCGATGCCAGTCTTATGGCGGAACGCCCGGCCGAGTTGGCGGCGCTGCAAGCACTGGAAGGCGCGCTCGTCGTGGTCGGCGAAACCGGTGAATCCACCCCGCGCTTCGCCGTAGGCCATTCACCGGATCAGCATTGGACGGAAGCCGAGGTGATCGCCCAGTCGTTGGCCGCCGCGCTCACCGGATTTCACTTGCGCGAGCCCGCGGTTGCCTGGCAATGGGCGGGTTGGGCCGGCGTGGTGGTGCTGGGAGCCGCGCTGCTGGCCGTGCCCCGGCAATGGGTCGCCGTTTTCATGATGGGTGGTAGCGTCGCGCTGGGGCTATCGATGGCCTTGGCGTTCGTGTGGCGCCAATGGTGGGTGCCGCCCATTCCTCCGCTGGCCTTGTGGGCCGGCGCCTGCCTGATCGCGGGACTCTTGCCGCCACCCGTGCACCCACCGGCCCCCGATGCCAATCTCCCGCCAGCCGCCGTGCTGCCACCACCTGAGCCCCCCGGTGTCCAAAAAGTTCCTGAAGAGCTCGCGACAACCGAGCCAAGCAAACCGGCCGATCCAGACGCCGCCCCGGCACGCTTGACGCCGGATGGAGAAGACACCGCTCTCGCAGAAATGGCAAGCCAACTGGCTGAAGATGAGGGGAATGGGAATGGGACTGATGGGAGTAATGTGAAGCATGAAGAATCACCCATCCCCGCCGGGGCCGAGGAACCCCATTCCTCCCATTCCTCCCATTCTCCCTCCCCTCCCCCGGCAGCGCCTGAGCGTCCGCGCCGAGGGCGGCGTCACGCCAGCGAATAGGGATCGACATCGATGGCGAGATAGACGCCTTTGGGGATGGCCATGGTGGCCAGGACGGCACGGAGGTGGGTCGTGAGTCGTTTGCTTGAGGCTGCCTGGAGCATCAATTGGTGGCGGTAATGTTTTTCGGCGCGCTGGAGTGGAGATGGGGCCGGCTGGTGAACGGTCACGCCGGGGGGAGACGCTTGACTGAGCCGGAGATGCAACGATTCCAAGGTGGAGCGGGCCAACGCGTCGTTTTCGGATCGGGAAGTGAGCAGCAGGAGATGGCCGAAGGGAGGAAAGCCAAACACGCGGCGCATCTCGAGTTCCTGGTCGGCAAAACCCATGAAGTCGGCATGCCGCGCAAACTGAATGGCCGAGTGGTGAGGAGCGTATGATTGAATGATGACCTCGCCAGCGACGTCACCCCGCCCCGCCCGTCCCGCCACCTGCGTCAGCAGTTGGAATGTCCGTTCGCCCGCGCGGAAATCCGGCAAGTGCAAGCCGAGATCGGCGTACAGCACCCCCACGAGCGTGACCCCGGGAAAGTCGAGTCCTTTGGCGATCATTTGCGTTCCAATGAGGATGTCCAGCCGACGGGACTGGAAGGCGGCCAGCGTGTCGCGCAGTTCGTTTTTGCGCCCCATGGTGTCGGTGTCGACGCGGGCGCATCGCGCCGCGGGAAAGACACGATGGAGGGTTTCTTCGACGCGCTGCGTGCCGTACCCCGCGAGGCGGATGGCGGGCTCATGGCACGCGGGGCACGACCGGAGTGTGAGGTGGCGATGACCGCAGAGGTGGCAGATCAGCTTATCTTCGGTTTTATGGTACACGAGCGAGACGCTGCAGTGAGGGCAGTGGACGACGTGGCCGCAAGCGGGACACTGCACGGAGCCCGCGTACCCGCGGCGGTTCAGGAATAGGATAACCTGTTCGGAGCGTTGGAGGCGGGCGTCGATTGCAATGCGTAGCGGCTCGGAGAGAATATGGGGTGCCCCTTTGACCGGAGGCTTCTCCACCCGCATGTCGATCACGCGTACGAGCGGGAGGCGCCGGTCGTCGATCCGATGAGGCAGGGAAAGCAGCTGGTATTTCCCGGTCTGGGCGTTGCGCCAGCTTTCCAGGCTGGGAGTGGCGCTGCCGAGGATAACGGCGCATTCTTCCAAGTGGGCGCGCATGACGGCCACATCGCGGCCATGGTAGCGCGGGACCGTGTCCTGTTTGTAACTGGCTTCGTGCTCCTCGTCCACCACGATGAGGCCGAGGTTTTCCAGGGGCGCGAAGACGGCGCTGCGAGCGCCGATGACAATGCGGGCGCCGCTGGACGCGATGCGGTGCCATTCGTCGTGGCGTTCGCCGGCGCCGAGATGGCTGTGCAAAACGGCCAGACCGGCGGTCGTTCCACTGAAGCGATTGCGAAACCGCTCGACCGTCTGAGGGGTGAGGGAAATCTCCGGTACGAGAACCAATACCGACCGCCCTCGCTCGAGCGCGTGGTGGGCCGCCTGCAGATACACTTCGGTCTTGCCACTGCCGGTCACCCCGCTCAAGAGCATCGGCCGACTGCCCCGGGGATCGTCGATCGAGGCGACCACCGCGGCGACCGCCTCCGCCTGCATGGCGTTGATCGCCAACGGTTGGCTTGGCATGCGATCGACCCCCTCCTCGGCCAACGGATCACGCGCGATCGTTTCATCCACCACCGCGACCAGTCCCTTGGCCGCCAACGCCTGGATCGCACCCGCCGAAAAATCCGCCAATGGACAGAGCCCGCCTTGGCCGGCGGCACCCCGCAATCGGGCGAGCGCCTCCGCCTGCCGCGGAGCTCGGTCCTCGAGGGCCGCCGCCGCTCGATCCAACTCGGCCGTCCATGGCTCGGCCAACCGCACCATTTTCCGACGCTTGAAGCCGGTTTCCTCGGTGCGCACGGCCACTGGCAGTAAGCTGCGCATCACTTGCTCCAACGGCGCCACGTAATACTCCGCCAGCCAAGTCGCCAACCGAAGCAGGGCTCGTGGCACTCCCGCCTGCCCGGAAATCAAACTTAAAACCGGCTTTAACGCCAATTTCCGCGCCGAATCGTCCGGTCCGGCCGCGCGCACGTCAGTGACCGTGCCCGTCGCCTGACGCGATCCCAGCGGCACGCGCACACGACTCCCCGCCCGAATGGCCGACATCAGTTCACCGGGCAACGCGTAGTCGAAAATCAACTCGCGCGGCCCGTCGATCAGTACCTTGACAACCCACATGATCCAATCCCCTCCCCCTCGCGTGACTCCGATCGGGTCGCCAGCAAAAAAAAACCTTCCAGCCCACCGGCCGGAAGGTTTTTCGAAATGTCGAAAGCGACAGGCTTAGAAGCTCACCGACAGCGAAGCGCCGCCGTAGACGATGTCGTCCTGGACCTCATCAATGTCGCTGAGCGGGAAGTTGCCGGCGATATACGGGGTCAGAACCACGTTCTTGGCGAGTTGGATCGGGGCCTTCAGGTAGAGCGTGACGTGATGGAAGTCGCTCAGGTCGAGCGCGAAATCAGCGCTGTCGACGTCGATGTACGAAACCGTCGCGCCTGGCACCAGACTGAACGATTCCGCCACTTTGATCGTGTAGTTGGCATCAAACTGGAAGTACCATTGCTCCGCTTCGAACTCGTAAAACGCGCCCGTGCTCAAGTTCAGGTTTTCCACCGGGGAGGCGAAGAGCTCAAGGCCGACTTCGTATTGGTTGTCAATCGAGGACGGATAGTGCGGGTAGTGATACCACTTGAAGCTCGGTCCCACCGAGATCGGACCAAAGTCGTAGGTCAGCCGTGTGTACACGTCCAACTCGTCGTAGTTGGCGCTCGCGGAACTCGCATACCAAGTGTTGAAGTTGAGCGACAGCTTGTCGGTCAGCGCCGCATTCAGATCGAGAGCGCCCCAGACCAGCTGGTCCGCTTCATCGCCGTCGGCCGACAGCACTTCGAATCCGCGGTACACATAGTCGGTGTCGTAGCCGAGAGTCACGCTGCCGGTGATCATGGAGCTCTCTTCCACCACTGGAGGCGGAGCGACGGGTCCTTTGGCGGGCGCGCTGGTGCCGGCAAATGCCGTCCCCAGAACCGCGCCGCCTGCAACGAGCGAGAGCAAGTGGGTCTTGTTCATGGTGATGTTGTTGTTTATTTAGGTGATGATGCTTTCTAGCAACTCTTATATCTAAGAGAAATTAAGAGCCTGCTGCCCTATAATTCACGCCGCCCCCGAATTTGCAAGAAGGAAAATAGGCGATTCGCGGAGCCAGGGATAGCCCGAGGCGACCTCACGGAAGCCCGGTCCCAGAGGAAAGGAAAGTGGCGGCAGCCGCTGTGGCGAAATGGCAAGGATTATTCGAAGTCACTGGCCAGCACTGACTGACGCTCGCGCTGAGCCAATCGGCGCGCCTGCGCCGCCACCGCCTCAGGGTTGTCTTCAAATCGGTAGCTGTGACAGGAAACGCAGGTCACGGACGACGCGACCACAATCGAATCGCATCCTTCGCAGATTTTGTACCGCGCTGGATTTTTGACGATTTTGTCAGCTTGACGTGCTCGCTCGTGCAGCCCTTCGGGATCGGATGACATTGGGTCATCATTTTACCCACGGGAAGCACGGAATATCAAGCGATTCCCCAGCGGAGGCGAAAATTGCCCCCGCATCCCCATGTTGTGCGTCCGGTATTAACCGCTCAAAGGAACAGTCATGCCACACACTACGCCCTTTTTGGCACGCCGGTTCCCGGCCAGATGGCAGCAGTCACCACCAACGGGACAAAGCCCCGCTCCATCAATATACCGGCCTGGGCCAACGGTCCAGGCCAGCCACCCAAGATCCATCAAGGGCCGAAGGCCCGCCCGATCCCTCGCTCAAACTACATTTCTTATGGAGTTGCCAAAAGCGTGTCTCGTCAGGCACGGAGGTGTTTGAGCGAAGCGATGGGTTCTCGGGTAGGGCGGCGCGTCCCGCCCAACCAGAGACCGACGTTCCCGCTTCAGGAGGGTGTCGCGATCGGGTGCCACGCATGGCTGGGAGCCCTTTTCACAGAGTCGTTCCACGTCTCACGGAACAGGCGAAATGCCCAAACTCCAGGCCCGGGCCCTTGGTACGGGCAGGCATGGTGTCGGGCCGGTGGCCCTGTGGCCGTCGTACCCCTATCCACCAATGCTGTCGAGTCAGGGCAGGTTTTTCGAGTGCTTGGTGCACGCGGATCGCACACGTCAAGTCGAGGACGAGGACGAGGACGAGGACGAGGACAAGTATCGCAGAGGATGGATGGCTGAAGCGGACGAATAATCGTGTGGGCGGAAAAGACCTTTTCAGGATGCTTGGGATCGTCCTCGAAAAATCCGCTCCGCTACCAACCTGCCCCCTTTCCGAATCGCTCATCCTGTTTATCGCCAGCGGCGCTCACTCTCGATCGTGCCCCGCCCGCCCCCTTTGAGTATCGAATAGTGAACACCCCCCCCCCTTCCGCCGCCCTCCGACCGCTGACCGTCGACCGCATGAACTGTCGATTGCACGGAGCCGGAGGGGCGTCTATGGTTAAATCCCCTTTTCGGGACAGGGCTCGGCATTGCAATTGCTCCGGGAGGGCGATCCAGATTTACTGAGAGCACCTATGATTACCAGCCACAGCACTCCGACGACCTCGCTTGGTTCGCTGCATCGTCCAGAATTGGAGCGGGATGCCTGCGGTGTGGGCTTCGTGGCGTCGTTTAAAGGGGAGAAGTCGCATCGTATTTTACAATATGGTCTTCAGTCGGTGTGTCGGGTGACGCACCGTGGGGCGGTAGATGCGGACCGGAAGACGGGGGATGGAGCGGGGGTCTTGACGCAGATTCCGCACAAAATATTTGGGCCGTGGCTGCGGGAGAAGGGAATCGAGTTGGCTGATGGTCCGGACGATTTGGGGGTGGCGATGATGTTTTTGCCGCGGCGGGACGTGGGGCATCGGAAGCGGGCCAAGCAGATTGCGGTGGAGACGGCGCGGGAGCGCGGGCTGACGGTGCTTGGGTGGCGGGTGCCGCCGCAGAATAAGGACGAGTTGGGTGACAAGGCGCGGCTGATGAGGCCGACGATACGGCAGATGCTGCTGGCGCGGCCGGTTGGGATGGACGGCGATGCGTACGAGCGGGCGCTTTATTTGACGCGCAAGCTGATTGTCCGGCGCTGCGTCGAAGCAGGGATCAGTGAGGAACCGGTTTACATCGCCTCGTGTTCGCACCGCAGCATCGTTTACAAAGCCCTCTGCCTGCCGACCGCCTTGGCCCGGTTCTATGAGGACCTGCAGAATCCGGACTACGAGACCGGGATCTGTTTGTTCCATCAGCGGTTTAGCACCAATACCTTTCCGACCTGGCCGCTCGCGCATCCGTTTTCGATGCTCTGCCACAATGGCGAGATCAACACAGTGAAGGGAAACCGGAATTGGATGCGCTCGCGCGAAACGGATTTCGAAAGTCCACTCTGGGGCGCCGATGTCGCCCACCTCGCCCCGGTCTGCGACCCGCGCGAATCGGATTCGGCGAGCCTGAATGCCGCGCTGGAGCTGCTCGTCTTGTCCGGGCGCTCGCCCGAGCAGGCGCTGGCACTGCTCGTTCCTCCCGCTTATGGCATTGACCCCTTTACCAGCGACGCGGAAAAGGCGTTCTATCGGTATCAGGAGAGCTTTGCCGAGCCGTGGGACGGACCGGCGGCGCTCGTCTGCTCGGATGGCCGCACGATTTGTGCGGCGCTCGATCGGAACGGCCTGCGCCCGTCCCGCTTCAAAATCACCCGCGATGGGCTGATTGCCGCCGGGTCCGAAGTCGGCTTGGTGCCACTGGACGACGAGGACGTCGTCCAAAAAGGCCGGCTGGCCCCAGGCGAATGCATGGTCGTCGACACGATGGCCCAGACGGTCCGGCTCAACGACGAAATCAAAGAGTCCTTGGCGGCTCGGCATCCCTACGCGGATTGGATTTCCCGGCATCGGATCGAGTTTTCGAAGCTCGCGGGGACCGCCCTGCCCGTGCCGACGGAGGATCTTGACATCCTTGGTCTGTCGCAAAAGCAGGCGGCGTTTGGCTACACGGACGAGGAGCTGAACATGGTCTTTACCCCCATGATCAAGGACGGCATGGAGGGGACCTACAGCATGGGCGACGACGCCGCGCTCTCGGTGCTCAGCGTGCAGCCGCGCGTGCTGTATACCTATTTCAAACAGCTCTTTGCGCAGGTCACCAATCCGCCCATCGATCCGATTCGCGAGCGCCTGGTCATGTCGCTCGGCGTCGCCCTCGGCTGGTACCGCAACTTCCTCGCCGAATCGCCCGAGCACGCAAAAGTCGTCTGGCTCGACACCCCATTTCTCTTCGATCACGAGCTCGAGAAACTGAAGTCGATCGGTGCGGATTTCCCGACCCGCACGCTCGACGCCACTTGGCCGGTCAGCGAAGGCGCAGCGGGCCTGGAAAAGGCGGTGCGTCGACTGTGCGCCGAGGCGGAGCGGGCGGTGGACGAAGGCATTCGGATCCTGATTTTGTCTGACCGGGCACTGGACCATTCGCGCGTCCCTGTTCCGGCCCTGCTGGCGACCGGGGCGGTGCATCACGACCTGGTTCGGCGGGCCAAGCGACTGCGGCTGTCGATTGTGGTGGATACCGGGGAGGCGCGCGACGTGCACCAAGTCTGCTGCCTCTTCGGCTACGGGGCGCAAGCGGTCTGCCCGTACCTGGGCGCCGAGACGGTGCGCGAACTGGTTCACAAAGATGTGGGCGGAAAAATTTTCGGTGGCAAGCCGCTGGACGAGGCGCTGCGCAAATATCGCGCGGCCCTGGAAAAAGGTGTGCTCAAGATCATGTCCAAGATGGGCATTTCATGCCTGCAGAGCTACCAGGGCGCCCAGATCTTCGAGGCGGTCGGGTTGAGCAGCGAACTCACGGAGTTTGCCTTCACCGGAACGCCCTGCCAAATCGAAGGCGTTGGATTTACTCAAATTGCGGCGGAATCGCTGGCGCGCCACCAAGCCGGGTACGGAGCGGCCGTGCCCCAGGAAGTGAAGCTGGGCGATCCCGGATTCTTCCGCTTCCGGCGAGAGGGGGAAAAACACGCGCTGCATGGGCAGACGATCAAGAACTTCCACACCTTCGTGCGCGACAACGACCCCGCGAAGTACGAGGCATACGTCAACGAAATCAAGAGCGTGCAGCCGATCGCGCTGCACGACTTGTTTGAGTTCAATCCGGAGAAGTTGGGCCGCCCCATCCAGCTGGACGAGGTCGAACCGATCGAGGATATCCGAGTCCGGTTCACCACGGCCGCCATGTCGTTGGGCGCGATTTCTCCCGAGGCGCACGAGACTTTGGCCGAAGCCATGAACGAGATCGGCGGAAAATCGAATTCCGGCGAGGGAGGTGAAGACCCGGTGCGCTTCAAGCATCGGCCGGACGGGTCATGGCTCAACTCGAAGATCAAGCAGGTGGCCTCAGGCCGGTTTGGCGTGACAGCCGAGTACCTCGCCAGCGCCGAGGAAATCGAGATCAAGATGGCCCAAGGGGCGAAGCCGGGCGAGGGTGGCCAGCTTCCGGGCCACAAAGTGAATGCCCTCATCGCGCGGCTCCGGCGCACACAACCCGGAGTGCAGCTTATCTCCCCGCCGCCGCATCACGACATCTATTCCATCGAGGATCTGGCCCAGCTGATCCACGATCTCAAGGAGGTGAACCCGCGCGCGCGCATTTGTGTGAAACTCGTCGCGGAAACCGGCGTCGGGACAATCGCGGCCGGCGTGGCCAAAGCGAATGCGGACATCATTCTCATCTCGGGTCACGAGGGCGGAACCGGGGCCTCCCCGATTTCGTCGATCAAGCATGCCGGCCTGCCCTGGGAACTCGGTCTCGCCGAAACGCAACAAGTCCTCATGCTCAACAATTTGCGGAGCCGCGTGACGTTGCGCACGGACGGCGGTCTGCGGACGGGACTGGACATCGTGCATGCCGCCATTCTGGGCGCCGAGGAATACAACTTCGGCACCATTGCCTTGATTGCACTCGGCTGCGTGTATGTGCGCCAGTGCCACCTCAACACGTGCCCAGTCGGCGTGGCCACCCAGCGCGATGATCTGCGCGCGAAATTCAAGGGGAAAAAGCAGCACGTCATCAACTTCTTCAATGCCGTGGCCGATGAGGTGCGCCACCACCTCGCCGCCCTCGGCGTGCGGAAGCTCGAGGACATTATCGGCCGACCGGAATACCTCAGGCAACGCTCAGTGCCGGGACATCCGAAGGCAAACTACCTCGACCTTTCCCCGCTCCTCCACGATGTGGCGGAAGCGAAGGACTTGGACCTCCCGCGCTACTGCCTGGAAAACCGCAACGACGGGCTGCACGATCACCCGCTGGACGACAAGATCATCCAGCGCGCCAAGGACGCCATTCGCGACAAGATGCCGGTCCGGCTCGCGTTCGACGTCCAGAACACCCACCGCAACATCGGCACCAAACTCAGTGGCGAAGTGGCCTTTCTCCACGGGGACCACGGCCTGCCCGATGGAACGATCACCCTCGACCTCGAAGGCAGCGCCGGCCAGAGCTTTGGTACGTTCCTCTGCGGCGGCATTTCGCTCCGCCTGACCGGCGAAGCCAACGATTACGTCGGCAAAGGAATGTCCGGCGGCTGCATCGTCGTCCGGCCCCCGGCCAAGACCGGCTTCGTGCCGTCCGAGAACAGCATCTTGGGAAATACCTGCCTGTACGGCGCCACCGGCGGCCACCTCTTCGCCAGCGGCCGCGCCGGCGAGCGCTTTGGCGTGCGCAACTCGGGTGCCACGGCCGTGGTGGAAGGCGTTGGCGATCACGGCTGCGAGTACATGACCAATGGTCTCGTGGTCATCCTTGGGCCCACGGGGAAAAACTTTGGCGCCGGTATGTCCGGTGGTGTGGCTTACGTGCTCGACGAGGCCGGCCATTTCCCCAAGCTCGCCAATCTCGAGATGATCGAACTCGTGCCGGTCGAGGAGTCCGCTGACGTCAACCTGCTGAAGGAATTAGTCTACAATCACCTCGATGCTACCGAAAGCGCCAAGGCCCGGGCCGTGCTCGCCGACTGGCCCGCCGCGCAGCGGCGGTTTTGGAAGGTCCGTCCCAAACCCGTCGCACCACCCGCCGCTCCCAAGGCCGAGTCCAGCACGTCTCCGCCCCCCGCCGCCGCCAAAGTTTGAAGGCATGGCCTGAAGCCAACGCTCATGGATAGGATCTATGATTCATGCTGCTTCGTCTCCAGAATCACTCTCCAATCCAGCCAGTCGGAATCAGCCCTGGAGGTGGGACGCGACCTCAGGGCGCGTAGACGGTGAGGACGTCTGTTACCCCAGAGTTCACATCTCCTGATCCGGTTACCGCGCGGGGGGATGGGCTTGTGCCACAAACGACCGTGCTTTTTTCCCCGGAAAGTCCTCGAAAAGTTGAGACCGCGCCTGGCTCGGGACACCCGTACCCCCTACGAGCCATGGAGGTCTCGTCCCACCTCCAGCCCGAAGCGTCATCGAAATCGTGATGCATTTCCAGTGCGTGCCGCCTCAGGATGGTTCACACTGCCTCCATGAAATGGGGTCTTCACGCTGTCGTAGTCTTGGGCGGATGGTTTTTTTCCGGCTGCCTGGGTGCCGCCGAGGCGGATGGATGGAAGCCGCTATTCAACCCGAACGACCTCGAGGGCTGGGTGAACGTGAATGGCGCGCCGGAAACGTGGAGTATCAAGGACGGCGTCATCTCGTGCACCGGGCGGCCCATCGCCGCGCTGCGCACCACCAAGCAATACGAAAATTTCGAACTCGAGCTCGAGTGGCGGCACCTGAAGCCATCCGGAAACGCGGGCATCTTTGTCTGGGCCTCGGCGCTGCCGGCGGTGGGGCAGCCATTCCTGCGCGCGATCGAGGTTCAAGTTCTCGACAACGCCTACGGCGGGAAGGAGCAGAACGTCTGGTTCACCACGCACGGCGACATCTTTCCCATCCACGGCGCCACTATGACGCCCATGCGCCCGCAGACGCACCAGGGCGACAAGAGCCGGTGCTTTCCGATCGAGTTCCGCAGCACGCCGTCCCCGGAATGGAACCACTATCGCATTGTCGCCCACCACGGATCCATCCGCCTCTCGGTGAACGGCAAGGAGGTTTCGGATGGCGACAAGTGCCACTGGCGCCAAGGGTACCTCGGCCTGGAAAGCGAGGGATCGCCGACCGAATGGCGCCACCTGCGAATTAAGGAACTTCCAAGCACCGGCGCCACACCGGAGGAATCCGCTCCCGTCGAAGAGGGCTGGCGCCCGCTCTACAACGGCGTCGACCTGCGAGGGTGGAAGGAAGTGGGCGGGGGCCCCGTGGCCGATCCGCCGCGGAAAGGGCCGGCCTGGACCGCGGCCGACTGGGTGCTCCAGGGATCCAAGGAGCAGTTTGTGCCTACCCTGTGGACGGAGGAGTCGTTCGGTGACTTCGAACTCATGATCGACTCGAAGCTGCCGGAGGAGGCGGGCAAGTCGGCTTTTGCCCCCCATCTGCGCCTGCGCTCGCCGGATGCCCCGCCCGTGGTGATCGTCGGCCCCATCGGCTCGTGGCAACGGCGCGTGGTCAAAGTGCAGGACCAGAGTGTACAACTCTACGATTCGGCGGGCAAGCTGCTGAAGGAGGAGACACTCACCGATTCCACGCCGGCGTCCGGCCCCATCGGATTAACGACGAAGGGGCCCTACGAAACACAATTCGCCAATATCTTCATCCGCAAGGCGAAATGACGCAGGAGAGATCAACATCCTGATCGCACCCCGTCCCCACCCAGCGTTGCGTTCCGCCTACTGCCGCGTCACGCGGTAGTAAAGCACGGTGTCCGCAGCCGCCGGTTGATGGGTGTAGCTGGTGCGGGTGCCGGTCGCGCCACCGGTGGGGTAGCCACTGGCCAAGTCGGGCCAAACCACCAAGTTGTTGGACGACTCGACGAGGAAAGTCTGACCGGTTTGGGATGTCCAGGTGAGGGTGAGCGCCCCGGTTCCCGGATCGCGGGTGACGCCCGTGATCACGGGCGGTGTAGCCGGAGCGACCGTGTTCGTGTTAATCTCGGCCAGCAAGTAGTCGAATTGAATCCACCCGATGTTGGCTTGATTGTCATTGATCAGACCGCCGGTCCGGACAATCTCAAGCACGTTGGCCCCAGCCCCCATATTGACACTGCCCGCGGTGAAGGTCGGCTGAGCCAGAGTGTCCGAGGTGATGTCAAATCCGCTCCAGACTTCAATCCCATTGACACTGAGGGAAACATCATGCGTGCCGAAACCTCCTCCGGCAGCCCCCGCCGCCGCATCCCACCAGCCGCCGGCAAATAAATCGACCGAAAGCTTCAATTGGCTGTTGGCCGGGGGCGATGGTTCGGTCAGCGTGAAATTAACCCGCGTCGTCGTGCCACCGCCCGTCACGGCACGCTCGAAATTGGTCGCCGGGTTCTCGCTCCCATAGAGGACGCCGATCGGATCGGGGTAAACACCGAGGAAATAATAATCGTCGTCGAGGGCAATCGGGTTGCCGGGAGGCTCGGTGGTGCCTCCGATCTCCTGGACGAAGTCGGCCTGGCTGTTGTCATCCTCGCCAAGCCGCCAGAGAGTGCCGAATTCGCCGTAACCGAGTGTCACCGTGGAGGTCGCGGGCGCCGCCCCGCGCGTGGCCGTCAGCGTGTAAGTCCGTGCCTGGTTGCCCGGCGTCACGTTGATGCGACCCCGCCCGCTCGGATCGGTGACGGCATTTACCGCCCCCACTCCCTGATCGATCGATAGAGTCGCCTTGGGATCAGCCTGCCAAAACAGAGTGGCCGATTCGTTTTGGGACAGACTGACCCGGTTCGACAAGAAACTTTGAATCAGTGGCACCGTGACCGTTACGTCCATCGACTGGACCGAAGCGCCTCGCGTCGCGGTGAGCACGTACGTCGTGGTGCCATCGGGCACCAGCTTGATCGACCCCAGCCCGTTGGTGGTCTGGCTGTTCACGTTGATCGCGCCCGGATTGAGCACGAGGGACGAGGTGGTCGAGGCAATCCAATTCAGGGTGACTTCCTGCCCGGGCGCCACTTGAGTCGCGGACGCCGTGAATTGGCACAGCGGGTCCGCGCATAAATCCGTGTCCACCTCGGCGCGAATGTAATCGAATTGGATCCACGACGAGGCGGATCCGTCAGACCGATGGATTTCAAAGACATTTTCACCCGCCACGGCGTTGACGGCACCCGCGCTCACCGTCGCTTCCAGCAGCACCGGAGCCACAATCTCGTCGCGCGTCAGGATGTCCTGGCCGTTCACGCGGAGGACGAGATTGTGCGTGCTCGTGATACCGGCGACCGCGCCCAAGGCAAAGGTGTCGACCGTAAACCGCAGGCGGTTGGTTGCCACGGCCTGCGCCGCGTCGAGATTGAAGTGAAGGCGGTTGGTTGCATCCCCCGGCACCAGTGCCCGCTCAAACGCCTTCCACGGCTCATCCTGATCGACCTGCCCAATGGGGTCGGGATACAGACCGGCAAAGTAATAATCATCATCCTTGGTTCCGAGATTAAAGTTGCCGTCGTTTTCCAATCCCGGCGGCACCTCGTCGGGGAGCGAGACGAACCCAGGAGGGTCATTGACCCCTGACTCCTGGGTAAAATCAGACTGACTGCCGTTGTCCGTACCGAGTTCCCAAAGAGTGACGAATTCAGCCCGGACCGCCGGGGTGAGGGCGACCAACGCGCACAGACCAAGGATGCAGGGATTCATGGGGGTGTAAGAATGAATGAGGCAAGTGTTTCTACGCGATTCCCGGCCATTCACAAAGCGAAAAGGGAAATCGGTCAATCCGTACCTCATGTCGAATTCCTGCACAGTTGTAAGTTAATCTTCCACTGCGAGTGGCGGGCCGTGGCAGCCATGGCAACGAGAACGTTGTCGTCTCGCTGGTGACGGCATGGGTGGAACTCCCCTTTTTCTCACGGCGGATGCGGCTTGTTCAAGAAGATGTCGCCACCAATCCGGCGGCCCCCCGGGGCGCGTTGAGGCGGCCGATGCTGATGCGGTCGACCATGCGGTCCCAGGCATCGTGTCCGCTCAGGATTTGGATTTGCATGCGCAGGTAAAAAACCGGCAAGTCGGTGTAGGGAAGACGCGGGAAGCGGACATAATCCTTCTCCGTGGTCACGATCAGGTCACAATCGCGTCGCTCGCAGTGCTCGATGAATCCGTAGACCTCATCCTCCGTGTAGCGATGGTGGTCGGTGAATCGCCGGGTCGTGTCAATCAGAGCCCCCAGCCCCCGAAGCCCCTCCTCGAAACTTTCCGGCCCGGCGATCCCGCTGATCGCGCCTACGTATTTCCCCCGCAGCAGGTCCAGCGGCTTCTTCTGCTGCGTCACCGCATTCACCAGGTACCGCGGTTGGTGGGCGCACTCGATGATTTCCGCCACTCGATTATAACGCCGCAGATGGTCCTTGAGTTCACTGTTGTCCGATCCATCGCACCGCGTGATGAAGATGTAACTGGCTCGCTTCAGATGACGACGCGGCTCCCGCAGCGTGCCCCGTGGAATTAAATGGCCGTTGCCAAACGGACGCGTCGCGTCAACCAAGACCACATCCAATCGGTGCCGGAGGCGCAGGTACTGAAATCCGTCGTCGAGCAGCAACGTGTCCGCGCCCAGTTCGCCAATAGCATGAAGCCCGGCTTTGACCCGGTCCTTGTCCACAACCACCGAAACCCCCGGCAGGTTTTTCGCCAGCATGAAAGGTTCGTCACCCGCCAGTCGCGAATCCAGTAGCACGCTCCGACCATCGGAAACCACGCGCGGCCCCGGACGGGGCAACGGCCGGTGGTTCCACCACGCGCCCAATTTTTGACGAAGCGTGAACTTCCGGCGCTTGGGGCGGGCGCTCTTGTAGCCGCGACTCAATATGGCCACGTGGCGGCCGCGGTCGCGGAGGGCGCGCGCCAGCATTTCCACGACCGGCGTTTTTCCGGTGCCTCCCATCGTCAGATTCCCCACGCAGATGATGAGCGTCCCAAGATGGTGGTCGCGCAGCAGAAATCGCGTCCGGTAAAGCAAGTGGCGCAACCAAACCAGCCCACGAAAAACAAAGGATAGACACCAAAGCCCCAGCCGCAACACCGCCGCCTTGAGCCCGCGCGCCCGGTCGAGAATCACCTCGACCGCGTACTGCTCGAGTTCTTCCAGCGTCTCCTGCCAGACGCTCTGGTCCTTGCGATAACCCATCAGTCACCATGCTCATGCCAATCCAGAACGGGGCAATGGCCAAAATCAGCGTGCGCCGCGGCCACCTCAGATGCACGCTGGCGGCGCTGGCGTCGTCGTGCATGATGCCCGAGGTTTACCCGCTCCAATGTCACCCACCAACACCCTCCGCCTCGCCCGCGCCGGATTTGTGCTCTTCGCCTGCCTCCTCGGCGTGGCGCTCGTCCCGGCATTTCAAGGGCAATGGTGGCAGGGCGCCCTGGCCGGCGCCGGCGCCGGCTTGCTCGTCGCCCTGCTCGACATCATTCTCAATCGATTCACTATCAGCGTGTTTTCTTCGGCGACCGCCGGCCTCCTCATCGGTCTCTTTTGCGGCTGGCTCATCACCCGCATCGGACTGAGCGAACTCCCGCTCTTCCAGGCCGGGGACATCGATGCCCAACGCCAGCGCCAGCAGGTCTTTCAGATCGCTGTTTATTGCACGTTCGGCTTCCTCGGCATCACGCTGGCTCTCCGTTCCAATCGGGAGGAATTCGCCCTCCTCATCCCGTACGTCCGGTTTCGCCAAGAGGGTGTCGAGGAACAACGCCTCCTCATCGATACCAACATCCTCATCGATGGCCGCCTGCCCGCCATCTGCGAAACCGGCTTCCTCAAGGCCTCGCTCGTCGTTCCCAGATTCGTCCTCGATGAACTCCACCTGCTCGCCGATTCACAGGACCCCATCAAACGCGAACGCGGGCGCCGCGGCCTGGAATGCCTGGAAAACCTCCGCGCCCACCCGCTCAGTGAGGTGAAAATCCACGAGGAACATCAAGCCGAAACAGGCCCGGTCGACATGAAACTCGTCCGCCTCGCCCGCAGTCAGGGCGCCCGCCTGCTCACCAACGACGCCAACCTCGGCCGGGTCGCCGCCCTCCAAGGCGTCTCGGTCCTGAACCTGAATAACCTCGCCAAGGCCATGCGTCCCACCGTCATGCCCGGTGATGAAGTCGACCTCATGCTCATCAAGGAAGGCAAAGACCCCCACCAAGCCGTCGGCTACCTTCCCGATGGCACCATGATCGTCGTGAACCACGCCGCCTCGCTCATGGGACAAAACGTCACCGTCATCGTCAGCAGTTCCCTGCAAACCACCGCCGGCCGCCTCGTCTTCGCCGAACTCAAACACCCCTCCCACCGCTCCAAGGCCTCCTGACTCATTCCTTTCCCTTCTTCCCCCCCCCCTTCTCGGCATGCTTCCTATTCCTCCTGTTTTCTCATTCTTCCTATCCTCCCATTGATCCTTTCCTCCTATCCCCATTGTTTGAGCGTTTCCATCTTCACCTGACCCCTGAGGAGCTCGCGCCACCGATCCTGACCGGTTGACTCCTCTTCAAGTCGTGACGCTGGTCTTGTCGGTTTTCGTGCTGCTGCTTATGCTGGCAGAGGCGGCGCTTCCCCTGACGCCGGCCCAGGAACGCTGGTTCGATGCCTGCGACCTCGTGATCTGCATTGTGTTTCTTGTCGATTTCACCACACGCTTTCGCCAGACTCCCGGCGGCTCCGGCCCGCCACGGCCTCGCGGCCGACGAGGACGCGCCGCCTGGATGAGGCCGACACCGCCACGGCGGCGAAACCGCTCGATCATACCGCTAGGAACGCGCCCGGCGATGCGGTGGCGGACATCAGCCGGCCACTACCGGGTTTTGTCGCACACTGACGGCTCAGGCCATCGGCCCTGTTCCGCCTTGCTGAGCGGGATCGACAAGCACGACGCGCAACGGGACCGAGCAAAGCAACTGATCGTCCATGCTGATCTGCACTTCATGAGTGCCCGCCTTCTCGAATTTAATCCCCTGGAGATTGAGCACGATGTTGCGGGTGATGAAAATGTTCTCCTGGGGCAGGCGCACTTCCATCACCGGTTCCAATGGCCTGATGATCGGCTGACCATCCTCGTCGACGAACGAAATGCCCAGCTTGTGCTGTCCTTCGTCCCCCGGCTTGAAGCACAACCGCAACGCCAACGCGCAGGACGGATGCACCACCGGGACCTGCCGCGCGAAAATTTGATCAAACGTGCCGATCACGCAGAGCTTGCCGTTGTAGTCGACAGCGGCATCGCATAAAGTTGCAACTTGGATATCCATGGGCGCTTGGACTAGCCCCGATCCGCACGCCGTGCAATGGGCAAAACAGTCGCTCACTCCGCCTTCTCGATGGCAAGGACGGTGGTCGTTCCGCTGATCTCATTACCGATCACGAGGAGCGGCTTCCCGATCGGACTGTCGTCCTCCTTGATGAAGATCAGGCCCTCCGGCCCGAGGTCGCCGGCCGCCGGGTTCGACACACGGGGATCGTCCTCGGTCTCGCCGGGCAATGACGTGTCTTCCTCGAAGTTCCGGTTGTTGACATAGTCGACAAACACCGGAGCCATCGGATTGCTGATGTCGTACACCACCACGCCGCCGATCCGCTCAAGCCCGATGAACGCGTAGTCCCGCCCATACACCTTCCCCACGACGACGCCTTCCGGCTCCGGCCCTTTGTCGTCGCTGCGGGTGTCGATGGTATTGCTGGTATTCGACGCATTGAAGTTCTTTGGGAACGCTTGGGCCGCGATTTGCTCGAGGTCGTCTCCGCTGTCGAAGACTTGTTTGCCTGTCTGGTCCCAGATGGAGAACGAACGCGCGCCAAAGGCGTAAAGCGCTTCGTATTTGCCGTTGGCATTCTTGCCCAGCGTCTTTGTGATGTTGAGGCGACCCAAGTTGGCATTGTTCTTGATGACGGCGGGGTTCGGGAAGACGGTTGAGTCGAGTTCGATTGAGCTCGCCCCCACCCGGACCGCCTCAACGAAGGCTTCCACCTCCTGCTCCTCAATCTCGCCCGTGACCGGATCCTGCACCAGCACGGTGTATTTGTACTCGCGGGCATCGCCCTCGTTCGCCGTCACGAGATACGTCTTCGCGCCGACCCGGTAGCTGGCGATGGCATCAGGCATGTAGACGCCTTTCACGGGCCACGGGCGGATGTTGATCTTGTTGCTGTCGCGATCGCTGGCATCCAGGGCGTTGTGTCGAACGTCGATCAATCCCAGCCGAATCGGCTCAGGCTGGTATCCGGGATTGGTGACGAATGTTCCGTCAGGATTCACGGTGATCTGTGCCACTCCGAAGTCATTGTCATTGATCACCGCGATTGTCCACGGATCGATTGCCGCCAGCCCCTCGGCCTTCTCCGTCGTGTTATATCCGGCCGTATTGAGATCCACATACAACACTTTCTCGATCGGGCGAATGCCGTTGGCTACCATCTCGGCCACGGTCAATTGGTCGACCGTCTTGCCTGTCGCTCCGATCGTTCCCGTGTCCTGCGCGGCCGTCAGCGCGGTGGCCCCGGTCAGGTTCATCTGATAGATTTTTTTCTCGATGGTATTGGCCGGATCGGTCGGCAGTTTATCATCATCGCGTTCCAGCACGAGAAACTCGCCGTTCCCGAGTCCCACGGCATCCCCAATCTTGTCCGCCCGCGTGTTGGGAGCGCCGCCCAGGTTCTGATTGTCCATGACATAAATGAACTGCCGGGTGGCGTTGGTGGCCGGGTTGAATTCAACGACCCGGATGTTCCGATTCCCGTTCAGCTGGCCATTGGTGGCGCCTACCGGATTGCGCAGCGGGCTTTGGACAAATGCATAAATCCGGCCGTTATCGAGCGCAATGGCCTCGAATCCACGATTTTGCCGACGTTGCGCGAGCACGGCCGGGAGATGCTCCTCACCGTAAGTGCCAGCCGGCTGGCCGGCCGCGTTGGCGGTCCCCATGGGCACGACCCGGCGGATGAGCACACCCGCGGCATCAAAATGGTAAAGCGCGGGCCGATATTCGTCGCACATCCAGAAGCTGCCGTCCGCCATGAAGACAATGCCTTCGAGGTCGGCACCCAGCGGATCAAGAGGCAGGAGATTGCCGAGCAAGTCCACCGGCACCTCATCGTTGTATGGCGTATTCCCGTCGCCACCAGCGATGGTCGTGTTCGGAAGTCCGGTCAGCGGCACGCCGGCCGACCGCTGCAAGGCGATCCGCTGGGTCAGGGTGAGCACACCCGTCTGGCGGTCGAGCTCAAATCGCACTACCTCCGGGGCAAATTCGGGCAGCAAAAACGGCCGGAGCCCGCTAGTCGGTTCGGCGTTCGGTCCACGATCCGTATGGGCCACGAATTTGTATCGGCCGGTCGTCTCGTTGATCCCCTCAAAGGCCAGTCCGGAAAACCCGCCGAGAGTAATGCTTTGACCACCGAGCGTGTTGCCGACTGATGGCAATTGCGCCGGATTGAAGTCATACGTCGTGGTGGTCGCCTTGAAGGCCGCATGATCCTTGAACCCCAAGCCGACCAACTTGGTGACCGAGGCGGAGGCGATATCGACGATGGCCAACGCATTGTTCTCCTGGCAGGTCACCCACGCCGTCCGCGAGTCGTGCGATACGGTGATATATTCAGGCTCAATGTCCTGGGCCACCGTGGCATTCGGGCCGAAAATGCGGATCGATGGATCGAGCGGCATCGAGTTGAACTTCGCGAACCTCGCAGTCCTCACCTTGCTCTGGTTCAGTGACTTGACGCCCCCCTGAATGCCTCCATTCCCGGACAGGTCAATGAGGCTCACCGACCCCTCGGGATCGGTCGTGTAGTCGTCACTCGGCTCGCCTTCGTTTGCCACCAGCACGTAGCGCCCATTCGGCGTAAATGTCACCATGTCCGGCAGCGCCCCGACCTGCACCGAGGAGAGAAAATTCAGCCCCCGGTCGAAAAAGACCACTTTGCCCGGAGACGTCTTCTGATTCGCCTCGACTGCCACCGCGATCAGCCCATTGCAAATGGCCACCGAGTTGGCCACCGCCCCGTAGGGCTTCAAGTCAATCAATCCGACTTTGACCGGATCCTCCTTCCCGGGTTGCCCGATCTCGGCAATGCTCAGTACATCAATCTCCACTGTCTGCGCGTTGACCACAAAAACCTGCTGCGTCTCGGGATCATGCGCCACAATCTCCGCCGCCCCGGCGTCAAATTGACCACTCTTGTAGGAGCCCACCAGTTCCAACGTGATCCCCTGAGGCGGCGCCGCATCCAGCCACGGAACTACGGTCAGCGCACTCGCGCAGCACAAATGTAGAATATTTGTTTTCATGGAATATTGGGGTACTCTAAGTGGTTGATAACGATCGATTATTGGTTCAGGGGAGCGATTCATGCCCCCTCATTCCCCTGTCGGCAATGACCGCGGTGTGACGTTATCGGCGCCATAGCCCAGAAGCAGCGTGACAGAATTGTCGTCCACACCGATCCGACGGCAGCCCACGTCCTGTTTGCCGTCAGACAAGACCTGAGTAGCCTTGCCAAGTGTCATTCGCTCAATGGACGACAGTCGGCGTGGCGGCTGGCGTGAACTGCCTTGCCTGCTTCGCCGCGGATTTCGTGGTCCTGGAGGACGATCGCCCCGCACGTGCACTCGTGCCATCCATGGCCAACGGCGGCAATGCGCTCGGGACGACGTGGACGGCCATTGATTTTGACGACAACGCGTGGACAACCGGGCGCACGGGAGTCGGCTACGATGTCGATCCAGGGGTAGGCGGTGACTACCGCGCCTTAGCCCGATTGGACGTCAGCGCCATGCGCCGCGAGAACCCCAGCGTCTTCATTCGCGTGCCCTTTGCCATCGAGCCAGCAACTCGTGCGTCGCTGCGCCGACTCACGCTGCAAGTCAAGTATGACGATGGCTTCGCCGCCTGGTTCAATGGAACCAGGGTGGCTGAGGAGAACGCCCCGCCAATCCTCGACTGGAATAGCCTGGCCTCCGAGAGCCACGACACGCGCCCGGAAGAGGCCTATCGATCCATTGACTTGACCCAGCACCTCTCTCTCCTGCGCGATGGATCCAATGTGCTGGCCTTCCAGGGATTGAACGCCTTCATCGACAGCGATGACTTGCTCCTCGCGCCTCGCCTCGTCGCCTCGGACTCCCCTCCTCCAGTCTGGCCGTCGCTGAACCTCGTCGAGGTCGGCGGCGTGGGACCACTCGGTTTTCCCGTGGCCGTACGCCATGCCTCCGACGGCAGCAACCGCCTCTTCATCGTCGAACGACCCGGCCGGATCAAAGTGTGGCGAAACGGGTCGCTCACCCCATTTCTCGATATCACCGACCGCGTGCTCACCTCGAATGAAGCCGGGGCCGAACACGGATTGCTCGGGCTCGCCTTCCCGCCGGGCTTCGGCGTCCTCTTCCAGCACTTCTACGTCTTCTACACGACCAGCCAGTCGCCCAATGCCGGCGACCCCGTGATCGCCCGGTTCTTCCTGTCCCCGGGACCGAGCGATTCCGCAGTCGCCGATCCCGCGTCCGAACGCCTCGTCCTCCACCTCAACGACCCCGCCGGCAACAATATCGGCGGTGACCTCCACTTCGGAATCGACGGTTACTTGTACGTCGGTCTCGGCGACGGCGGTGGCGACAATGATCCGGACAATCGCGCCCAAAACCCCATCAGCCTCTGGGGGAAAATGCTCCGCCTCGATACCGAGTCCGGCCCGCCCGAATCCTCCACCTACGCCGTGCCCATCGACAATCCGTTCGTTGGCGTCCAAGGCGTCCGACCCGAGATTTGGCACTTCGGCTTTCGCCACCCGCGGCGCTGGTCGTTCGACCGCGATACCAGCGAAATGTGGATCGGCGACGCCGGCCAGGACGCTTGGGAGGAAATCAGCTTCGCCCCACCCCTCACCCCAGCCCTCAACTTCGGATGGCGACGCTATGAGGGCGGCCAGCTTCGCCCGAGCGAACCGACGCTCTCCACCGATCAGGCCGCTACCCAAATCACTCTGGGCACCCTGACCCACCCTATCGCCCAATTGCCCCGCTCCAACAATCTCATCGACGTCGTCGGTGGTTACGTTTATCGCGGATCGGAATTCACGCGACTCCAGGGAGTCTATCTCTATGCCATCCAAAGCAGCGGCACCCTCCATGGCATCCAGTCGGATGGGCCGTCCTGGGTCCACCGCGAGCTGGCCTCCGGCGTGCCAATTCATGCCTTCGGCGAGGCCGAAGACGGCACTGTCCTCGCCCTCATGTCGACCGACATCGACAATCCCGGTTCCGGCCGTCTCTATAAGATCGTCGACAATACGGATCAGCACCGGCTTGTTATCCGCGACGCAGCCCGGAATCCAGTTTCCGGCCTCCTCAGCTTCTCCTTCGGCGCCGTCATCGGCAAATTTTATCAGCCAGAAGTCTCTTCCGACTTAGTCACCTGGCAGCCGATCGGTCCCGTCCTGCCCGCCCACTCCCAGTTCGTCCCATTCACCGAACCCAATGACCCCCAAGCCGGCATCGCCCCCCGCTACTTCCGCGTCCGAGAACTGTGAGGGGGAAGGGGGAAGGCGCTTCGAATGAGGCAAACCTTCACCCTGGAGTTTGTCCATAAACAAATTCCTCCTCGCCTTTTCGAGCGGTGTCCAAGGCGAGGATAATCGAATTCGGAAAGAGGCATTACGGGCAAACTTCTCCGGGCTGAATCAGGTGACCATCACTCAAAAAGTGGAGACATTCCCAAATGGTTCGCCTCCCCCGCCTACGCGCCCTGGAGGTCGCGTCCCACCTCAATGTCTGCTGCTCGCCCTCGCGCTACGAGGGTCGTCCCGCCGACGCAAAACCAGGAAAAATGGACGCAATCCAGAATGGGGCAAAGCCTCATCACTTCGAACCAAAATCCAATATCCATCATCAAAGAACCAAGAACCAAGAACCAAGAACCAAGCCCCCCCTATTCCACCTTCGCCAACATGCGCAGGCAGACGATGAGGTAGACGATTCCGGAGGCGAAGGTGAAGGCGGCGGCGATCCAAACGGCGCCTTGAATCCACGAGTGCGGAAAATGGAGCATCAGGGAGCCTAGCGCGGTCATTTGCGCCACGGTGGCCACTTTGCCGGTCCAGTGGGGGGTCAGTTCGCGCAGACCGGCGAGTTGCCCGAGCAGCAAGGCCCCTCCAATGGCCAAGAGGTCGCGCGTGATGACAAGAATGAGGAACCAGAGCGGAAATTTTTCAGGCCAGGGCGAGAACGTCAGCGTCACCAAGGCGCTGAGGAGCAGCCCTTTGTCGGCGATGGGGTCGAGGATGCTGCCGAGCCGGCTCCGCTGATTGAATCGCCGCGCCACCCAGCCGTCCACCCCGTCCGTTCCGGCAGCCAGTAAAAACGTCCCAGTGGCGGCCCATCGCCACGCCTCGACCGAGGTTCCCGCCGCGCAGCTCTGTCCATAGTACAGGGCAAACGCCACGAAAACGGGAATCAGCAGGATGCGTGCCAGGGTGATTTGATTGGCCAGCGTCACGGTCGGCATTATGATGGCCCCCGCCACGGCCGCCAAGTCCGGATTGCCGCGCGATCGGGGGGGATCACTTCGCCGTGCCCAGCGGCGCATAGCCCGGCGCGGGCCGTCCGTCGTCGGTCAGCTTGGCCGTCGCCCACAGCAGGCCGCGGGCGACGAGATCGAGGTACCGATCGTCGGCCACGGTTTCGTTGTTGTGCCCGAGGGTGGTCGAAAAAACTCGCGTCTTCTTCGGTCCGTATTGGTTGGTCCAGACCACCACTGCCTCCGAGTTGCCCTGCTGGCCGCGCGCGAGCACGTGCGCCGTCGGAAAAACCGCGTGGTTGTTGTACAATTCCTCCTTGCCGGTCGTCCAGCCTTCCAACCCCTTGGTCACCGGATGCGCGCGGTCTGCGAAGGTAATGGCGATCGGTTCCTGCGGGCCGTGACCACTCGACTGCAAGCCAAGAAAATCAAACCACAGCGCGTCCGGCGTGCCCGGCTCAACCGGTTTATTGAACGTTCCAACGCGATAGCTGTGCATGGCGCAATGCAGGTTGACGGCGGGAACGCCGTCGCGATGCGCCGCCACAATGTTCTCGACGAACGCCGGATCCTTCACGTCCGCCGTACATTCGTCGTGGATGACCACATCGTAGCCTTTGGCCCATTCCGGGTTTTCGTACTCCGCAAATCGATAGTGCGTGCCGCTGTCGTCCGTGTACAACACATCCACTTCCAAATGCGCCCGCGCCTCCAGTCCCGCCTTCAAAATCTCCTTCTGCTTGGCGTAATCATGACAACAGCCGCCAATCACCAGCAGGGCACGCAACGGCTTGGGAACCGAAAGTCGTTCCTCGGCGCGAAGCGTGAGGGCAATTGCGGCAGCTAGAACGGCCAGACTGGCAAGCAGGGCGGTGGGTTTCATGGCGGTGGGTTTGGGTGGTATGCCTTACTTTAATCAACCACTTTGGAGGACGCGAGTGCAACCGAAAAGGGTGAATGGCCCGGGACGGGAGTTTGTCCATGGGAGATTACTGCCGATGCCTCGCACCTGGACCATCAACCCACTCCGGATCACGTCAGGTGTTCAAAGGTGGTTTCCGGTTGGTAAACCGGGTTTACCCGGCGCGCGGAGCCTTGTAACTCAACTCATTCCACACCTCGCTGCGCGTCCCGCTTGAAACGCGGTACACCCACCCACCGCTTTCGGTGACGGCACCGCGATCACCAGCCCATTTCCTCGATGGTGGCATGGAGGAACGCACGATGGGCGAGCACGCGGTCGTGCAGGCAGAACTCCGATGGCGTCTCGAAGGTGAGGTTGTGTTCCGCGTAGTTGAGGTGGAGGGCGATGGCCTCAGGGTGGCCCGGCAGGTCCCGCGGCGGCACCGTGCGGCGGATCAGCCCGCGCTGGGCGCGGCGTCCTTCAATGCGGCCGCGGCTGTCTCGGGGTAGGATCGGATCGCAGGCGCTCAGCAGGCGGTCACCGAGGGACGGGCCGCCGCGACGGGCCAATTCGTAGCAGTATGTGCCTCGAGCGTCATAATCCTCGTGCAGGCAAACGCCGAGTTGAAACGGCCTCGATCCGAGCCACGCCCTCCATGCCGCCACCAGCGGATGGTCCGCACGATGAAACTGGCGGTTCAAATCCTCGCCGCCATGATCAGTCCGCTGGTTGGCGGCAAATCCATGCGGATTGAAACACGGCACGATCGAGACCGGATGCCCGGCCAATCGCCCGGCGACGCCTTCAAACCACTCGAGCATCCCCCACGCCGGCGCCGGCTCGTCCCCGTGCATGCCGGCACTCAAGTACAAGCCGCCCGGCGCTTCGCCGGAAGCCGCGGGTGAGTCGATAGCGAACACTGGCCACTTGCCGGCCCGATCGAGCGTCCGCATCCGCCAACCCGCGTCGCGGGCGGCCCGGCGCCAGCGGCGAAGCAGCGCGCCGGCATCGTGCGCCTGATGAGAAACAAGAAACGCCAAACGCGATGGATCCATTGAATCAATGACGCTTGCCCATCCGCGTGAGCAATTGGTTGTAGGTGACCGACCGCCGGAAATAAATGATCCGCGAAACCAGCTGCCGGTGCTTGCGCAACACGGTATCGATCAGCGGATCGCGGTCGCCGATCCGGTCGCTCAAGTAGTGCCCGATGGTAAAATAGAATTCGGATTTGGTATTCTCGAGCGCTCCAATTCGGGCCGAGAGATCCGCGATCTGCTTCGAAAGCCGCCCGACCTCGATATTCAACTCGGCCGTGTCCTGCTTGATGCTCGCCTTGCCTTCCGTCAGCTGACGGTCGAGCGCCGCCACATCTTTTTCAATCGCCTCAATTCGGTCGGCCTTCGCCCGGATTTCGCCGGTGTCGCCACCAAACTGCCCCTTGAGCTTGGCCATGGCCGATTCCGTCTTCGCCAACTCCTCGCTGATCTGGTCGTCGTTCTGCCCAAGGCGCTTCATCAACTCGATCTTCGACCTGAGATTGAGGAACTTTTTCTTGGTTTCCAGTTTCCACTCCTTGAGCTGCTCGATTTCATGCATGAGGACGAGCGCCTCCTCCATGCGCTTGGTCTTTTCTTCCCTCAACTGTTGGAGCCACTTTTCCGCCGTCTCCTGCATGTCATGAAGTCTCTCCTTAAGCGTCTCGTTGCGTTCATCTGCCTCCTGGGATTCGAGGCGAAGGGCTGATTGCTGCTGTTCAAGGTCGCGGATCTGCCAGTACTCACCGGAGAGGTCATCGACGTCCTTGACGTCCGGCCAGGCAAGCCGGCCGAGCAGGTCCTCAGCCTCGGTGAGGATTTGGGTTTCTCGGTTGATGGCGGCCCAGCGTTGGCGCTCGCTGGTCATCCCGATGCGGGATCCCAGGCGGTGGATAAAATAGCCGAAAGCGTTCATGCGGGGGGCGCAACGCCACGGGATCGGGCGCGCCCCGTATTGGAAAGCAAGCCAAGCCGATGGGAAAGTGATTTTCCAGCGGCGCCGGCGATGAATTTTCCCCTTGTTTGCGCGCCCCCTCCGGGAAGGATGGAGTGTCGTTCGCTCCGGCACCCCGCCGAGTCCCGCGCCCTCCACTCCGCCCCGACGTCCACCGTCCATCTGTGTCCACCGTCCATCCGCATTCAACCCGCACTCCTATGGGCCCTCAATGGCTTCTCTTCGCCCTCATGACCGTCGTTTCCTGGGGCGTCTATGGCATCCTGCTGCACAAGGGCCAAGTCCTGATGGGCGATCCCGCCAACGGCCGCTATAAAGCGTTCCTCCTGGTCGGAGTCGCCTACTTTGTCGTCGCCATCCTCGGACCTCTCCTCATGCTGAAATCCGCGGGCGCCACCTGGAAATTCACCGCCGGCGGCGTGAACTGGAGTTTTTGGGCCGGTGTCGCTGGGGCGGTTGGCGCCTTCACCACCCTGCTCGCGCTCGGGGCCGCGTTCAAAGGCAAAGTCGCCAATCCGCCCGCCGTCGTCATGTCGATCGTCTTTGCCGGCGCCCCGGTGGTCAATGCGCTGGTCTCGATTGCCATCGACCGATTCGCGGGCAAGCAGTATGCTTTGCCCCTGCCATTTCTCGCCGGGATCGTCATGGCGGCCGTCGGAGGGTTCATGGTGGTCAAATTCAAGCCGGTGGCACCACCGGACAAACCAGCCGCTGCCGCGCCTCGTCCACAGCCGACATCCTTCGCTCACGGCCTGATCCAGCCCGCAGACGTGCTATCCCGAACATCGGTTGCTCCGGGATATGCCGACGTCAGCGGCCGCTCATACCGCGTCTCCTGACTCGCTCAGTCTCCTGGCTGGCTCATGACGTACGAACTTCAACGCGAAAAGCTGCGGCGTCTGCTCACGACCATCCTTCCCGCCAATCGGTTTTACGCCGCCCGCCTCCCGCGCCGATGGCGCCCGCGGTCGATCAACGACTTCGTCGCACGTTGCCCGCTGCTCACCAAACACGACCTTGTCGCCGACCGCGAAGCCCACCCGCCCTACGGGACGAATCTGACTTGGCCACTCGAACGCTACACGCGATTTTGCCAGACCAGCGGCACCACCGGTCGCCCGATGCCCTGGCTCGACACTCACGAAGACTGGGCCGCCATGCTCGCCTGTTGGCGGTGCGTCTTCCAGGCCGCCGGCGCGGAACCCGGACGCGATCGCGCCTTCTTCGCCTTCACCTTCGGACCGTTCCTCGGGTTTTGGACCGCCTTCGAGGCGGCGCTCAGCATGGGCCTCATGGCCATGCCTGGCGGTGGATTGTCCAGCACCGCCCGCCTCCACGCCATGGCCGAAAATCGCGCCACCATCCTCTGCTGCACACCCACCTACGCCATTCGGCTTGGCGAATCCCGCGTCGCCCATCAGATCGAAACCGCCGTCCGCCTCATCATCGTCGCCGGAGAACCGGGCGGCAGCATCGAGGCCAGCCGCCATCGCATCACCAGCCTCTGGCCCGGCGCCACGGTCTTTGACCACCACGGCTTGACCGAGGCCGGCCCCGTCACCCATGAGGAACCCGGTGCCCCCGGATTCCTCCGCGTCCTCGAAGACTCGTTCTTCGCAGAGGTGCTCGACATCGACACCGGCCAGGAAGTGCCCGACGGAAGCCGAGGCGAACTCGTCCTGACCACCCTCGATCGGCTCGGATGTCCCCTCCTCCGTTACAGAACCGGCGATTTTGTGGTCAAAGCACGCGCGCACGATGGCGGCCTCCTCCTCGCTGGCGGCATCCTCGGGCGCACCGATGACATGGTCGTCGTGCGCGGCGTCAATGTCTACCCCAGCGCCATCGAGGGCGTGATCCGACTCTTCCCCGAGATCGCCGAATACCAGGTCCGTGAAGAATGGCTCGACGGCATGCTCGAACTCCGCCTGGTCGTCGAATTTCACCACGAGCCGGACGCCGCGCTCGCCCCCATTCTCGAAAAAAGTCTGGCCGATGCCCTGGCCCTCCGCATCCCAGTCGAAGTTTTCCCCCCCGGCAGCCTGCCTCGCTTCGAATTCAAAGCGCGCCGCTGGGTCAAGGCGCCGCCAACCGGATAACCTCGCGACCGGCAGGCCCTGGACGATCACCAATCGATCTTGGCCGGAAAATACTCGGCGATCAGGTCTTCGTAGAATGGCCGCAGCGCCTGGGCATCTGGCTTGGTATGACTCTTGGTGTACAAGTCGTACGGATTGAACTTCTGGACCCATGTCAGCAGAGCGCGGTCCTTCTCGTCGGTAAGATTCCCATACTCGCCCTCCCGATGCCATGGATAAAACGAATGATACCGCAACATGTATTGCGCCTCCTCCGGCAGGTAATCCTTGGTGACGTGGTAGATGTATTCGTCGTGCCCCCAGGACAGCTGGACCTGGTCGAGGCCACACCCGGCCTCGTAAACCCCGAGATCCGTCTGGTACCGGGGGTCCTGACTGTCCGGATTGTCGGCAAAATATTGCGGAAAAACGATCTTATCAGAAAACCGGCAGCCAGTGGGAAACGTGTCACCGACCACCGCCCACTGTGGCTCGCCCCAGAGACACAGGATTTTCCCGAGATCGTGCACGAGCCCGGCTAGGATGAACCAGCGCGGTTGGCCGTCGGCTCGAATGTGCTCCGCCGTCTGCAGCAGGTGCTCGAGCTGCGAGAGATCGGTGTCCGGATCACTGTCGTCCACCAGCTGATTCAGATACTCCATCGCCTCCCAAATCCCCATTCTCCGACGGTTCAACGTGAGGAATTCCCTGCGCTTCGCCCGCGCGAATTCATGCGTCTGCCACCGGTGGTTCTGACGGTAAAACTCGCGTACCGTCGGCCGTGCGTCAGCCTCGTAGTTCCGAAACTCCTCCGGCTTCTTGTCCGGGTCTGTCGCCACAAACGGCTTCGCCTCCCCCACCCCGGCCGGCTCCGGATACCGCTCCTTCAGAAAATCCTCCCACTCATCCAAACTTTCCAGGGGAGAGTGCTCGTTCACGGATGTGGCAGTCGGTTTCATGAAGGGTCAACGAAGATACGTTCGCTATGCCCGTTAAGTAGCGGGATGACCGAGGCCGCGTCAATCGCCCTTTCGCCCACGCCTCCGCGCTCCGCGACGGATTCTTCCACGTTCGCGCGATCCAGGAACGCAGGCCTCCGGCCTGTGCGGCCGGCGGGCTTCCAGCCTGACGGAATCACTGCCTTTAAAGTGTTGAAGGGGGCCATGCTCTCGTTCACTGGTACGCCATGGTGCGCATTCTATTCGCCGTGGCCGATGTTGTAAAATTGGGCGTGGGAGTGGGCCTTTGCGTTTCGAGCGCGTGGGCTGGCCTGACCCTCACTTCGCCGGTCGAGTACCAAGTTGTGCAGCGCAGTTCACGCGCCGGGGGCGTGGTTCAGCTCGAGGGAGTCCTCACTGGGGTGGCGGGTTCAAGCGTGGTCATCAAAGCGCGTCTCTCCGCGCCCGAGGAAACTGCTGAATGGCGGACGCTGGCTGCGCGGGTCACGTCAAACTCGTTCACGGCGGCCCTGGAGGCGCCCGCCGGCGGGTGGCGCCGCCTGGAGGTGCGAGCCCTGGACGGCGAAACCCTCGTTGGGGAAGCGGTGGTCGATCATGTGGGAGTCGGGGAAGTCTTTGTGGTGGCGGGCCAGTCGAACTCCGCGAATCATGGTGAGGAGAAGCAGAAGCCGACCACCGGGCGGGTCGCGACCTTTGACGGGACCACCTGGCGACTGGCCGACGATCCCCAACCTGGAGCCTCGGGTGAGGGCGGCAGCTTTCTGCCGCCGTTCGGCGACGCTCTGGTTGAGCGATTCAACGTGCCAGTCGGCATTGTCTCGTGCGGGGTGGGAGCGACCAGCGTACGCGAGTGGCTGCCCGAGGGTTCGAAGTTTCCGCATCCGCCGACGCTCGAGGGCAACGTGCGGCCGGCTCCGGGCGGCGGGTGGGAGAGCACGGGGAGAATTTTCAGATCATTTGTCGCGCGCCTGAAGAGCCTGAGCCCCAGCGGCTTCCGCGCCGTCCTCTGGCATCAAGGCGAAAGCGATGCCAATCAAAAGGATCCGGTGCGCACACTGCCTGGTCCTCTCTATCGCGAGCATCTTGAAATGCTCATCGTGGAGTCACGCCGCGTCATCGGTCGGAAGGCGCCGTGGTTCGTGGCTCAAGTCAGTTACCATGTTCCTGGCGACGAAGCGTCACCCGACATCCGCGCCGCCCAAGCCTCGTTGTGGAAGGACGGCCTGGCCGAGGAGGGACCGGATTCCGATGCTCTCACCGGCGAGATGCGCGAGGCGGGCGGTCAGGGAGTTCATTTCAGCGGAACGGGCCTTCGCGCTCACGCGGCGCGCTGGGTGGAAAAGGTGGCCCCTTGGCTCGATGACCAACTCTCGGTCTCGTCAGGCGCACCGCAAAAAGGGAGATCATAAAGTGCCTGTCACTTTGTGCGCACGGTCTTCTCATCACTACACGCCTGCCGCCCGGCTCTTCACGCTCGGGATCGCAATTGCCGCCAGCGGTCGAGTCCGACGGCGAGGACGATGACGATACCGATGATGATTTCCTGGGTGAAATTCTGCCAGCCCATTTGGTTCGACCCGTTGCGGAGCACGGCCATGATGAGGGCGCCGATGAGAGAGCCGAGCACGCTGCCGGTGCCGCCGCTCAGGCTGGCTCCGCCGATGACGACGGCGGCGATGATATCGAGTTCCAGGCCAATCGCCACGGTCGGGTCGCCCTGGGTGAGGCGCGAGAGTTGCATGATGCCGGCCAGCCCGAAGAAGCCGCCGGCCAGCGTATATGTCAGCACCTTGTGGCGCCGGACGCGCACGCCGCAGAGGCGGGCGGTGGCTTCGTTGGATCCGATGGCGAAGAGGTGGCGACCGAAGACGGTGCGGCTCATGAGCAGGGCGACGAGCAGGGCAAGCGCGGCGGCGATCCAGACGCCGGGCGGGAGCGGCAGCAACTCGGTCGGCTCCTGACGGGCCATCAGAGCGTTGAGGGGCGAGCCGGGAGGCGGGTTGACAGTCTGATTGCCGGCAATCCATTTGGCCAGGCCGCGGATGACTCCCATCATGCCGAGCGTCACGATGAACGGCATCATCCCAAAGCCCGCGATGATTGATCCGTTGACCAAACCGATGAGCGCCCCGGCCGCCATGCCCGCCACCACGACAATCCACGGCGAATGCCCCTGAAGCAGCAGGGTGGCGCCGAGCACGCTGGTGAGCGCCACCACCGAGCCGACGCTCAGATCGATGCCGCCGCCAACGATGATCAACGTCATGCCCAGCGCCCCGATGGCTACGATGACCGTCTGGATGAGAATGATTTTGATGTTGCCTCCCGTGAAGAGATACGGACGCACCTCCGCACTGAGGGAAAACAGACCAAGGACCAACAGCAGCCCGAAAAACGGGCCGATGGCCCGAAAGGCCTGGAGCAGTCGGCGGCGGGGCGCCGGGGCGGTGGGGGCTTCGTCGTTCATGCAGTCGGGTCGGTGGATGGATGGGCGGGCCGCCCGATGGCAGCGGCGATGATCGAATGTTCTGTCCACTCGGCGGCCGGGCGGATGTCGGCGAGCACGCCCCGGCACATCACGCCAATGGTGTCGCACACGCCCAACAGTTCGGGCAGGTAAGAACTCACAAAAATCACCGCGCGTCCGTCCGCGGCCAAGTCGTTCATGATCTGGTAAATCTGCGCCTTGCTCGCGATGTCCACGCCGCGCGTCGGCTCGTCGAGCAACAACACCGTCGCCTCGTGGTGCAGCAACCGGCCCAAGGCAATCTTCTGCTGATTGCCGCCCGACAGCTCGGCGATCGGCTGCGCGGGGCCTTGCGCACGGACACCGAGCCTGCGGATCCAGTCGCGAGTCAGCTCGTGCTGCCGCCGTTGCCGGATGAGGCCGCCGCGCGTGAACGGCTCGTGGCGCGACAGCGTCAGATTGTCCGCCACATTGCGCGCCAGCATCAGGCCTTCCTCCTTCCGGTTCTCGCTGAGCATGGCAATCCCAGTGGCCAACCGACGCGGCGGGGCGGCCCGCGTTTCCTCGCGCCCCCGAACCCAGACCGTGCCGGCGGTCGTGGGGTCGAGCCCGAAGCACACCCGCAGCGCCTCAGTGCGCCCGGCTCCCACCAGACCGGCAATGCCGAGGATTTCGCCCGACCGCAACGTCAGGCTGGCCGCCCGTGGCCGAACCGCGCCGGCCAGTCCGCGCCACTCCAGCACCGGCTCGCCCAGGGGACGCTTTCCCCTTGGGTAAATGTCCGTCACTTCGCGTCCCACCATCATCCGGATCAGCTCGGGAAGCGCGACCTCGGCCATGGCCCCGCTGCCCACACTCTGACCATCGCGCAGCACCGTGAATCGATCCGCCACGCGCTGGCATTCCTCCAAAAAGTGGCTGATATAAATCACACTGACACCGCGGGCTCGCAGCCGCTCGATCACTCGGAAAAGGTTCTCCGTGTCCACGGCCGTCAGGCTGCTCGTCGGCTCATCCATGATGAGGACGCGCGGCCGGCCGGCCAGCGCTCGCGCGATCTCCACAATCTGCTGCTCGGCGATGGTCAGCGAGGAAACCACGGCATCCAGCGGTATCGTCTCATGCCGCAGGTCGGCCAGCGCCTGGCTCGCCCGTTCCCGGGCCTCGGCCCGCCGCAACCAACCGCCGGTCGATGGTTCCGCGCCGAGCAGGATATTGGCTTCCACGTTGAGATGCGTGGCGAGCGTCAGTTCCTGGTGGATCATGGCCACTCCGCTCCGCCGCGCCTGCAGCGGACCGGCGGGCGCAAACGGCTCGCCATCCAGCGCCATCGTCCCGCGATCCGCGCGCAGCGCCCCGCTCAGGATTTTCATGAGTGTGCTCTTGCCCGCGCCATTCTCGCCGATCAGCGCATGCCCCTCACCCGGCGCCACCTCCAGTGACACGCCGCGCAGCGCGCGCGTCGCGCCAAAATCCTTGTGCACATCGACAACGCGCAGGCGCGGGGGCATGGCGGGCGGGGGCAAACCGACCTCACTTCAAGTGCGTCTCCAGCGGCGGCCTCAACAGCTCGCTCACTGCGGGATCCGCCATGTTTTCCTTGGTGACCATCACCACGCCGGTGTCGATGCGGGGTTCGACCGCCTCGCCCCGCAAGTGTTTGGCCATGGTCATCACCGATTGATACCCCATCAGCAGCGGGTTTTGCACGACCAGCCCCTGAACGTCCCCGTTCTCCAAATCGAGGACTGACTGCGTACCGGCATCAAACCCAATCATCTTCACTTTACCACCCGCTTTGCCCAAATCCCGGAGCGCCTGCGTGGCCGAAATGGTCGACGTCTCGTTCGGGCAAAAGATCCCATTCACCTCGTTGCCAAACCGGTTCAGCAAGTTCTGCGCCGCCTGGTAGGCGGTCTCGCGCGTCGCCCCCGCATACTGGTCGGACGAGATGAGCTTCATCCCCGGGTGCCGCCCGATCGCGTCCAGAAACCCTTTTTCCCGCTCCTCGGTGCTCGCTGAGCCGACGGCATAGCGCAGCAGAATGACGTTTCCGGATTCGTTCAGCAGCTTCGCCATCGCCTCGCCCGCCAGCCGCCCGCCCTTGAAATTGTCCGTGGCGACAAAACTCAGGTGCTTGTCCGAATTCAGCCCGGAATCCATGATCACCACAGGCACGCCAGCCTGCACCGCGCTCGCCACCGGTGCCGCCAACGCCTGCGCGTCGAGCGGGGCCAGCACGATTCCGCTCACCTTCCGGCTCGTGAAGTTTTCCACTACCTGGATCTGCTGGTCGCGGTCATCCTCGCGCAACGGTCCCTTCCAAATCACCTCTATGGCCAGCCCCTGCGCCGCCAACTCGTCCCGAGCCTTGAACGCGCCCGCGTTGATCGTCTTCCAAAACTCATGCGTGGTCCCCTTCGGGATCACCGCAATAGTATACGTCGCCGAACCGGACGGCCGCCCGTCACAGGACGCCAACAGCGCCGCCGCCGCGCACGCGGCCATCGCCTTCCACCATCGAATCATCGGGGTCATTCGTCGAGCCTAGGAAACTCGCCCGCGCAATGCAATCATCATTGGAAGCGAATCACGCGATGATTTCCAAGATCGGCCGGCCGTGATCGATTTCGAGACGTTTGCGGCCAGGAACCTCGAGCTGGCGCGAGTCGAGCCCGAGTTGGTGCAGGATGGTGGCGTGAACGTCCGTCACGTAATGGCGGTTCTCGACGGCGTGGAAGCCGATTTCGTCGGTGGCCCCGTGGACGACGCCGCCCTTGAGCCCGCCCCCGGCCATCCAGACGCTGAATCCAAAAATGTGGTGATCGCGTCCGTCGCTCCCCTGCGAGCCCGGAGTGCGGCCGAACTCGGTGGCGAACACGACCATCGTCTCGTCGAGCATCCCCCGGCGGTTCAGATCTTCGAGCAGCGCGGCGGTAGGCTGGTCAACCTGGCGGGCCAGCGATTCGTGGTTTGCCTTCAGTCCGGCGTGCGCGTCCCAGGCTCCCGCCCCGCCGCCACCGTGCTGAATTTGGATGAACCGCACCCCGCGCTCGACCAACCGCCGTGCCGCCAGCAGCTGCGAGGCAAACTCGGCGCAATGCGGCTGCTCGATCCCGTAAAGTGACTTGGTCTCCGCCGATTCGCTGGAAAAATCCATCACCTCGGGCACCGATCGCTGCATACGCCAGGCCAGCTCATACGACTGAATCCGCGCGGCGAGGACCGGATCGTCCGGGTACTCGACGCCGCGCAAGGCGTTCAATTCACGCACCAAGTCGCGACCGACTCCGAGAGCTGCGTCGGTCATCGGCCGGGCCGGCTGGCCGAAATCGAGCGGGTTGGCCGCGTCGATGCGAAGCGGCACGGCGTCGTGGGCGGGGCCGAGGTAATGACCGTCCTTGCGGATCCAGTACTCGCGGGTGCCCATGGAGATGAACTGGGGCAGGTTGTCGTTCAGGCTGCCCAGCCCGTAGTGGACCCAGGCACCCAGCGTGGGAAATTCGCCGTCCAGCATGTTGCGCCCGGTGTGAAATTGCGTTTGCGCACCGTGATTGCTGTCGGTCGTGAACATCGAGCGCACCATGGCCAGCCGGTCGGAGTGCTTCGCTAGGCACGGAAACCAATCGCTGATCTCCATGCCACTTTGGCCGTGCTTCTTGAATCCCACCTGAAGCGGGTACAGCGTATGGCGCTGATTACCATTGGCATCCGGTACGACAAGTCGCTCGAGGGCCAGCTTGGCCGGGTCCTGCACGCTCGCAAACGGGGTCTCGGCGATGGTCTTGCCCGCGTACTTGGTGAGCATCGGCTTGGGGTCGAAACTCTCCATGTGGCTGACGCCGCCATTCATGAAGAGCCAGATCACGCTCTTCGCCTTGGGGTGAAAATGCGGACGCCCGTCCGGTGGTCGCCAGCCACCGGGCCGCGCGGCCGCCGCCTCCCGGTGCATCAGCGCCCCGAGCGCCAGGCCAGTGAAGCCCAAGCCGAGGTCGGCCAGGAACGCACGACGCGGACGATGGTTGGGGAATCGAGTGATCACGGTTCAGCGCAGGGTGACAAAATCATTGTGGTTGAGCAGTGACCAAATCAAATGGGCTCTCGCCACGCCCGCGTCAGCCGCCTCGAGCTCGCGCCAGCGCTCAAGCGCCCCCCGGCTGGCAGCCACCTCCTCCACGCTTGGACGAATGCCGAGCAGATCGAACCAAGCGCGCTCGATGAACCTGGCCTCGTCGACATCCCCGCCCGTGTCACCAAGCCCCGGCTTCGAGAACCGGCTAGCGATGGTGTGGGCGGCCTCCTGCACGAGTCGACTGTTGGAGAGCGCGAGCGCCTGCTGCGGAACGACACTTTGTTCGCGGCGGTAACATTCCTTGACCGCCGGGCCATCAAAGGTGGTGAGAAAAAGATTTCGATCGTTGTTCGAATGAAAAAAATACAGGCTGCGCCGCCTCGAGGTTTCCTGGTCAGCGGGCGGCACCGTCGGCCCACCGATGGTCGTGTCCAATTCGCCGGCATGCGCCAGAATGGCATCGCGAATCGTTTCCGCCTCGAGCCGCTGCGGCAAACGGCGCCAGAGGTGGCGGTTGTCCGGATCGATTGCCGCGGCCGCCTGACCGCCAGCCATTGATGACGACAATCGATACGTGCGAGACGTGACGATGAGACGATGCAGGTGCTTCAGGCTCCACCCGTTTTCCATAAACTCGGCCGCCAGCCAGTCGAGCAACTCCGGATGAGTCGGCTTCGCCCCCTTTCGCCCAAAGTCAAATGCCGTCGCAACCAACGGCGCGCCCATGTGCCGAGTCCAGACGTGATTGACGGCGACCCGCGCGGTCAGCGGGTTTTGCGCGTCGGCAATCCAATCGGCCAGCGCACTGCGTCGGCCGGTGCTTCGCGTCGGAAACGGCACGTCCGGATCGTCTGCCGTCGAATTGCGAAACCGCGTGGCCGACCATCGCGCCCCAGGCATGGGCGGCAGCACCGCCTCCGCCGACACCGGCTCCGCCAGCGCCCCCTCGGCCCGAGCTAGGGACTCGCGGGCGGCCGCCAGCGCCTTTTCCGCCTCCTCGCGCTTCTCCTGAGGTGATTGCTGTACCTCCCACTCCTTCTCGGCGACGCGGTGACGCGCCGCCGCCGCCGCCGCTTCCCGATCCGCATGGACGGCCACCACTTTCAACTCAGCGGCTTCGGGCGCCTCGGCCCAGCGGGCTCGCAGGGCCGCGGCACGGGCCTCAACCTCTCGGGCACGCGCTTCGGCCGCCGCCACCCCCAAATCGGCCACATGAAGTTTGGCCTTTGCTGATTCAACCTCTGCCCCGGCGGGCTCCACCGCGGCCGCCGCGGTCGACCGCGCTTCCCCGGCTGCCGCCACCGCGCGGCGCGCCGCGGCCACATGCGCCTCCAGAACCCACGGCTGGCGCTCCGGTTCGTAGGCGACCGGCGGCAGGGCGACCGGTTCGATTTTCAGCGGTTGAACCACCAGCAGCGACGGCACCCCGGGTTGAACCGGGGCGCTCTTGTCGGGCCGACTCTCTTCGCCGCGCACAAACCGCCATGTCGGCTCATCGAGCCAGCCGTCGTAGATCCGCGGCAGCCCGTCCCGCTCGAAATCCATCCCGCCCGGCACCATGTCGAGCCGGACATGATACGGCTCGAAAAACGCACGCATTCGGTAATAATCTTTCTGGTCGATGGGATCGTACTTGTGGTCGTGACACTTCGCGCAATTCAGCGTCAGCCCAAGAAGCGCCTTCCCCACATGCTCCACCGTTTCTTCCATCCACTGGTTTCTGTTAAACAGGAAATAATTCCGCGCCAGAAACCCGGTGGCCCGCAGCCGTGACGGATCGCCGGGATGCCGTTCATCCGCGGCCAGCATCAGCCGGATCATCTCCGCGTAGGAAAAATCCGCGTTGATCGCCTCCACCATCCAGTCGCGCCACCGCCACATGTGCTTCTGGCTGTTGCGCAGTTGGTCGCCCAGCCCCCACCAGTCGCTGTACCGCCAAATGTCCATCCAGTGGCGCGCCCAGCGCTCGCCGTGCCGGGCGTCGGCCAGTAGCCGGTTGACCTCCGCCTCATACCAGTCGTCTGCCGGCCTGCTGCCTGCGCTCTCCTCCATTCCGCCCTCCGGTGGCAGCCCGATCAAGTCAAACGACAACCGCCGCTGCAATACCTCCGCCGGCGCCTCCGGCTGCGCCACGATCCCGTGGTCGCCATGCTGCCGAGCCACCAACGCGTCAATCGGGTGCTGGCCCCACGCCCCCTCAATGACCGGCACCGGCGGCCGAACCACCGGGCGAAACGCCCAGTGGTCGCGCGGGTCCGGCTCCGGGTCCAC
>JBJXFS010000141.1:0-4184 GCA_046155625.1 Verrucomicrobiales bacterium | reverse complement strand
GGAAGGGGTAAGAGGGAAGGGGTAAGAGGGAAGGGGTAAGGGGGAAGGGGTAAGAGGGAAGGGGTAAGAGGGAAGGGGAGGACGGCGGAATTTGGCACGATTTTCTTCGCCCTAAAGAGAGATTTCTCTGTCGACGGCGAGCGGCCCTGGGGCTGCTGGAAGCGCCGAAGCGGAGCGGAGATCGCCGAAGCAATTCCAGCTTTTTGGGCTGGTGGCGGCCTCTGCGAAAAGCATTCGCGAGGAAGCACGGGCGGAACGTTCCATTTCCGATTGGGCATTCGCCCGCCAGAGCTGCGATGCTCGCAGCGGTCCTAGAATTCCAACGGTTTCGGCGAAACAATTTCCGTAAGGAAATTGGCATCGATATCGGCAGCCTTCGTGAATCGCTCTCCCCCATTGAGGCGGCACCTAAAGTCGTGCTTCCTTGTAATCGAGGACTTCCTCGAGGTGGTGAAGGACTTCGTCGCCGATGCGTTGTTGGCGCCAGAGATTGAGGAGGGCTTGGCGTTCGGCGCGGATGGCGGCGCGGCGGAGGCGGCGGGCGGCTTCGACCCTGGGATCAGCAGGCTCGCCCTGGCGGGTGGCGGCGGCGATGTCTTCGGAGAACTCGGCGCGCAGACGGTCGACGAGGTCGGGGGGGGCGTTTTCCGTGTTTCCCAATCCCTCGATGGCGGCCACGGCGGCCTCGCTGAGCGCTTGGCGGGCTTGAGCTTCTTCCTGGCAGGCGCTCCAATCGGTGCCGACTTTGAGGAGGCGGATGAGGGGGGCGAGCGTCAGCCCTTGGAGGACCAGGGTGACGGCGATGACGACGAACGTGACGAAGATGATCAGGTCGCGATGAGGGAACGGGGATCCATTGGGCAGGGCGACGGGCAGGGCGAGGGCGGCGGCGAGCGAGACGATCCCGCGCATGCCACACCAGCTTATGATAAACCGTTCGCTGGCCGGCACGATACGCGCGCCGTGACGAATCAGCCGAGCCAGGGTTTCGGCGGGAAAAATCCACGCAAAGCGAACCAGAATAGTGACCAGGCTGACGATCAGCCCGATGGAGACGAGTTGGCCGACCGAATAGCCGTCCAGGCGGCCGACGATCTGGGAGAGTTGCATTCCTATGAGAATAAAGATCAAGCTATTGAGCAGGAAGACGAGGATATTCCAGGTCGATCGGGCGAGGATGCGCATTTCGGCCGAGACGATTTCCGGCGAGTACCGGCCGCGGAGCAGACCGGCGGAGACGGCGGCGAGCACGCCGGACGTGTGGAGCGACTCGGCGGCGATGTACGCGACCCAGGGGGTGGCGATGGCCGTGAGAACTTCGATGAAGGCGTCGCCGAGACGTCGGTGGATGAGGATGGATGCGGCGGCCACGGCCAGTCCTATGATCACGCCACCGGTCCCCATGAAGGCAAACTGGGTACCCGCTTCGGCGAGGGAAAAGGTGCCGGTGAGGACGGCGGCCACGGCGAATTTGTACAGGACCAGACCGGAGGCGTCGTTGATCAGGCTTTCGCCTTCGAGTACGGTAACGACTCGGCGGGGGATGTTCAGCCGCGAGAGAATTGCGGTGGCGGCCACGGCATCGGGCGGGGAAACGATGGCGCCGAGCGCGAACGCGACGGCCCACGGGCACTCGGGGACCAATGCTTTGAGTGTGCCGCCGACGGCCAGGGTGGTGACGAGCACAAGCCCGATCGCGAGCAGGCTGATTTCGCGCAGGTTGCGCTTGAAGTCGCGCCATGACGTGAGGAGAGCGGCCTGGTAGAGGACCGGCGGGAGCACGAGAACCAGGATAAACTGGGGGTCGAAGCGAAACGATGGCAGGCCGGGGATGAAGCCGAGCAGGCTGCCGCCGACGACCAAGGCAATCGGGTAGGGGAACTGGAAGCGACGCGCCACCCAGCCGAGCGCGACCGCACAGACCATGAGGAAAAGAACGATTTCTAGCAACTGCATGAAAATAAAAAGATTCTGATCTGGTGAACCCGAAGAGCTCAAGCCGAACGCGGGACTTTGGACCAACCACGAAAATCACGAAACACACGAAAGTTCATGGGGCTACGATAACCCTTTTTCATCCCGGGAGGGTGGGGAGGAATCGCGGCGGCTGGCGGAATTGTGTCGCCTGTTCAAAGGCATAGGCAAGTCCGAGCAGGCGGCCCTCGCTCCACGGGCGGCCGAGAAACGCCAGACCGACTGGAAGACCATGAACATGGCCAGCCGGCACTGTCACACTGGGATAGCCGGCGACGGCGGCAACCGAGTGCCCGGTGGAGAAGCCCGAATCCCCGAAGATCCAATCGGTTACGTGGGCCGGGCCGCCGGACGGCACGACGATCGCATCGAGTTGGTGCTGGTTTATTGCGGCATCGAGGCCTTCATCGCGCGCGAGACGGCGGCAGGTGGTCAGGGCGTCCAAGTAGGTGGGGTCGGTAAGCGGCCCGCATTCGTTGGCGGTGATCAGGTGTTCCTGCCCGAACCATGGGAGGACTTCGGTGGCGTGCGCGTCGTTAAAGGCGATCAGCGCGTCCAGCGAGGGCACCGGGGCACCGGGCCGGGCCGCCAGATAGTCGTTGAGTCCGGCTTTGAATTCATGATGGAGCACGGTCATCTCGGCGGCCCCGAAGTCGTGCCAGGCGGGCAGGCGGATGGGATCAACCAACTCCACGCCAGCCGACTTGAGGGCATCGATCGCCATGGCCAGCACGGCGGCCACCGGTTTGGGGAAATCGAAAAAATCGCGGGCAATACCGATCCGAGCGCCGCGCAGAGCGCCGGGGTGAAGGGGGATGTGGAGGCCGGTGGCCTCGCTGGGGGAGTGGGTCGCATCGGTCCGGGTGGGCGCGCGCGAGCCGGCCATCACGCTGAGGAGAATGGCGGCATCGGTCACCGTGCGGGCCATCGGGCCGGCAGTGTCTTGACTATGGGAAATCGGGATGATGCCGGACCGGCTGAGCAGGCCGACCGTCGGTTTGACGCCGACCAGTCCGCAATAGGCCGAGGGCGACAGGATCGAGCCATCGGTTTCGGTGCCGACGGCCGCGGCCGCCAAACTGGCGGCCACCGCGGTGGCGGACCCGGAACTGGATCCTGATGGATTGCGGTCCAGCACATACGGGTTGCGGGTTTGGCCGCCGCGCGAACTCCAGCCGCTGGTCGACCGGTGACCGCGAAAGTTGGCCCACTCGCTCAAGTTGGTCTTTCCGAGCAGGACGGCACCGCTTTCGCGCAATCTCCTCACCACCAACGCATCGGCGATCGCGCGGAATCCGCTCATGGCCAGTGACCCCGCGGTCGTCTGCATCTGGTCGGCCGTATCCAAATTGTCCTTGATGAGAATCGGGATGCCGTGCAGCGGGCCGCGCAGGCTGCCGGCCCGCCGTTCCTGGTCCAGACGCGCGGCAGTCTCCAGGGCGTCCGGGTTCGTTTCGATGACCGATCGCAGCAACGGCCCCTGCCGGTCGATGGCCTCAATGCGCGCCAAATACAGGGTGGTCAGCGACACCGCGGTGTGGCGCCCTTCCGCCAGCGCGGCCTGCAGCGCGGGAAGCCCGACCTCATCGAGCTCGAAGCCCGGCGGGGAAACTGGCGGTGGCGTGTCATTCGGTTGGCTCATAATCCAATGCGGGCTCGCGCCCAACGGCCACCTATCCGCCACCACCCCCCACTCGCAAGACCCGCGATGCGGGCCAATAATTTGCCTGTCCCATTATGGAGAGGTGAGGCGGTTTCGGAGGCGGGGAACAGGTTGAGGGTATCTGGGGATGCGGCACAATGAATGGAGACAATTTGAACAATGGGGCGGAGGCATTCGACGATACTCAGATTGGGAGGGTGGGCTGTGGTGGCGACCACGGCTGTGGCGCGGGTGTGGGCGGTTGAGTACGAGACTGAGGTCAAACCGCTGCTCAGGGAGCGGTGTTACGCGTGTCATGGGGCGTTGAAGCAGGAAGGTGGGTTGAGGCTGGACACGGTGACGGGGATCTTGGCGGGTGGCGAGAGCGGGCCGGTGGCGGTGGCGGGGGATGGGGAGGGCAGTTTGTTGGTCAGGCGGGTGGCGACGTCGGATGTGTCGGACCGGATGCCGCCGGAGCACGAAGGGGAGGCGTTCAAGGCGTCGGAGGTCGGGGTGTTGCGGGCGTGGATCGGGGCAGGGGCGGCGGGGCCGGCGGACGAGGAACCGG
>JBJXFS010000130.1:0-54922 GCA_046155625.1 Verrucomicrobiales bacterium | reverse complement strand
CCAAGAACCAAGAACCAAGAACCAAGAACCAAGAACCAAGAACCAAGAACCAAGAACGAAGCACGAGGAACGAAGAACCCCAACGATCCACTTGCACCCCGCCCCGTCCCGCCTATAGAACACGGCTCGCGTAAGCGCCAAGGGTAGGTTCCAGAGTGGCCAAATGGGGCAGACTGTAAATCTGCTGGTTATACCTTCGATGGTTCGAATCCATCCCTACCCACCAGTTTTTCGCACAAAGAGTTACAGAAGTGTCGCCCAGAGACACCGAGCCGACAGTATTGCACCGTTTGCATTCAGTTTGCATATTCAGCGGGCAGCAGACAGCCCCCTGCCATCAGAGCGGTACAACCAGGGTTCGCGGGAGGGTGAAGATTCCAGGGCCCCGGTCAGCCCGAAGCGACGCCGATCAGAACCCGATGGCCTCGCGTGCCAGACGTTTGTGGCGGTCGACGTCCGCTCGCGTTGTGGCGGTCGAGCGGCGCCGCCTGGGGGCCAGCGGCTCGTCGAAGATGCGCCGACCCCTGCCCGCCCCTTTGGATGCCGTGGTGGGGCATCTCCGATCAAATCCGGGCCGGCTGGCGGGAGCGGGTGGCAGGTGAGCGCGCTTGGCGCCTCGACTTCGGAAATGATCCGGACGAGACCCTGGCGGATGACGTCGGCAGTCGAAAGCCCGGTGTGCGTCGTGAGGTTGTCGATCCCGGCGCTGGTGTGCCGGCCCCCTATCGAATCCAGGAAACAGTCGAGCAGCATTTCCGGAGAGACGCCGAGTCCGGTCGCGGCGGTCTCGAAACCGCGGCGGTCGGGCTTTTTGAGCCCCATGGAGCGGGAAGCGTGCTTCGAGCCGGTTGCCAGGACTGCCGGCAGTTGGCCCTGCGACACTTCCACGAGATGCCGCCGATTCCCGTTCCGGGACGGAGCCGCGCTCCGGGATCGGTTGGCAAGGGCAGAGCGGTGGTGGAAGCGGTGGGAGCGGGTGCGGACGCGGATCGGGCAGCTCAAGCTCCTGTTGCCGGGAGTCTGCCCGTCGGCGCTTTGGAGAGCGATTTGGGGCTTGGCGGGCGTACACGGTCAGGGTAAAGATGTGAACGTGGTTCACCAGCCCGCCTGCTCACATGACCCACGCACCCGTTCCCAGCGCCTCACTCACACACTCTCCCATCCCAAATAATCAAGATCCATGAAGAAAAGTTCGGTCGGAAGTCCCGAAGAAAATGCTCCTCTCCACATCGATCTTCTCACCGCCCGTTTTCTGCTACTTTCAGATCGCCCGCCACACTCCTGCTTCCAACGACTAGGATGAGGGTGACAACGAAAGCTCAGGAACCCTCAAGCCGGCCTGAGACCCCGCGGGGATACGATCCCAGGCCGCGCCGCCGTCAGCACTAGTTGAGCTGGGCGCACCGATATCACCAAACCGGCGGAGGATGGCGGCCCCGCTCCGCTTCCTCGGACCGAATGGCCAGGGCCACAGGACGATTCAGCTTCAGCC
This sequence comes from Verrucomicrobiales bacterium, assembly GCA_046155625.1. Classification (GTDB taxonomy): domain Bacteria; phylum Verrucomicrobiota; class Verrucomicrobiia; order Verrucomicrobiales; family V1-33; genus CAJBME01. The sequence continues at coordinate 53,430 of JBJXFS010000130.1, read as the reverse complement.
CGGCCACCGTAGCCCGACCGACCGGTGTTTTCCCGAAAACTCGACTACGCCGCCACTCGAAATGATCGCCCCACCGCTGCCGCCGCGGATTGAAAATCGCCGCCAGTTTGCCCGTCTTGGGGTCCAGCAGTTCCACCCGCGCCCCCTTCCGGAGCGAACAGGAGACGCATGCCAGCGCAAGATTCTCCACAACCGTCGGCCCGCCACTCGCGACCGGCTCAATGTGGTCGACGTGGAATTGGGCTTCCTGGCCGGCCTGGGAAAGGCCGCAGTATTCGCACCGGTTGCCCGCCCGGCGAACGACAACTCGGCCCAGGGCGGCCGGGACGCTCACGCCGCCACGGGTCTAGGTTTTGATGCCCGCAGCTTCAGCAGGGAGAGCATTTCCGCCAACTCCACCAGCCCCTCAGCCTCGCGGCGCTCGGCCGCCGTTAGCGCCTGCCCGCCGTCCTGACGGTCCAGCAACTCCTTCAGCCGTCGTTGCACGCCCGCCGGCAGCCGAAAATGTTTCAGCTCTCCCCCCAGCGGAAGTTCAAAATGGACAGTTCCAGCCATAGGCCTCCACCTTGGACCGCATTCGCCGCTCCAGCAAGCCCCCGCATTCCTGAGCTGCCATCCCGGACCGAACCGAGGAGGGGGAACGAGTGCCTCAGGCGTGGCCCAAACGCCTTGCCTCTGAGGGCAGGCCGCAGAGGCCCTCGCGCCGCCCTTCCCGCGTCATCAAAATCCGGGACCGCCACGATTCCGCGTCATCAAAGTCGCCACCCCGCACCCACTCCGCGCAAATCCGCCGACCGCCCCGGCCCTTGACCGTGACCACGGGGTGAAACTCAGCCACAAGCAACACGCCCTACAAGTAATCATCTCAATCCGGCTGTCTGTTGGTTGATTTTGGCAAGCCACTTGGCAGCCTCCTCTGCCGGGAACCCAGCCTGCTCCACAATCTTTTTTGTGGCCTCAGGGTCGTGATAGGCGCTTAAATCCACTAAGTTACCCATCATTTGATTCCGGATATCATTGTCACGGATCGAAGTGGCCCACTGAAGTCCACCGAGGGGAGATACGTGCGACGAGGCTTTGGCGATGGAACCGATGGCAAAGTCCTTCGCGATTCCGTCCGGGAGGTTGGTTACCCAGCTAGAGGCTGCCTCCAGGTCTTTTTGCGCGAAGAGTTCGGCAAAGGATGCAAAGACAGCCGGATTGGACTGGAAATCGTGTCTGACCTGCATTATTTCTTCAGCTTTGGCTGGGTCAGCGGACCACAAAAAAAACAGTGCCTCTCCATGCTGCTCGGGGGGAACAGCGTTGGGAAACTCGTCAGCCAGCCGCATCAGTTTCAGGCATCCCGCAGGGGTCCGATCCTGAGACAAGGTGACCATGAGAGACCTTGCTAGCCAGTCGGTTTCAATGGGACTTGTGGAAGCTTTCGTGATAAACTGCAGGGCATTGTCCAAGTCTCCCACCATAGCGGAAACGGCACCGGAAACAAAAGCCTGATAAATTGAGGGCGGCATGGATTGTTTCAGCGCCCAGTCCACTTTGGCCGGGCTGCCGTTTTGCAGTTCTCTTGCAAAAGCGATGACGGCTAGCTGAAGATCACCAGTTGATTCTAGTGATAGTAGCCAGGCGAAGCCGGCCTCCGGGTCCTCCTTGGCGAGACGTGCCGCAAAGGCGCTCAAATACGTTCCGTAATCAGCGTTGTAAGCATTGGACAGGAAGCGGGCTTTGATGGCGGCTAGATCATCTGCATAAACTCCCGCCAGGAGTGAATCGACCGGTGCTGGTTTATCGGATGCAGGCTGTGGTGCGGCTTTATTGGGCGATGACTGGGGCAGAGCATGGGTCGGTAGCACAGGACCATGCTTCTCAACAGAATCGCCCAAGTGTTCGTTGTATAAAGAAATGGAAAAAACCAATATGGCGGCCAGTAAGGCCGCCCCGCCTGTAGACAGTACGATCCGTCGGGTAGTACGCTTCGATTTCATTGAGGCGGGGTGCGGGAAAGGTGTACTGCGCGGGAGAGGCGGCGGCAAGGGTGAAGTGTGGAGCTGGGGGCAGGATGCGATTTTTGGAATGGAACGGAAGGCGGAGCAGACCACGGAGCGTAGAAGGAGGCCGACCCGATGATAGGAAAGCGCTTCTATGGCGCCGCCACTCAAGGTAGGAGCCTGGTGCGGTAGTTCCGCTCGCCGGGATCTGTGCGGGGGGCGCGGGGTAACCCGCGTCCCTAACGCGACCTCCAAGCCAGGTCATCGCCGCCCTGTCCACGGCGCAGCCGGGATCGGACGTAGGCGAGAAAGTTTTCCGCTTCGCTCAGGCGCTCCTGTGTCGCTTCCGCATGGAGCTTTTTTTAGCCTCAGGCTCGGTTTGAGTCCCCCCACCGCCAAGCTTGGCTCGTTCTGCACGTCCTTGGGCCACCGATGCATCAAGGACCGCTTCGGTCAGTTCAGTGAAGCGCTCAAAGTTGCCGATGTGTTATTTGAGAACTTCAGCCTCCTCGGCTGACACCCGACGCGTGAAGTGCTGCCCGTGCTCTCGCCCCTGTAGCTTGAGATAAGGCCCACGCTTCACCGGGGGCCTTCCCTCCGCCGAAGGGCGCTCACGGTACTCCGCGGTCAACTTGCCCCGCTCCATCGCCGGATTGCTCTACAGCAGGCTGATAAGAAGGGAATGCGGCGGGAGGGGGGCTGGAGGCGGAGCGGTCATAAAACCAAAGTGTCTACATCGGTAGATACTTTGCAAGCCAAATAAAAACAAACCTGCGGCAATCCACGCACTTTTTTGTCCTGCACCCTCATGGACACAGCATAGCAGTAAACGCTTGAAGTAAAACGTTGAATCATTTTAAAACACACCCTAGAGCTGCTTCACCGTTTTGACTAGGATCTGGGTAGCATATGCTCCCAAATGTCCCTTCATTGGCGCCTTAACATATCCCGTAATGGTTACATAACTTCCTGACATTTGTTTTACTGCTTCAAATTCTCCTTCCGATCTGAATTCCAACCAAATAGCATCTTGGGACAAGCGCTTTTCGGCCAAACCGGAGAACATGAATAAGGCACAACTTTCGAATTCACACTTCCAGTAACCTTTGATCACAACGAGTTGATTGTCAAATTTATAGGGGTCTGCGACCAATTCTATAAAGCCGAGCGGTTGAACATTTCGTGCGTTTTTCTCTTGTTTAGTGTCTTTGAGATCCGCAGGTGATTGTGCTTCGGTAGTGCGCCACCATGATGCCATCATCAAAAAGCCAGTAAAAACTGCAACCGCGTAATGTGTTTTCTTTAGGTTTTTAATCATAGCTCAATCGATGTTGCGGGAATTGACCGTTCGTATACATGGTGGCCTTCGGGTCCTCTCACATAAGCGGTGTGGCTTGGGTCCTTGTAATCATTCGCGAAATCGAGATCTGATTCCCTGAACAGGTGAGGGAACAATAGGGGATGACTCCGCGGCGCCAAGAGTTTTCTGGCAGCGGTATTTTGGCCTGTCGGCCGGGAATGGAGAGCCTTAGGACGGATCGAGCACCAGGGTGCGTTCGTCATCCAGGCGGATTTCCTTTGGGACCCAGTGGGTGGAGACGATGTTTTCCGGGAAAACTGCCGGTGGATCGGTGTCCTCGGCGGGGATCCACTCGCGGATGGCGGGCCAAGGGGGGTCGATAGGCTCGAACGTGTCGATGTCGAATGGGGGATCGGGCGGCGTGAGGAATGCGGTGACTTTTTCGGGTGGCGGAATGAGGAGGATCTGGATTCCCGACGATCACTCAGTCGGCCTTCACCGAACCGGTCTCGGTCAGGGCCATCCACTGATCAATGCTTTCTGGTCATCGAGTCTTCTGGGCTCCGCCGCGCTGCCCCCCGATTCCGACTCACCCTCGTTTTTCTCGACCTGCGAACCGGTTCAGCTTGGCCAAACGGTCCTTCGCATCCCAGACAGTGTGCGCGTGACGGATGGCGTGGGCGACGTCGTACGGCCAAGATCTGTCGAAAGCCGCGTCCATTTCGACGATGAGCTGGATCCAGGTGTGGCAGGCGCTCCGCATGTCGTCCGGCCAATGGAGACGGCCGCCCGTACCCTGGAGCCGGCGGTCCAGGAACCATGCCGCGCGTATCCACGGGCGGCGGGCGAGGCGGGAGCCGGCACTTTTGGCGCTGCTCCATTTGAGCCGCCGGGACCGGCCGTAGATGCGCCTATACGCGTGGGCCGCAGATCCTTCTCCCCTTGGACCAAAGACGCCCCCGGGCATCCCACGACGAAACCAATAGTACATGACGAAGAGCTCCTCCTGGAGCGTGAGCCCCAAGGGACGTTGATCGCGTGTGGGCAGGGACCGGACGACCGCTTCCACCGGAGATTCCATCGATTCCTGCCCAAACCCTGGGAGTTTCGCAGATCCACAATTGTTCACCAATCCGGAGATTTGCACCGCCACTCGGGACGGTCTTCCAGTGATGGGGCGGCGCATTTCGATGCGGACCACGCCGGCCGCGGCGGCGGCCTCGACCACGTGGGGCCAGAAACGGTGCCGGCGCTGTAAATCGCGCAGGGTTCGCTCGCCGCCGTGCTTCGTGAGGACGGCCAGGAGCCTTTTCGCATCTTCGCGGGTGAGAATGTAGCGGCAGAGACGCATTGGGAATCAGGGGAAATCAGGGTGTCGGCCATGTACTTGAAGCCGGATGAGCGATTTTTTTGCACGGGAGGGCTACTGCCAGAACTGCCAAAACCCCTCTCGGATGCCTTCTTTGGCGAGTTTCGGCGGTTTTGGCAGTTTTGTCAGTGGGGGTGGCCGGTTGAGAATTGTTCCCGCGCCTTCGGATTCACGATGAACGTGCAGGACGGGCGCCCACCACTGCCAGCGTTCACTTTATTCGCGCTCACCCAGCCACACTCGGCCAGACTGGCCAACGCTTCATCGACGGCGACGGGGTCGCCCAGCCCTTTCCACTGGGCGCGTTTGATTTCACGGGCCGAGAATCCGTCGGTCAGTTTCCCCTCCTCGATTTTGCGCCAGATGAGGCGAGCGGCCTCCACCTCGGCGGCATGGTGACAATTGAGCAGCCGGCGGGTGTGGCTTTCGCTCACCCGTGCCCACTCCAGGGCGAGGGCGAGGGCCTCGGGGCCGATGGCCTGGGCCCCGGGATCGTTGGCCAGCTCGCAGATGAGGGCGATGCCGGCTACGGCCTTGGCTCCTTTGGCCAGGGAGGCTTCCAGTGCCTCGGGCAACGCCGCACTGCGTAGGGCAGCGTGAAGCCGGGCGTGCCAGTCATCGAAAACAGCCTGCGCTTCCGGCAAGAATCTCAGTCCACGCGGCCCGAACTGGGCTACTTCCGGGAACTGTTCGGCCGTCAAATGCGCCAGCGAATCGAAAACCGCAAAGGCCTCATTCTTCGCCACGGTGTCAGGCCATCGGTCCACGTTCTGCCAGGCGTCCTGCCAGCCGTCCGGCCACGCAATGAGCTGGAATCGTTGGAGCAGGCCGTCGCCACCCGCACCTTGATTGGCGCTTCGGACCAGGGGGGCGATCCGCCCCGGCTGAATGCCCCCGATGACGGACAGACACATGGCGGGAATGCGCACGGTTCCTCGGCCGATCCGATCGATGGTGTGGCCTTCTTTGCCGTTCCAGCCTTTGAGGAAGAACTCCCGAAGGGATGGCTCCCGCTCAAAAAGCGCATGAAGCGCGGCGAGCTCATCCAGTTCCAGGGCCATCCCGTGCGGATTCTGGGCCAGCAGCTCTCCCAGTTTGGCCTCGGTCGGATCGCTCGTGAGCAATCGGCGACAGACGGGTTCGGTCAGGTCAGCCTCTTCGGGAATCTCGAAATCCCGGCTCGCCTTGGCCAGTTTCTCTGCCCTCGCCAGGGCGGCTTTGCGCTCGATCTTCGCTCGAACGGAGGCCTTCTCATAATCACCCATTGCCCTCGCGTACTCCTCACTCCAAAGCACCTCCACACGGCGCAGTGGGGCGAGCGCGGCCCCGAGCGCAGGCGATTTCATGGCCCCCGGTCGGCCGATAATGGCAGCCCACAGATTGGGGTATTCATGCCAGTCGTCCTTTTGCTTCGGGTAGACGGCGCAGCGTCGGCCAATGGCGATGCCGAGCGCCGCCATGGCGGACACGGCCAGGAAATCGAAATGAAACTGGCCTCGTTGCGCCACGTCAGCCAGCCAGGGACGCAGGACCGCTGGGAGCATGTCCGGGTGGTAGGGCAACACTGGATCCAATTTCGCCTCGGGCAATGGCCGCAGGGGCATAAATTCAGGGGTATCTCCAGTCACGTTCTTCACGGACGGCGACTCGGGAGCGGCGGCGGCGGCCGCTTTGGCGTAGGCGCCGGCGGTCTCCGGGGCAGTGGCAGGATCGAAAGGCATAAGTCTACAAAGTGAAAAGTTGGTTCAGATAGGTGGTGAAGCGCCCCGGATCGGCGGCCACCGGGCCCAGGTCTTTGAGTCCATCGGGCGGCATCTCGGCATCCACCACGGCGTCGACGGTGCGCAGGGCGACGGTCCACTTGGCGCAGGCCTCCAATCCTGCGGCGTCATTGTCGGGCACGATCCGCACGCGCCGGCCTCTCAGCCGCTCCAGCCATGGCGCGTCCATTCGGGCGCTGGCTGAGGTGGCGGCCAAAACCGTCCAGCCCCTGGTGTCGGCATCGACAGCGAGCGCGGAGGCGGTCGCTTCCAGCAGGCCAATGCACCCCTCTACGAGCAGCACGGGCCCCGCCGGCCCGGTGGTGCCGGGACCGCCCAGCCATCCCGCTCCGATGAACTTCCCCTCGCTCCCAGGCAGGTTCTTCGCCTTGATCGAGGTCCCATCGCGGCGCGTAAAGGGCTGGCCATCGAATCTCCGCGCCTGGGCAAAGTCCGCCTCTCGGATGATGAAAGCCCGGTGGCCGTCGATCATGGCGCCCCGCAGAAAGCCGGCCAGATGGACGGCCATGACGGCCGTGGGCGACACATTTCGAACCTGAGCGATTTGGTGGATCGACTCGTCGGAGAGCTGTCGTAACTTTGGCCACTGGGCTCGCTGTTCCCGCTTCCATTGGGCGTTTTGTTCATCGGTCGAAGGTGCCCGCGAGGCACTGGCATCCTTCTGCAGCAGGTATCCGTGAGGCCGATTCGCTTTGGCACCTTCCCGCAGCTTGTCGCGAAGCTCGCGTTCCGACCACGGCGGGTCACAGTGGCTCGCATTCCAATCGCGGATGATGGCGAAGGCGGTGTCCTCGGTGAGGCCGAAACCCCGCATGAGAACCGCGCACGCGTTGAAGAGACTGGTGCGCCCCCCCGAGCCGCTGATCGATGGCGGCATTTTCGCAAGGTATGCCCGCGCATTTTCCATGAGATTCATGGCAGTTGATGGACCTCGTACGTGCTTCCAGGTGATCTCTGGAGTGCCTTCCGAAGGTCCGGCAGGTGTGTGGCGCGGTTCAGTCCTGATCGGGGTGACTCTCGATGAAGGCGTCGAGCACCAGACGGTCGATCAACCGGCACCCGCCGACTCGGTGCGACTTCAGGCGCCCCGAGGACAATTCCTCGTACAGGCGGGCCCGGCTGAGGCCGGCATAGTGCGCGGCTGCTTCGGGGCGGAGCCAGCGGGGCTGGAGATTCTGGGTGACGGCCGACTGGGCGTCGGCCATGGCGTGGGCTTTTTCGATGTTCAACATAACGGGCCCATCATTCCAAATGGGCCGGTCACGCAGCCGGGGCCGGGAGGGGCTCGAAAATCACGCAAATCCGAAGCCTTTGGATTCTTCGGCACGCAGAAAGAGGCGATTTCTCGCCGTCGTCACGCAGAGCCCCCTCGAAACCGGCCTATGTCACGCAGCCGATCCCAAAAACCGGCTGAAATCACGCAGAATGCCGTGCACGGCCCCAGCGAAGTCCATGCAAGTAAAAAAATGCACGGATGGAAAATCCTTTCCCAATGCCCCTGCCGGCAGATTGGCTGGCATGCCGCCGCCGTACACCGCGGCGCCTTCGCATGTCATCAGATGCACGGACACCGGCCCTGCTGTGCGGCACGCTATGGCATCAGGGCTGTGCGCCTCGTGGCCCTTTGGGTCTTGGCTCCGGACGCGACCTCGATCCACCAAAGTGGTTTTTCACAATCCGCAGGCAATCGGGAATGGTGCCTTCCCCGATGTTGATTTTGGGCGGCGTCTTCGGTCCTGCATTGAACCCCTCACGGAGGAGAAGGTCCGGGAGTTCCTTTTCTACGGACGGATGCTTGAGGGCTTGGATCAGCGTCTTGAGCAGGGCGCGTCCTTTGTTCAGATCGACCTTTGGCTGCTCGGGGAAGGTATCCACCAATCGCTGGAGATCGGTGTTGGCCGGCTGAGCCTTCGCCCATTCAACGAAATGTGTCACGAAGCCGGTCCACTTTCGGTGCTCGCGATTCCTCGTGGCTGCGGAGGCCCCGAGCGCTTTTGCTGCTTCCTTGGCTTTCTGACGTGCCTCAGATTCCTCGTGCTGCGTGAGATAAACTGCGCCGAGGTTGACCCAGAAATCATGGAATTGGGTGGCAATCCAAGCCAACAAGCTTTCATCCAGCACGGCGTTCGTCCCCCTCCAGTACTTGGTATAGGTCGCCTCGGCCGCCTTCCTCAATTCCTGGGGAACGGGAGTGTTCGGTGTGAACGCTTCCGAACAACGAAGCCGTGCCTCAACACGCTCTAGTTCCGCTTTTCGACGGACGATTTCAGATCGGTGGTGCTTCAACTGCTCCTCCGATCTCGGATCCTTCGCAGCCTCAGGGCGGTTAAGGGCGTTGACGCTCTCTTCATGGCGCCCAATCCATGCCCGCGCCTCTTCGGCGATCTGCGTGTCGGCTTCAATCTCTCTCTCGGCCTCACAGACGGCCAGAAAATCGCGGAAGGCGCGGTCAAGCACGGGCCCATCCTTGACCTTCGCGCCGGTGGCGTAGATCAACGCTTCAGGGAGGGAGCAAGGCAGTGCGGGCCGCTTCAGTGGGCTACTGCGCCGGTCCGCGCGCTCCAAAGCGAGCTTGTTATTGGCCGCTTCCGACTTTTTGAGGTCCCTCCCTTCTTGGGAACATCGCCGTTCATATTCCCGCAGCACCGGGCCAACCAGGGGGTGCGCGAGATACTCCTTCGTCGTCACCTTTCCGTCCCCTTTGAGTTCAGCCATGAGCTTGCCTTGCAGCGAAATCAACGTCGTGCTGTCCATCGCCGTGACCATTGCCTCCCGCCGGCGAATGGTCGCTTCGTGGGCTTCAAGGGAGAGATCCAGAGCTGACTCAACCTGGGCCGTGGGCGTCGCCGGCTTCACCGGCGAAGCCAAAAGCGCCGCCAACCTGGCAAGCTCAACCGGGTCGGGCAGGTTGCGATAACGCCGCATCACCCCCTCATCGGGGTGGGGCGGAAAATGAAACGTTTCGGGCGGGTCGTTGTCCTGAGGATCCGTCGTCATCGGTGAAGCCTATGATCGCCGGGCCGCGGATTGGAGGGTGATCGATCCGGAGCCCAGGCGCTCGATCCGATACTGCACCAGCGAACCACGATGTCCTGCGAAAACGAGAACCGCCGGACGCCCCGGGACAGGGTTATACGGAATTGGAAGCGTTCACGTTTTTGTTCACGTTTTCCCTCTCAGCATCCGTTAAATCGTTGATTATCAGAGATGTGCCCCCGCCGGGAATCGAACCCAGATTTAAGGTTTAGGAAACCTCCGTTCTATCCGTTGAACTACGAGGGCTGTTGGTTGTTAGCGTTTTACGTTGCTGTAGGTGTCCGTTTCCGGTATTTTTCCACACACACTTCCAGAACGTCCACCCATGTTGACCAACAGTGAGGCTAGTCGGGATGCCCGCGATTTCCAGCCTTTTGCAGGCTCACAGCTGCCGCACTCACAGTGATGGGACAGGGAGATCACTTGCCTCAGCATGGTGAGCGACGGCCGCTCCAACGCCTAGTCAGCGGCGGCCCATTCCTTCGGCGCCTTGGCGTTCAGCATCTCAAGGCGGGCGATTGGCCGGGTCGCGGTTCGTTCGAGTGTGCCGCTGCGCCTGCCTACTTTAGGCTTGCTTGCCCAATGCGACGACCGTCAGACTCCGACAGCGGCCCTCTCTATTTCGCCCCTTCCTGTGACCCACGCCTCCATTCCCGGCGCCGGCCCCCGGAACCAAATTCCTATCAGATGAACAGACAACGACCACCATGAAAATCCTGAATCCGGCGCTGGTGCCGCACTCCACCAATTTGATGTTCGCCCTGCCGTGCCTTGGTGCGGCTCTGGCACTAATCTTCGGCGCGTTGAAGCCTGCCGACGCGACGCCGTCTGACACATGGCTCACGTATTATGGACTGGAGCCGTGGCAGGCGGTCCTTGATCATGATGGCGACGGCGCCAGTGCTGATGAAGAGTTCGCGTGGGGAACCGATCCGCTCGACATGCTCTCGCACCCTGCGTATTTTCTCGAATCGCCCGGGCTCACCGAAATTCACTATCAGGTCGGCACCGGCGAATCCTTTGGCCTGTCGGAACTCGAGACCAGCACGGATTTGCAGTTATGGACGCCGGTTGCCGGTTTTCCGCCGGAGGCACGGGGACTCTTTTCTCTGCCGCCGCTTCAGGACGAGTCGCGGCGGTTCTATCGCTTCAGTTCCACACTGCTGAATTCCGATGGAGATTGCCTGCTCGATTTTGAAGAGCGCGATTTGTTTCACACTGATCCGCTGAAGAGCGATACCGACGGCGATGGCATCAACGACTGCGATGAGATCAAGAAGTACCATACGGATGCCAATTTCAGTTCTCCCACCGGCCGCGGGGCTATCCGTGGAAAGGTGGTGCTTGATGAGGATAACGATCCCGCGACGCAGGACCATCCCGGGCTGGCCGGCTGGACGGTCTTCCTTGATTTGGACTTCGACGGCGAACACGATCCGTTCGAGCCGGCCGCCGAGAGCGGCGCCAGTGGCAGTTATCTCATCAGTGAACTGGATCCTGGCACCTATCGCGTTAGTCTTGTGCCGCAGACGGCATGGACGCAGGTTTTTCCGGCGCTCACTCCCCAGCCCAGTCCGGACGGCTACCCGGATCGTGTTGCAGGCCTTTTCGATTCCGGCGAGGGACCGATTCCGTTTCCATTCGGAAGATATGCCGATCCATTGCCCGGCCTCCGATTGGTCTTTCCAATTCCGCCGGTGGTGCCGGTGGAGGCGGCCATCGTCCTTGGCGTGCTTCCGCATCCGCCGATTGCAGGCCCGTTCGGCGGCTGGTGGCACGTGGATGTGCTCGCCATTCCAAAAGACAGTTGGCTCACGGTTGCCTTCGACGGAGAGGAAATCATGGATGGAACTGGCGCTGATCTGACCATTGTCCAGGCTCAGGGTGGCGATGGTTCACAGGCGGAGTTGTATCTCGGCTCAAACGAATCCAACCTGACATCGGCAGGTGTGATTTCCCAAAGCGAAGTCGTCGCCGTGGACCTTGCCACTGTGAATGTGCCGCAGCCGGTGCGCTATGTGAAGTTGCGTGCGCTGGACTCGGGCGGCGCCTATCCCGGCTGGGACCTTGTGGGATTTCAGGCGCTCAATTACCGTCCTCTGTCGCGCGGCCATTATGACGTGACGGTGGTGGGCGGCGAAACGGTGAACAACATCAACTTCGGTGTCACGGGCAACGATCGTCCTCCCAATGTCTTCGTCAGCACGGATCGTTCGGATGTTAGGGCCGGAGATGTGCTGACAGCACAAGTCAACGCCAGCGACGATCTCGGTGTCGCTTCGGCCACGCTCACGGCCAATGGCGTCCCTGTCACCCTTGATGCGCAACTCAAAGGCTTCGTCACCGTGACCAGCGGCGGGTTGTTGGAAATGTCGGCCACAGCAACCGACACCGCCAGTCAGCAGGCCAGCACACAAATGACGCTCATCGCCCGCAACGCGGATGGCAGCCTGCCTGACTTGTCAGGACTCGCCGCGCGCGACGCCAGCGGGGCCGGCGGCCCATCAATCCGCGCGGCGTCGCCAGTGCCGGGAGAAATTCTCACCACCGCAAGGACGATCACGGGGACAATCACCAGTGCCACTCAGGGCGTTGGCGCATGGCAGATTCATTACGCGCCCGCCGGCCTTGTGAATCCGGAGGCCCTTGATGCTCCCGACGCGGACTATGTACTTCTGAATGCGGGTACGGGACCGGTGGTGAGCTCGAGTCTCGGCACGTTGCCGGCTGATACTCTTGCCGCTGGCGCCTACCTGCTCCGGATCACTGCCGCTGACCTTGCGGGGACGACGCGTTACTATGGATTCATTATCGGCGTGAACATCGATCCGCTCGACATCCGGCCGGCCATCACCCTGACCGCGCCGGCCGGCGAGAGTACGATCACCTTTCTCACTGATATCCGCGGCAGCATCACGACGCGCCAGGAATTGCGCGAGTGGTACGCGGAATTGGCGCCGCTCTCCCGGGTCAATCTGCAAAACCTCTCCGACAACACGCCTGGATGGACGCGCATCGCTTCCGGCACAGCCGCAGTGACGAACGGCGTGCTGGCGACCTTCGATCCGACGCTTCTGCCTAACGATTCCTATGTGATCCGCGTGAGTGCATGGAACAAGAATGGCCTCGGCTGGGCCGAGCCGCTCGTGCTCCATGTCACCGGCAATGCCAAGCTCGGCAACTTCGCTGTCGAATTCACCGACGTGGACCTGCCGCTGGCAGGCATTCCCATTGCAATCAAGCGCACCTACAATTCTCTCAACGCTGCGCGCTCCGGCGATTTTGGTTATGGCTGGTCGCTTGCTGTACAAGACGCGGACATCGCCGAGACCATCCCCCAAACCGGCAGCGGGTTCGCTTCCACACCTTTCCGGGCGGGGACGCGAATCTATCTCACCGCACCCGATGGAAAACGCATCGGATTCACTTTCGCGGCTGAACCCGGCGCGGAATCGTTTCTCGGCACGGCGTATTCTGCGAAATTCACACCCGATCCCGGGATCACATGGGCGTTGTCGGTGCCCGAAGGCGAGTCGGCGTTCCTCTCTCTCAACTCCGCGGGCGAGACAGCGCTGTTCTTCATTCCGCTCCCGTGGAATCCTGACACATATATCCTGACGGACAAGTACGGCGCACGTTATACTTACGGCCAGGAGGATGGATTGATCGAGATTGCCGATGTTCACGGAAACCGCGTCACTTTTCTGGATGACGCCATCGCACATTCCTCCGGTCCGCGGCTGGACCTGGTGCGTGATCTTTCAGGGCGGATCACCCAAATCATCGGCCCCGGCGGCCAGACATGGCGCTATCAATACAACGCGGCGGGCGATCTCACGCAGGTGACCGATCCCGGGAACATGGCGGCGACATTCGGTTATGCAGCCGGCCGACCGCATTTCCTCGAGGTCATCAATGATCCGCTGCGCGGGCCCGTGCAGCGCACCGAATACGATGAAGACGGACGTGTCACAGCCATCATCGACGCCGCCGGCAACCAGATTGAGCAGGCATGGGACCCCGGGAGCTTCACCGGCACGTTCACCGACGCGCGCGGTAACATAACGCAGCTGACTTATGACGCGCGCGGAAACCTGACAAAACGCGAAGACCCGGCCGGCGGCATCACGCGATGGGAATACACGGACGCCAGATTTCCGGACTTTGAAACAGCGATGGTCGATCCGCGCAGCAATCGCACGACTTACAAATACGACTCGCGCGGCAATCTGATTGAGGATGTCCAGCCGCTCACGTGGACGCTCTACACCTACGACGAGAACAACCGTGTGACACGGAAGCAATACCGCTCCGGCGGCCGGGAGGAGTTCGAGTACGACGCGCTGGGGAGCCTCACGCATTACGACTCTCAGCGCGGTGAGTGGACGGTCACATGGACGGCCAGCGGGCTGCCGGCGTCCGTGCTGGATGGCACAGGCGGTCTGGCACGAATCGAATATGATGGCGCACTTAAACTGCCGAGCCGGATCATCAATGCCAATGGGGGCGTGAAATCGTTCGCCTACGATGCCTACGGCAGGCTGACACAATTCACAGATGCAGTGGGCAACGTGACGCGCACCGAATACGATGCCTGCGGGCGCATGGTCCGCCGCATTGATCCGGCCGGAAGCATCACCCGTTATACCTACGATGGCTTCTTTCCCAAACTTACGGGAACGGTCACTGACCGTGCCGGGCACATCACACGCCATGCCTATGATTCACTGGCCCGATTGCAGCACACCATCGCTCCGGGAGGCGCCCTCACCGGCTACGAATACGACGCGGACGGGAACCGAACGGCCGTCGTGGATCCAGTGGGCAACCGTTGCGGGTTCCGCTATGACGCGATGAGCCGGCTCGTCGATGAAACCGATGCGCGGGGCAGGAAGCGCACGCACACTTACGATCCCGCCGGCAATCGCATTGCCACGGTGGACCGCAACGGACGCACACGCACGTTTACGTTCGATACCAACAATCGAGTCAAAGAGGAGCGCTGGCTGAATCCGGCCGACAACAGTGTGCTGCGGACGATTGCGTTCACTTATGACAACCTCGGCCAATTGAATCGCGTGACCGATCCTGACGGGACGATCGCGCCAGACTGGATGACGGTGCCGGGCGGGCCCTTGACATCCGAACGCGCCACCTATGCGGGAATGCCGGAGCGACGCATCGCGTCCGGCTACGACCGCGCGGGCCGCCGTGTGTCCCTGAGCGCCGGGACCGGAACCCACACGGCAGTGAGCCTTGCCTATACCCGCGACCTTGCGGGCTACCTGCGCATCCTGACAAGCAGTCAGCCCCTCCCCCCTTCCGCCGTCACAGGGAACGCATGGCAACTGCAGTTGTGGCGCGACGCAAGCGGCAGGATCACGGAATTGCGCCGGTTTCCGGATCAATATGGAACGACGCAGGTCAGTCAGTCGTTTTTTCACTACAGCAATTCCGCCGCAGGCCTTGTGAGCAGCATCGATCATGTGATTGCCGGAAATCAAACGCTGCCAGACGCGGCGCTCGACTTCACCCGCGATCCCGAGGGCGGAATCTCCGGCATTCAGGAGGGTAGTCACGCCCTGACGTTCGCCTACGACGCAGCGGCGCAATTGACCGGCGTGACCCGCGATGGCGTTGGGATTGAAAACTACGGCTATGACTCTAACGGCAACCGGACCTCCAGTCACCTTCACGCGAATTACACTACCAATGCCGGCAATCGCCTCACTCAGGCCGTTCCATGGACGCTTTCCTACGACGACGAAGGCAACCTCATCACCAAGTCGAACAGTCTGACCGGCGTCGTCTTCACGTTCACGTGGGACCATCGGAACCGGTTGACGCGCGTGCAGCGCGACGAACCAGGCCCGCCGGCGACCAGTGCGATGTCCGATTACCGCTACGATGCCCTTGATCGTCGCATCGGCGTGACGCGCGACGGCGTCACGACATGGACCTACTATGATGGCGTGCAGCCGATCGCCGACTTTACCGGCGACGAAGTGACCCCCAGCCAGCTCTTCGTGGGCGGCGAATGGCTCGACGAACTCTACGCTGTATGGACTCGCGGCGAAGGTGCCTTCTGGACCCTGACTGATAACATCGGCACGGTGCGGCGCGTGCTAAATCTCGCCGGCACCGAAGTCGCCGCGCTTGGATATGACAGTTTCGGCAACCCTTTATCCGCCGCCGGTACCAACCCCGACGCCGCCGGCCGTTTCGGCTTCGCGGGCCGCGAACGGGACGCTGCCACCGGCCTCTACTACAACCGCGCGCGCTATTACGATCCGGACCTTGGGCGTTTCATCAGCGTGGATCCTATCTCCTTCGACAGCGGAGAGGCGAACCTCTACCGCTACGCGCGGAACAATCCGCTGGCTTATACCGATCCCATGGGAACGCTCAGCCTTGTCGAATGGGCATACTTGGAAATCGCGCTCGATACGGCGATCCTCGCGCTGGAGTTGTGCGCCCTCGGTGAAAGCGTTTACGATCTCTGGAACTACATCGGGCAAAATATCGAGTCGGCAGTAGAGGGTCGGGGAGCCGCGGACAGCGACGGCGGAGACCTGTTGGACCCCGGGCTCGACGATCTGGCTCCTTTCGGTTGTTTGCACGACTAATGAACCGCCGATTTCCCTCCCTCCAGATCCTCTGCACGGGGAAACGGATGAGTTCTGTCCGCCGGATGGCAATCTGCTTCGTCGAATGCGGCTGCTCGCGAAATAGGCCGAAGACTGGGCCTGTCCTCCCTTCGCCAATTCCTCCCGAATCAGATCTGTGGTATGGGTCTCGATGCCCGTCTGAAACCAAAAATCGAAGAGGCCGGCGAATTCGAAATCAATTAATACATTCGCGTCCTGAACGGGGATTCGTCGAGTCGGCGGACTCGGGCGGCTTCAGCGGCGAAACGGTGGTCAAACTCCCGCAGCGTCACATACAGGAATTCCGCCGCCTTGGCTCGGGTAATGAGTTCCTGTGAAACGGCCCGAAGGACGAGTTGTTCAAACCGATCCGCCGTCTCAGATTCCTCCCACCGTCCGGGCTCAGCCTTCCGCCAATCGCGGTTCGAGATGTAGAATGATTTCAGCTGGTTCTGGGTGAGAATCCCGAGACACGCGGCACGGCGCATGAGGGCGGAAATGGAAATGCCCCAATCCGCCTTGATCCCCAATCGCTCCGGGATGCTGAGGCCACCGGGTCGTTTTAGGCCGGCCCGAGTGCGAAGGGCGGCGGCGAGTGGGGGCTAACGGCACCACCTCCGAAGTGTCTTCCTTGACACCGGCCGCCTGCCTGCGCGCCCGCTGACGCCACCCAGCCGTCTCGCTTCTCGCGCCGCCGTTCCGCCCACCGCTGCGCCTGACACGGACGACCGACCGCCGACCCCCGAGGTTGGCGCCGACATGGTCTGGTGAGACGCTTACGCTAGATGTCAAGGTCAGCCGGTTCCGCTTATCTCGTAGTTGTCGCCGCGTCCCGCCGACCCAGCCAGCGTTTAGCGAGGGCACTTCTCCGGACGGATACGTTTCAGTATGCCTGAAGACCCTTGATGTGCGCTTCAAGTCGGTGCATTGACACCTCGTTCCCCCGCGTCCCGGCATTCTTGTGCACGACACAGCTACTGAATGCCAATGTCATTATCATTAACTTAAGTCCACTAGCGACACCCAATAGTTTTCTCATATGAACATGACTTTTTGTATCTCCGACCTGCATCGCGAATCACCATCTGCATGTCAGCATCACAAGATACACGAATTGTAATAGTTTTACAGCATTGACCACGCTTCTTGCACTCATTCCTGGCTTCCTTTTCTGCCTGTTCAACTTGGCGGCGGAGCGATTCGGAGGCGTCGGGGAAGGACAAATCGTCTTCAATGTCCAGGACCGACGGCAAGGAACGCCCTGGCCAAGTTCGCTGTGGTTCGTGTTTTTCGTGCTCCCCATCCGGGTTTTTAGGGTTACGGATTTTTCGAAACTAATCAAGCCCCGCGTCATTACTATGAACGACTGAAGACTCACGACATGCCGGTGGCAGCCTTCGCGGACCGGAGCAGAAAAGTCTCCATGCTTCCAGCTCCCTTGACCGGGACCAGCCCACGGGTTTCGAGCGTGTACCCAGGCCCCAGGAGGGCGGCGGTGGCGGCGGAAACCTGAATTTCCCAGGGCAGGGAGCTGGACTCCATGCGACTGGCCGTGTTCACGGTGTCCCCCCAGACATCGTAGGAGAATTTATTCCGCCCGATGATGCCGGCCGCCACCGGACCGCTGTGCAGTCCCACCCGCAAGTTCAGGCTGAGGTTGCGCGAATCACTGATGTCGTGCAGCGCCGCCACAAGGCGCAGTGCCAGGGTGGCGGCCGCCTGGGCATGGTCCGGCCGCGGCACCGGCACGCCCACCGCGACCATAGAGGTGTCACCGATAGTTTTGATCTTCTCCAACACGAGCCCGCCGGCCAGTTCGTCAAACCGGGTGAAAATGTCATTCAGCAGCTCCACCAGCGCGAGCGGCGGCATGGTGCGCGACAAGGGTGTGAAGCCGACGAGATCGGCAAAGAGCACCGTCCCCGCCTCAAAGTGATCCGCAATCATGGTCTCGCCGAGCTTGAGCCGGTCGGAAATGGTCCGGGGCAGAATGTTCAGCAGCAGGCGCTCCGACTTTTCGCGCTCGGTCTGGATTTCCGCGAGGTGCTGGCGCTCGAGCTCCCGCAGGAATCTCTTTTCAAGGCAGGCCGCCAGACGGGCCTGGAGAAAAATGAAATTAAACGGCTTGGCGATGAAGTCATCGGCCCCGGCCTCGATGCATCGGGCGACACCCTGCTCCTGGTCAAGTGCGCTGAGCATGATCACCCGGGTCTCCGCCAGCGCGGCCTCGGACTTGATGCGGGTCAGGACCTAACCGTCAAGGCCGGGCATGACCAGATCCAGCAGGATGATGTCGAATTGAGCGGCCCGGAGTTTTTGCAGGGCCTCAGCGCCGGAGGAGGCGGTGTCAACAGTATGCCCCAGGCGCTGAAGGCGGCGGGTCAGCATGTCGCGGTTGGAGACATCGTCATCCACCACCAGCAGCTTCCCCCTCAGCGCCCGGGTGGCGGAATCGCAGTCGGCGGGCGAAACATCGTAGCGAAGCCCCGGCATCGTCGCCGGCGCGGTGGCCACGCGGGGCCTTTCCGGCGTCAGCAGGTACTCCTCCATGAGTGTCAGCCACATTTTCGCCCCATGATCGATTTTCGTGAGATCGGCCCGCAAGTCGGATAGACCGCGGTCATCGGCGAGCTCACAGAGCAGTTCCGTGTACCCGATGATGTGATTCACGGGCGCCCGGAGTTCATGGTACATGCGGTGCGCATCGGGGCGTTTTTCCGCGAAGCGCTCATCATCGAAATAGTCTTTGATCAGTCCCAGCAACACCAGCCCGCCTGCGTGAATGCGCCCGACGTCCTCACGGAACTCCCCTGGCAGAGTGGCATCCTCCAAAAGCATTTCTGCGTAACCGAGAATGTGATTCACCGGCGTCCGCACGTCATGGTGGATTCGGGAGAAGTCGGCGGAGTCGGGTGGAGGAAGCATTACAGGGGAATGGTGGAGGCGGCAGGAAGAAGCGAGCGGATCTCGGCAAGGAGTTCCGTAGTGGAGGTGGCGCCCTTCTGGAGGATGCGGGAGACTTCGCCGTTCGTTGCATTCCTCATCTCGGCCGTCCTCACCGGCTTCCTGATGGTTGCCGCCGATTCCCTTGTGCATCTCGCTTGGAATCAGGGATGTGGAGGGGTCCTTACGATCTGTGCCATCGCGTACAGAGTGGCGGTAGGTCATGGCATGGAATTCCTCAATGCCTCATCCCTGCTGTCGGCATACACAGCCCGGCTGACTCGCACCTTCCTGGGTGCGACGAATCCTCGCCGGACCGCCGTTTCCGGGGGCCGGCAAGGAGAATTGGCCAATGAACAGCAGCCGGATTCCGGAGATGAACTTTCGATGGAGGACTACACCCCGTGGGAAGCCGGTGGCCCGTTGCATCTCATCGGACTCTGCGTGAACGAAACCGTTGACGCCGCTTCCCAACGCGAGGTCGCGGACCGGAAGGCACTGGCGATGACGGTCGGACCTGCCGGTGTGTCCGTGGGAGCTCGCTTCCATGCCTTGTGGTTCAAGCCCCCGGTCGGCGGAGGAAGCCCCTCGGATCAACATCTCCCTTGGAGCTTGCGGCTGGGCCGCTGGTTGGACGGAGTGCCCCCCTCGGCGGATCGGCGGCTGAAGGCGATCCCGGTGGCCGGAGCGCCTTTCCATGTGCTGGCTGACAAACAGGGAAATCCGGCACCCTCAGAGAACCTCCGCCTCAGCCAATGGATCGCCATCTCGGGCGCCGCGTTCGGCACCGGTAGCGGACGCGGCACGAACAAGGCTCTGGCCATCATGTGCGGTATCGCCAATATCCGGCTCGGCTACTGGTGGGACTCCGGTATCCGCGATCACAAGCGTCCCGATGTTTTTCAGCAGAACTTGTGGCAGCGCATCAAACGTTGGCCCGCTCGCCTTATCCCCACGAGCCGACCGCCGACCAGTTCTTCACCGACCAGCAATGGGAAAGCTACCGGAAGCTCGGGCAGCACGCGGCGGACTCGGTGCTTGCGCCTTAATCTAGTGTAGTGCGCGGTTATTGATGTAACGTTTGCAGTTTCTCGCGAGCCCGCCCATTGTACGCCCTTCCCACGGCACCTGATAGACCATCTCGTTGATGCTGACGGTGTCGAGTCGTTGAACTTCACCACATCACCTGACAGCGAGTTATTTTTCCAGCCATGACAGTAGGTCACCAGCAGGAGCGGCCCTTGCGAGGCGAGTTTCATTACGGTGTCACGGCAGGTCCTGTGCTGCTCAAAATCGATGAAATCGCCCCGCCCGTCGATTTCTACGAAGGAACAGGAGAATCTCGGGCCGGTGGAAGAGATGGGAATGGTTTGGGAGAAGAGCAGATCACCTGGTGTGTTCAGATCACCACTGTTTGGGGTGGGCGCGCCGATCATTCGATAGAGATTCAGAGTCAGGCTGAAGCGTCATTCCAACCTTTGGACCCGCGTCGGATAAATTCTTCCTATTCCTCCCATTTGTCCTATTCCTCCCATCCTCTCTCTCCCCAACCCACTCGTTTCACACCGCCCGGCGTGACAAGACGCGGTCCGGCTCGCGATGAAAGCCATCGATCACGAGGCGATCCGGAAAGACGCTCACCTCGGCCCAGCAGTTTTCGCGGGTGTCGACCATGCCCTTAAAATTGACGAAGTGGATGCCGTCGGTTTCGCCGTAATTGCCGGCGTGGTTATGGCCGTTCATCCAAGCGGCGACGACGTCGTGGTGATCGCGCACGATTTTGAGTACGGCTTCGGTATCCCAGAGGTTGTGTTTGTCCGCTGGAAAGACGGGCCAGTGGCAGAAGATGAGGACGCGTTCGTTGGCGGCGCGCGCGGCGGCGAGTTCTTCCGCGAGCCAGCGACGCTGCGCTTCGCCGAGCCCGCCATTCCAGCGTTCCAAGGCGCCCTGCGCCTCGTCGAAAACTTTCATGGCCGCGGCGCGTTCGGGGGTGCCGTCCTCGTGGCCAAACAGGCTCACCGCACAGCCGTTGAGCATGACGAACCGCCAGCCGAGACGCCGCCAGGAATAATGACCCTGATCCAGGCCCAATTTGGCTTTGACCTCGGCCCGCTGGCCGTCGGCGACGTCGTAGTCGTGGTTGCCCAGGGCGTGGCGGACAGGCGCCTTGAGTTGGGCGAAAATCGGCAGGACGACGTCGAAGCTGGCCAAATTCTGGTCGATCGAGTCGCCCAAATTCACGACAAACTCGAGGTCTCGGGTATTCAGATCCGCCACGGCCTCGCGCAATTTGTTGGGGGAGAGGCGGAACCGCCTGTTCCAATCTTCATGGTCCGGGATGTCGGCGAACTGGCAATCGGCGATCACTCCGAACCGGTACAAGGGTGCGGCATCGGCAGCGGAGTGGGCGGACATGGCGGCGGCGCTCAGGGGCAGAGACCAGAAAAAAGTGCGGCGATTCATGGGACTCGGCGGGTCTCAGCCCTCCAGGAAATTCACATCTTGGCCGATTCGCTCTCATGTCAAGCGGACCTGATTGGGTAACAATGGGCGTCCAAGCAAGAATACACTAGTCAAGAAAATCGGATTCTGATAGACATCACCCTGAGTTCGCTCCTTCATCTTAACTCGATCACATGATGCTCCGCCGCGCCTTGCCTCACACCCTCTCAAACACCGAACCGGCCGACCTGCCGACGACATCGAGACGCACGCGCCTGAAGACCGCAGCCCGCCTTGTCGGACTCGGCGGGTGCCTGCTGGCCAGCGCTGCTCTGCTCGCGCAGGACACGCCCGTCTCGGAACCACCACCCGTCGCCGAGCCCCCACTTACCGAAACGCCGGACACGCCCCCCGGGCGCTCGATCGAAGGCACGCCTCCGGCCATCGAGCCGGGGACACCCATCGACCCCGCGGCTCCCGGGACCGTGGAAACTCCTCCGCTGACGCCACCCGGTGCCGAGTTGCTACCCGATCTTCCTCCGGGCGGTCTGCCGTTCGGGGCGAGGGACATCCAAAAACGCCGAGCCATCCCTTATCAGGAAGCCAGCACCGATCAAATTGAAGCGCAGATCGAGGAAGCCTGGGACGAGGTCAGCGACCGGCGCATTTCGCTCATTGAAGCGGTGCGCGTCGCGTTGCTCAACGACCCGCTGCTCCGGGTGGCCGAGCAGGAGCTTGCGATCGCCCAAGCCGCGCGGACGATCGCGCGCGCCTCGTTCGATCCGCGGTTGGTCGGCGGCATCACGTATAAGGAACGCCACGTCGAGCTCAGCCGCGAGGAAATCCAGCGCCAGCAGGACCAATACAACCGCAACCATCAACTCATCCTCGCCACCCGCAAGGAGCGCAAACAAGTCGAACGGGAACTCGAACAGCTCGCACAGGGCGAACTGCCCGAACAAGACACCGTAGAGGGTCAGCTGGAGCAGGAACTGCAGCAAGCCGCGCTCGACATCCTCGAGGAACTGGCCATCGATGCCGGCGTCGATACCTCCTCGCTGGACCGCATCAGCGAAGAAATCATCGAACAGGGGATCCAGACGCGGAAAGACGTGATCAAGATCCTTGAGACCACGGAACGCAACGCCATCAAGCAAAACGACTTGTTCCCGGTCAACAGCGTCCGCCGCACCGACACCGCCGAGGTCGACATCTCAATTCTCAAACAATTCCGCAACGGCATCACGATCGGGCCCTACCTGCAATATGCCAACGCCCAGACCAACCTCCAGCGCCGCGGCGGATCCCCGCGCGTCAACGAAAGTGAAATCGGCATCGAATTGACCCTTCCGCTCGCGAAAGGCCGCGGCACCATTGCCGCTTCCGGTCACGAACTGGCCGCGCAGATCGACGTGGAGGCCAGCCAGCTCAGCTTGCAACACACCGTGGCCTCGCGCGTGCTCAATGTGGTGACCGCCTACTGGAACCTCGCCGCCGCCCAGGAACAACTCGGTTACCTTATACGCTCCGAAGTGACCAGCACCGCTCTGGCCGGCCTGACCAACGAACTCATCAAGGCGGATGAAGTGCCGGCGGCCAGCGCCTCGCAGGCCCAAGCCCGCCGGGCTCAAGCGACCGCCAACCGATTCCGCGGCGAAATCACGTTGCAGGAGGCCCAGCAAAACCTCGCGCTCGCCATGGGGGTCGGCGACGAGGACATCATTTTCGCGCCATTGGCGGCGGACCGGTTGCCCAGCGTGGTGCCCGAGTCCAGCGTCAAGGCGCTGCGTCTGCCTGATCTGGTCGAGGGCGCCATCGTCCGTCGCGCCGACTATCGCGCTTCCCGCAAGGCGATCGATTCCGGCCGCCTGCTTTCCGAACAAGCGCGCCTGAACATCAAGCCGCGCGTCGATTTTAACGTCGGAATGTTCTACACGTCCCTGGATCAGGAAGGGAGCAAGGAAAGTTATTACAGCCTTTACCTTGAGAACCAGTCCGGTCCGGGATTCATGGTCTCGCTCCGCATGGATTGGCCGTTTTTCCTCAACGATGCCCGCGGAAACTACGCCATTCGCGAGGCGGACCTCGAGATCCGCCGGGAACAAACACGCCTGCTCAACAACCAGATCGTTTCCGGCATCAGCCGGTCGCATTTCGCGCTGCGAACATCAGCCCGCGAACTGCGCGTCCAACAACAGGCGGTCAGCGACTACGAACAGGCGCTGGCCACAGAGCGCGAACGTTTCCGTCTCGGACTCGCCACCATGCTCGACCCCATCCAGACCGAGGAACGCTTGACGCTCGCCCGGGCCGAACTCGTCTTCAGCCGCCTCCTCCACGCCCAGTCGCTCGCCCGGCTCCGCTTCGAAACCGGCACGCTCATGCCGCACGATCACGCCGGCCGCACATCGATCGAACGCTCCACCTTCGTCACCTTGCCCGTATTCGGACCGCCCCCTCTCGAGGACACCATCGCGCCACGCAGGAAACTCGAGGAAGTCGGCAACGACCTCTTCGGGGAAACCGATCCGCACCGTGTGCTCAAATCGCTCGACGCCCGCGAGGCGCGTGCCGCGGCCCGCCAGAACCGTGGTCAGCCGTCCCCGCCACCGGCCGCGCCGGCCCGGTCGTCAAAGTAACCTTCCCTCACAGGATTACTCCTCGGACGCGCCCTCCCAGGCGCGTTCGCATCGTCTCTCTCGTCCGAGCTTTCGTCCCTGATGGAACCGCGCAAAGATCTTTTTACCAAGGCCGCACTGGAAAAGCTGTCGACCCCCGAACAGCTCGATGTACTCATGGAGGTGACCAAGCCCATGGGCTGGATCAGCTTGGCCACCACCGGCTTCCTGCTCGCCATGGGCGTCGCTTGGGGCATCTTTGGCTCCATCCCCATCCGCGTCGATGGCAAGGGCATCCTCATCACCGGCGGATCATTGCTCGACGTCGAAGCCGGCAGCACCGGCCGCATCAACGAAATCCTGGTCAAACCGGGCGACGTGGTGCAAGCCGGTGACACGATTGCCACCGTCGGTCAAAGCCGGCTGATCGAAGACCTCAACAACCAAAAGGCCGCCCTCGAAGACCTCCGCCAAAAAGACATCCGCGATACGGCCAATGATGAGGCCACTTTGAAGCTCCGGCTCGCTGAGCTCGACAACCAGGAGAAGAATATCCAGAGCCAAATTGCCGGCATGCAGGGGCAGATCCGCAGCTACCGGCAACAGTATGAGGACCGCCGCTCCTCGTTCGCCAAGGGCCTGACCACCCAGCAGCAGGTTGTCGCCGCGGAATCACAGCTCACGCAGGCGATCAACGCCGAAAAAAGCCTGCACAATCAGCTCACCGCCATCCCGACCGGACGGGCCCAAGCTCGCCAGTCGTCGGAAGCCACCGCGAGCACCCGGAAAAACCTCATCGCCGATGCCGAAAGAAACATCAAGACGCTCGAAGGCCAGCTCGTCTCCAGCAGCATGATCGTCTCGACCTACGCCGGACGCGTCGTCGAAATGACGGTCGACCGCGGTCAACTGGTCGCGCCGCAGACGCGCGTGGTCAGCCTGGAACCGCTGAACGCGAAACTGACGGGAATTCTCTACGTGCCCTCCGGCGAGGGAAAAAAGGCTGCGGCCAACATGAACGTGCGCCTCTCGCCCTCGACGGTCAAAGCCGAGGAATATGGATTCATGCAGGGCATCGTGCGCTCGGTTTCGACGTATCCCGCCACCCCCGATGGCCTGATGCGCACCCTGCGCAATGAGGCTCTGGTCAAAGAGCTGACCGGCGGTAGCGCGCCGCTCGAAGTCGTCGTCGACCTCGTTCCAGCCGGCACAAGCAGCGGCTACGCCTGGTCGTCGCCGCAAGGGCCGCCGGTCGGCATTTTCGGCGGCACCATGTGCTCCGGCTCCATCATCATCGACCGCCGACGGCCGATCAGTTACGTCATTCCCCTCGTGAAAGAAAAGATCGGGCTCTGAACCATTGTCGCCATGGCCGCCCCTGACGCCGCCACTCCCCCACCAAAGCGCCGCGGGAAACCGCCCCGCCGGGTGCGCACGCCAACCGTGCTCCAAATGGAGGCGGTCGAATGCGGCGCCGCGTCGCTTTCCATCATTCTTCGCCACTACGGTCTGTACATTCCACTCGAGCGACTGCGCGTCGATTGCGGCGTCTCGCGCGACGGGTCGAAGGCGAACAACGTGCTGCGCGCCGCGCGCAAGTACGGCATGGAAGCCAAGGGCTTCAAATACAGCATCGAACAGCTCATGGAGCTGAAGATGCCGGTCATCATCTTTTGGAACTTCAACCACTTCCTCGTCCTCGAGGGATGGAAAGGCGACAAGGTCTTTCTGAGCGATCCCGCCACCGGTCCGCGCGCGGTCACGGTGGAGGAATTCGAAGGGTCGTACACCGGCGTGGTCCTTTGCGCCGAACCCGGTGCCGAATACCAGAAGGGAGGCGAAAAGCCGTCGTTCTGGACCTGTCTGCGCCCGCGCCTCACCGGCTACCAGTGGCCCGTGGTTTTTGTGGCGCTCACCGGCCTCTTCCTTGTCATCCCAGGCCTCGTCATTCCCGCCTTCACCCGCGTCTTCATCGACGATGTGCTCGTGTCCGGCAAGAGCGACTGGGTGAAACCGATTTTGCTCGGGCTCGGCCTCACCGCCTTGGCCTCCATGGTCCTCACGTATCTGCAGCAGTACTTTCTCCTGCGCTTCGAGACCAAACTCGCCCTGACCAGCTCGCTGCGATTCTTCCGCCACGTCCTCCATCTTCCCGTGGAATTTTTCAGTCAGCGATTCGGCGGGGAAATCGGCTCACGCGTGGCCATCAACGACAAGGTCGCCAAAGTGCTTTCGGAACAAGTGGCCACCCTGCTCCTCCAGATGGTCACCTGCGTATTCTTTGCCATCCTGATGTTTCAGTACGACTGGCTGCTGGCCCTGATCGCCATCGCCTTCGGGTTGGTAAACGTCGTCGCCATGCGCCTGATCAGCCGGAAACGCGTCGACACCTCGCGCCGCCTGCTTCAGGAGCGGGGCAAACTCATGGGCACCAGCATGGGCGGTCTGCAGATGATCGAGACGCTCAAGGCGACGGGCGGCGAGGCGGAGTTCTTTTCCCGCTGGGCCGGCTACCAGGCGAAAGCGCTCAAGGCCAAACAACAACTTGGCCTGTTCTCGCAGATGATCGGTGTCCTCCCGCCGCTGCTCACGGCCGCCACGACCGTCGGCGTGCTCGTCGTCGGCGGGCTGCGCGTCATCGACGGCCACCTCACCATGGGCATGCTCGTCGCTTTCCAGACGATCGTCGCCAGCTTCAACCGCCCGATCGGTGACTTCGTCACGTTCGGCGGCCAGCTTCAGGAATTGCAGGGCGACATGAACCGGCTCGACGATGTCACGCGCTACCAGCCGGACGAAATGTACGCCCGCGCCGAGTTGCCGCGGCCACCCGAATTCAAGGACGTGGTCAAACTCACGGGGCGCCTGGAAATCCGGAACCTGTCGTTCGGGTACAGCCCGCTGGAACGGCCACTCATCGAAGACTTCAATCTGATCATCGAGCCGGGCCAGCGCGTCGCTCTGGTCGGCGGCTCGGGATCCGGGAAATCGACCGTCGCCAAAATTGTCGCCGGCCTGTACAAGCCGTGGACCGGCGAAATCCTCTTTGACGGAATCCCCCGCGAGCAGGTCCCCCCCGACCTGCTCAACAATTCCATCGGCATGGTCGATCAGGAAATCTTCCTGTTTCAGGGGACGGTGCGGGACAACCTGACCATGTGGGACAACACCATCCCTGACACCAACATCTTCGCCGCCATGGCCGATGCCGCCATCGGTGACATTGTCGCCGCCCGCCCCGGCGCCGAAAACAGCGCGGTCAGCGAAGGCGGCAACAACTTCTCCGGCGGTCAGCGCCAGCGCCTGGAAATCGCGCGCGCCCTGGTCGGCAATCCGACATTTCTCATCCTCGACGAGGCGACTTCCGCCCTCGACCCGACCACCGAAAAAGAGATCGACACCAACCTCCGGCGGCGCGGCTGCAGCAGCCTGACCGTCGCTCACCGGCTTTCCACCATCCGCGATTCCGACGAGATCATCGTCATGAACCGCGGCCGCATCGTCCAACGCGGCACCCACGAGGAAATGAAGAACAAGGACGGGTTCTACAAACACCTCATCAAG
The DNA here is from genome assembly GCA_046155625.1 of Verrucomicrobiales bacterium. Taxonomy (GTDB): domain Bacteria; phylum Verrucomicrobiota; class Verrucomicrobiia; order Verrucomicrobiales; family V1-33; genus CAJBME01. The sequence continues at coordinate 25,742 of JBJXFS010000130.1, read as the reverse complement.
GAATGAGCGCGCCCGACACATTGCCGGCGCTGCCCGTCGCGGAGCCGCCCGCCGAAGAGTCGCTCAAGCCATCGGTCCTCGGCCGCTACTTCCGCGAACACGGACGCGAATTGCACCTGGAAAGCAACCGGCCGCTCCTGCTCGACCAGCCGGACAAGGCGTACTTCGTCGCCGAGGGAGCCATCGACATTTTCACGACCGCCGTCGAAAACGGTCGCCCGTCCGGTCCCCGCGGCCACTTCATCTCCGCCGCCCCGGGCAGCATACTCTTTGGGATCGACGGGTCGGGCCAGAAACACGGGTTTCTCGCGGTCGGCGGGCTCGGGACCATGATCTACGAGTTGCCGCTTGCCTTTCTCCAGGCCGCCAGCAGCCATGAGGCACTCTCTGCCGAATTGGTCGAAACCATGGAACGCTGGGTCGCCGATGTCGGCCGTCGCGTCACCAAGGGGCTCACGCTCCCGCAGGCCGACGTCAAGCTGCGCACCGGCACGGAGGTCACCATGCCGGCCGGCCAGATCGCGACCTCGCGCAAGGGAGCCGCATGGATTTACGTGCGATCGGGCGATGCCTTTTTCCTCGACACCGAGGAACTCGATTTCTCCGGAGCCAACCTGATTTTCCCAATCACGCCGGAAACGTGGGTTGAGTTCAACGTCCAGAGCGAGCTCACGTGTTACGACACGGCGACCTGCATTGGTCATAGCGCTCTCTGGGAAGGGTTGGCGGCGTTCCACCTCGCCGTCTGCCAAAGCGAGTTCATCAGCAAGGCGCTCCTGCGGGTCGACGAAAACATCCGCCTGCACACCAAGGAGGAATACCGCGGCGTGGCGCGTGACGCGGCCTTGCGCGAGGTGGCCTCGGTCATGCGCCACGACCTGCGCCCGATCGGCGGTGATCCCGGCAGCGCTCAAGACTTTCTCTTCGCAGCATGCCGGCTCGTCGGCGAACAACTCGGCCTCGCCATCCGCCAGCACCCGGAAGTCCACAAGCTCGGGCCCAAAGCCGACCGCCTCGGCGTCATCGTGCGCGCCAGCCGCATCCGCCACCGCATGGTCGCCCTGCGCGACGACTGGTGGAACCGCGAGCACGGACCGCTGCTCGGCCACATCGCCGAGGACGCTCCTCCGGCCCCGGACGGCAAACCGGCCGCCCCCATCGCCAAACATCCGGTCGCTCTGCTGCCGCGGTTGGGCGGCGGTTACGACCTCGCGAATCCGGCCACCGGCGAGCGTTATCGCGTCAACCGCGAAGTGGCGCGCATTCTTCATCCATTCGCCTACGCGTTTTACCGGCCGTTCAAGGACGGGGTGCTCACAGTGTGGGATGTCGTCCGCTTCGGCAGCTTCGGGCTGGGGCGCGACGCGGCGATGGTCATGCTCATGGGCGTCTTCATCGGGGTGCTGGCCGCGCTCACGCCCCTCTTCAGCAGCCAGATCTTCGACACCGCCATCCCGGGCGCCGAAAAGGGCGGCCTGATGCAGTACGGCGCGGCTCTGCTGGCCGCGGCCCTTGCCGGCGCCATGTTCCAAGTCGTGCGCAGCCTGGCCGTGCTGCGCATCGAAGGGAGGATGGATTACTCGGTGCAGGCCGCGCTGTGGGACCGCCTGCTCAACCTCCCGCCGACCTTTTTCCGCAAGTACACCGCGGGGGATTTGGCCGACCGCGCGGCGGGCATCGACGCGATCCGGTCGCTGGTTTCCGGCGTCGGGGTCTCGGCCATTCTCGGCGCCATCACGTCGGTCTTCTATCTCTTCGTGATGTTCAAGTTCAACCTGACCATGGGATTCCTGGCCATCGGACTGGTCGGCGTGGCCATGCTGCTCACCGCCGGTGCCAATTACCTCCAGCTCCGCCACCAGCGGTACGAGTCAAGCACGCGCGGATTTATCGCCGGCCTCGTGCTGCAATTCCTCACCGGCGTCAGCAAACTGCGCGTCGCCGGCGCCGAGGACCATGCGCTGAAAGTCTGGGCTCGGAATTTCGCCAAACAAAAACGCATCGCGTGGTCGATCGGCCGGATCGAAAACTTCGTCACCGTCTTCAACTCTGGCTTCCCGGTCTTCTGCACTCTGGCCATATTCCTTTCACTCGTTCACGTCCGCGAGGCGGCCGTAGCCACCGGAGCTTCTAGCCAGGCGATCACCACCGGCCAGTTCATCGCGTTCAATGCCGCCTTCGGATCGTTCCTCGGCGCCATGCTCGGACTCAGCCGCGCCTCGATGAGCCTGCTGGCTGTCGTCCCCATCTGGGAGCGCCTCAAGCCGATCCTCGACACCGAACCGGAACTCGCCGAGGATCGAATGTTCCCCGGCGAACTGACCGGCCAAATCGACCTGTACCATGTCAATTTCCGCTACGACACGGAAGGCCCGCTCATCCTTCAAAACGTGAGCTTGAACATCCGGCCAGGAGAATTCGTCGCGTTCGTCGGGCCATCGGGATCGGGCAAATCCACCATGCTGCGCGTCCTGCTGGGTTTCGAGATCCCGGAATCCGGCAAGGTGTTTTTTGACGGCCAAGACCTCCAAACACTCGACCTGCGCGAGGTCCGCCAGCGCATCGGCGTCGTCCTGCAGGCGAGCCGCCTCGCCCCCACCACCATTTTCCACAACATCATCGGAGCCAATATCCATCTCACCATGGAGGACGCTTGGGAGGCGGCCGAACGCGCCGGACTGGCCGACGACATTCGGGCCATGCCGATGGGCATGCAGACCGTCGTCAGCGAAGGTGGCGGCGCGTTCTCGGGCGGCCAAAAACAACGGCTCATGATTGCCCGCGCCATCGTCAACCGCCCGCGCATTCTGTTCTTCGACGAGGCCACGTCTGCCCTTGACAACCAAACGCAAAAGCAAGTGACGGACAGCCTCGACGCCATGCACGCCACCCGCATCGTCATTGCCCACCGCCTCAGCACCATTCTCAACGCCGACCGCATCGTCGTGCTCGTCAAAGGCCGTGTCGTGGAAAACGGCAGCTATGACGAGCTGATGAAACTGAATGGTCACTTTGCCGAACTGGCTCGTCGCCAGGTCGCCTGATATCGCACGCCCCTACGACCATGCCCACCCGCACATCCAGCGCCTCGCCTCCCCGTGCCACATCGCCGGACTCGATTCCCGACGCCGGATCCACCGCGCCGCCGGCTCCTCCGGGTCTGCTCGACGTCGCCCAGCGCATTCATCAAAAGTCCTCCAGCCTCTGGGGTCCGGACCGGGCGGTCGCGCTGGTCGGGGAATCCGATGCGATGGCTGCGGTGCTGCGCAAGGTCGAGAAGTTTGCGCAATTTGACGAACCGATCCTCATCACCGGGGAAAGCGGCGTCGGCAAGGAACTCTTCGCCCGCGCCTGTTACTTGCTGGGCGAACGGATTCATCGGCCCTTCGTCCCCGTCAACTGTCCGCAATACACTGACAATAACCTCTCCGTGAGCGAACTCTTCGGCCACAAAAAAGGCGCGTTCACCGGCGCTCTGGCCGACCATAAAGGACTCTTTGAAACCGCCGACGGCGGGGTGATTTTTCTCGACGAAATCGCCGACCTGCCAATGCAGACCCAGGTCATGCTCCTCCGCGCTCTGGCCGAAGGCGAATTCAAGCGGCTCGGCGACAGCGCGACCTATCGGGTCAACGTGCGGGTCATCGCCGCCACCAATCGCCCGCTGAAAGACCTCGTCGCCGCCAATTCGTTTCGCAACGACCTGTATTTCCGCCTCTGCTATTTCCGGCTGGAACTGCCGTCGCTGCGAAGCCGGGGCGACGACTGGCGCCTGCTGCTTGACCACTGGCTCGAACTCCTCAAGGCCCGCTATAAAGTGCGGCGCCGATTCTCCAAGACCGCGCTCGATTTCCTCGCCCAGTACCCATGGCCCGGAAACATCCGGGAAATCAAGAGCGTCGCCACCACCGGCTACTCGATGGCCGAAAGCGAACTCATCGAACTCGAGGATTTTGAAAGCGTCCTGTACGAGCGCCAGTCGGAGGCCAGTGGTACTCCGGCCGGCGGACCGGGACGGCCCGCGCCTCCGGTGCCCGAGGTCGACCCGTTTGCCGACATCTTCCTCGCGATGCGTACGGGCGAGCAGACATTCTGGGACGCGGTCCACAAGCCGTACATCGAGCGCGACCTCAATCGCGCCCAGGTGCGGGCGCTCTTCGAACGCGGCCTCCGCGAAGCCCACGGATCTTATAAGGTATTGCTCGGGCTGTTTAACCTGCCCGAAAGTGACTACCAAAAATTCATGGACTTTCTGCGGCACCAGCGACTCAAACCGGAGTGAGGCGACCCCGGCGCCGGGCTGAGCCGGAGGCGCGGGTAGGACGATCCCTGGCGGTTCTTTGATTGGTGAATCGGGATCCTGATGGCACGGTGTCGGCTTGCGGCGCTCATTGACCATCCTTGTCTTGAACATCATCCCGTGTCTGGCCGGATGGGGCTGGGCGGGGGAAGCGCCTGCCCTGTGGTCGCTCGCCCCGCTGGGGAATCCCGCGCCACCCGAGGTTGCGAACGGCGCTTGGCCGGAACGGGAGCTCGACCGTTTCGTGCTCGCGAAAATCGAAGCGGCCGGCCAACGACCGACCGCGCGCGCCGACCGACGTACACTCGTCCGTCGCGCCTTCCACGACCTGCATGGCCTGCCGCCGACCACGGCGGAGTTGCAGGAATTTCTGCTCGACAACCGGCCTGATGCCTGGTCCCGGCTCATCGACCGATTACTTGCATCGCCTCGGTATGGCGAGCGCTGGGGCCGCCATTGGCTGGATGTGGCGCGCTACGCCGACTCGAACGGCATGGACGAGGACATCGCCCATCCCGATGCGCATCGATACCGTGATTACGTGGTGGACGCCTTCAACCAGGACCTGCCGTTCGACCGATTCATTGTCGAGCAACTGGCCGGCGAACTGCTCCCCGCGGACACCCTGGAACAAAAGCGCGCTCAGACGGTGGCCGTCGGATTTCTTTCGGTGGGCCCAAAGATGCTGGCCTGCGACGACCCGGACAAGATGCGGCGCGACATTGTGGACGAGCAGATCGACACCACGGGACGCGCATTTTTGGGCATGACGCTCGGATGCGCGCGCTGCCACGATCACAAGTACGATCCGATTTCCGCCGAGGATTATTACGGACTCGCCGGCATCTTCATGTCGACGCGCACGCTGACGAAATACAGCGTCGTCGCCGAGCTCCACACCCACGACCTCTCCGACCCCCGCGACACGGAACGATACCAGAAAGTCGCCGAGCTGCGCCAACGGCTCGAGGACGCGGCGATTTCCGAGGACGAGAAACAACGGCTGTCCGCGGAACTGGCCGAGCTCGGACGTGACCTCCCGGCCGCCTTCAGGGTCCTCGGCGTCACCGAAAATCCGACCGAGAACACAGCCGTGCATCTGCGCGGCGATTATCTCACGCTTGGACCGGTGGTGGGCCGTCGCCTGCCGCGGGCGCTGGCAACCACGTCCCAGCCGGCGATGCCCGAGACCCAGAGCGGCCGCCTCGAACTGGCACGCTGGATCGCATCGAAGGAAAATCCCCTCACCGCCCGGGTCATCGCCAACCGCGTCTGGCGCTGGCATTTCGGCCGCGGAATCGTCCCCACGCCGGACAACTTCGGCGCGCTCGGCGCCCGACCGACCCACCCGGAACTGCTCGATCATTTGGCCCAGCGGTTCCTCGCGTTCCATTGGTCGTTCAAGTCGATGCACCGCGAAATCATGCTCTCCGCGACTTACCAGCAATCGGCCATGGCCGAGGCGAGCCTGAAGTCATCCGATCCCGACAACGAACTCATCGCCCGATGGCGGCCGCGGCGCGTCGAATCCGAAGTCGTGCGCGACTCGATCCTGTATAAATCCGGCCGACTCGACCTCACCATGGGCGGGACGCTGCTCAAGGTGCGGGAGAACCAGTATGTCGACCGCGCTCAGCTCGCCTCCGGCGAAAATGGCACGCGCCGCACGGTGTACCTGCCGGTCCTGCGGAGTTCGGGATATGACGGCCAGAACGCCTTTGATTTTCCCGATCCCGCGGTTCCGGACGGCGACCGGCGCACGTCGACCGTGGCTCCGCAGGCGCTCTATCTCATGAACAGCCCGATGGTTCACGAGTCATCGCAGGCGCTCGCCCGCCTGATGCTCGACGCCACACCCTCCGCCACGGCCGGCGAGCGCGCGGCGTGGTTGGTCCGCCGCGTGCTCGATCGCGAGGCCACCGAGGCGGAGCGGCAACGGGGCGAGCGATTTCTCGCCACTGACGCCACGGGCGACGAGACGGCGGCGTGGGCGGCCATGGCCCGCGTGCTTTTTGCTTCCAACGAATTTCTTTATATCGAATGACTGCCCGCCCATGACTCGCCTCTGCCACCACCGGGCGCCTCGTCCGCTCACTCGCCGCGCCATGCTCCAGCGATCGGGCGCCGGGTTTGGCGCGCTCGCGCTCCATGCCCTCATGGCCAGGGACGCTGGGGCAGGCGGCGTGCCACCGCCGTCCGCCGCCCGCGCCAAACGTGTGATCTTCCTCTTCATGCACGGCGGCCCATCCACCGTCGACCTCTTTGACCCCAAACCGCTGCTCCGGCGCGACGCCGGGAAACCGCTCCCCTTCGACGCCCCTCGCATCGTCTCCTCGCCGACCGGCGGCCTGCTCCCGTCGCCCTGGGAATTCAAGGCGCACGGCCAATGCGGCGCGCCCGTCAGTGAACTTCTGCCGCACCTCGCCCGCCTGACCGACGACCTCTGCTTCATCCGTTCGATGCAGGGGTCGAACTCGCGCCACGGCGGCGCTCTGCTCGAGTTGCACACCGGATCGGACACGTTCACCCGACCTTCCATGGGATCGTGGATCAATTACGGACTGGGCAGCGAAAATGACAACCTGCCCGGCTTCATCACGATCAATCCAAGCGGCAGCCACGGGGGGGCGGGCGCGTGGTCGTCCGCTTTTCTGCCCGCCAAGTTCAGCGGCACCCGAATCGGCGGCGGGGCCAACGGACTCAACGTCCCGTTCATCCACAGCCCGCTCAACAATCCGGCCCGGCAACGCCGGGAACTCGACCTGCTCGCCGAGTTCAACGCTGATCACTTGGCCGTGCGCGGCCCCGACCCCGAACTCGAGTCGCGCATCGCGTCGTACGAACTCGCCTTCCGCATGCAGCGCGATGTGCCCGGCGTGCAGGACATTTCCCACGAGCCCGATCACATCAAAAAGCTCTATGGCGCCGATCAGGAACTGACGCGGGCATTCGCTGAACAGTGCCTGATGGCCCGCCGCTTCAGCGAGGCCGGCGTGCGCTTCGTCCAGGTCACCCATCGCTATTGGGACTCGCACAGCAACCTTCGCAAAGAGCACACGAAACTCGCCGCCGAAATGGACCAGCCCGTCGCCGGCCTGATCGCCGACCTCAAGCAACGCGGACTGCTCGACGACACGCTGGTCCTCTGGGGCGGTGAGTTCGGCCGCACCCCGACCGCCCAGGGAGACGATGGCCGCGACCACAACCCGCATGGCTTCACCATGTTCCTCGCCGGCGGCGGGATTAAGCCAGGAATCCAGTTCGGCACCACCGACGACTACGGCTACTTCGCCCAGGACCAGCCAGTCCACTTCCACGACCTGCACGCCACTATCCTCCACCTCATGGGCATCGATCACGAGAAATTGACCTTCCGCCACGCCGGCCGCGATTTCCGCCTGACCGACGTCCACGGTCGAGTGGTGACCGAAATCCTCGCGTAGCGCTGAATGCCGATTATCCTAGAAAGGGACATTTCAACCACGAAAATCACGCAACACACTAAAAATTACTGAGTTAGAACAAGCGGCCTTGTCATCCATCAGATGGACGGCAATTGTTGGCTAACGCTTTGGTTTTTCGTGGTTCCGATCCGGGTTTTAAGGATTATTATCGAAAGTTTTTGGGAAACCACCTCTTCACTCGTCGGGTGGCAGTGGATTAAGAAGGAACCTCATCAATATTCGTGATATCCGTGTGATTCGTGGTTCCCATCCCGGTTCTTTGGATAACGCCAAGTCCTCCGACCGACGCCAGTGGCTCGTGCGGCGCGGCCTTGGGCCGGAGACGATAGAGCGTGTGCTGGTCGCGCTCGGCCGCCCGCTTCCCGAACGCTGTCCCGACCCCCAGTCGGTGTCGTTCCCCAATGAAGCGTTTGTGCCCGACTGGATCGAGACGGCCGTCGAGGCGGACCGCCTGGGATCGGTCGCCGCTTTGCAACACCGGGTCGTCGAACTCAATTTTCCCATCGCCCCCGAGATCCGTAGCACTCCGGATTACCACCGCGCCTGCCTCGATCCTGATGTTCAGTTAGGCGATTGGCCCCGCCATCCCGTCGAGGGCGGGCCGGCCTGGGCAGCGCCGGACCGTCTGAGGGTCTTCCTGCACGACACGGGTGCCGGTTTGATTCCAGTGGTGGAGGCGCCGAACCGCGGGGATTTTCTCATCTTGTTGAGGGCCCTCGGCCACCGCAACGAACCGGTGGCCATCCCGGATTCCATGGGCGCCAACTTCCTCAACGGGTACGTCAATCGCCGACGCTTCATCGCGGTGCGCGACGCCCACGCCGCCGGCCGGATCGATCAACATCCGCCGGATCCCGCTCTTTGGAAAGACCGCCTCCTTGTCCTGACGGAGGGACCTTACAGTGGCGTACCCGGCGAAGCCGTCGGGTTTTCCGACGCCGAGTGGCTCGCCCGCTCGCGCACGCTGCGCCTCCACCACGAATCGTGTCACTACTTCGTGCGCCGACTCTTCCCGCATCTCGTTTTCGGCTTGCAAGACGAACTCGTCGCTGACTTCGCCGGGCTCGTCGCCGCCACCGGTCGCTTCCGCGCCCGCGATTTTCTCGTCTTCATGGGCTTGGAAGCATTTCCGCGCTACCGCCCGGGCGGTCGCTTCGAAAACTACCAACGCCCGTTCCGCGACCACCCGGATGTCGTCACCGCCATCCAACACCTCCTTGTCGACGCCGCCCACCACTTGGAATCGGCCAGCCCACAGTGGCCGGCCGACGACCACCGCCAAGGTAATCTAGACGTGTTGGCCACCCTCACCCACCTGCCGCTCGAAGCGCTCGCCGATCCTTCCACGCGGCTCCTGTAGGATTACACGAGTTCCGGCTGAATGCCGAGGGTACCGGAGTAGAGTTGGACGGCATCGGACGCCTCGAAGGCGGCGATCTGGTCTTCGGCGGCGGCGAGGCGGGCGTGGAATTCGGCGCGTTCGGCGGGCAGGAGGCGGGCGCGCCGGTCGAGGAACCGCCGGAGGTCGTCGGCGTGACGGCGCCAGAGGCGGCGGTCGACGGCCAGGCGCGCTTCCAACCGGGCGCGGTACCAATCGCTGCCGAGCACGGTCTCCGGCTGGAAGAGGCGACGGAAATCGGGATCTCTGAGCCTTTTGCCCTCCCAGTGGCCATGCGCGAGGATGCGCAGCAGGGCGGCCAGCGGCGGCACGGCCAGATCGATGGCGCCATCGGCGAAATAAAATGCCGCGGCCTTCTGATGGCCCTCGATGATGTGCTCGACCCCATCGGCGAAATCGTCGAGTGACTGAAGTTCCGGCCGCAGTTGATCTGCCGTGAGCACGGCGGCGGGATCGGCGAAGACGCGACCGAAGAAGCGGGTGACAAAGGCTTCCGTAATGCGAAACCCGAGCCGGCTGGCCTCGACGGTGCGGCCGCGGTGGGTGAAATCGCGGACCGGCTCAAGGCATCCATGGTGGAGCAGCCACTCCGGTTCGCGTTCGTGCAGGTACATGCGTGCCCAGACTTCGGGGATGATCAGCGAAACATCGTGTTCGACGCGGAATTTTCGGCCGATGTGGCCGGCGGCGGTGGTGAAGGCGGGACTGCCGGTGACGATGAAACTAAGGAGCGCGGCATTCAGGTCATGAATCGGCAGCAGCGCGTTGAAGGGCCCTTTGGTCAGAGCACCCTCGCTGCCCGCGCCGGTCGTGCTCGGCGATTTGCCCGTCAGACTCGCCATCAAATCGGCCAAGAGTTCCGGGAGTTCCTGGTGGTGGACCGGCCCGTAGACCGCGAGTGGACGGATGCCGCTCCCCGGTTCGGCCGGATTGTTTCGGCGGCCGGGAAGTATGGCATGGACCGGATTGAGCACGGGCGCGTTGGCCGGCAACCGACGGAAGAGGCGGGCGCCGACCTCGGCCAGGTATTCCGCGCGTGGATTCTCGAGGTCGGGCCGCGTCTGCAAATAACGCGGGTTTTTCGTCGGCTTCCCGTCGACCAGACGCGGAATGGCTGTGCAGACGAACCACTCAGGCTCCGGCGCGGCCGCCACCCGCTTGATCAAATCCTGCATGGGCGCGGTGAACTGCCCGAAGCGCACCGCGTCATCGATCATGTCCTGCGCGAGCGCGCGAGGCAGCGGTTCGTAATTCGAAAAGAATTGCCCGGGCTTCGCAAAATCGGCCTCGGCATGCCGGTCGTAGCCGCGGATGACCGCATCGTCCGGGCGCTGAAACAGTCGGTATTCACAATTCACCGCGAACTTGTAGGCGGGCGCTTCCAGCGCTGGATGCAGTCCAGAAAGGTGGTTTTTGGGGATGATGGTGGACGCCGTGATGTCGTCCTCGCGTTGGAGTTTGACGGCCGGGGCGAAGTCTTTGCGCAAGCTGAAGGTGCGCCAGGATCCATCCTCGTTGAACCCGACCCGCAGATACCGCGTGTAGAGCTTCTGGTTGCGAAACTTCAGCTCAATTCCGGGCTGGCCATCGATCCAGTCGACGGAAAACCGACTGCGCCAGTCGGCTCCCCATTCCGGGCGATACCGCCGCTTCACCACCAGGATGAGGTCACGGACGTGGCGGGGAAAGCTTTCGAGCCAGGCGTTGTATTCGTCGGTGAACAACTCGGAAGGGGTGAGCATGCGCACAACCGATCCAAAGCTGCGATCCGGCGAGAGGAGTGGACGGCTGGGGAGGCGTGGTTCGCGGGGGTTTTTGAATCGGTGACCAAAGTCGAAATCGATGATTTTTTGGGCGGCGGCGATGTCGTCGGCGAAGTTCCCGATGATGACCGGCCCGGTGATCATGGCATCGGATAGCGCCTTGCTGATTTCGCTCTTCCCGCCGCCCGAGACCGTGCAGGGCTTGTGGCAAAACGTGCCTTCGGCCTGGGTGCCCACGAGGCGCCACCGCTGCCCTTTGATTGATTGCCCCATTTCCACCTTGTAGCCACTGGGGTAGACGTACGTGTGGCCGGCGAGGAGTTTGAGGACGCGTTCGGTGCCGCTCGAGTCCGTCCACGTCAAACGCTGATTGCGGAGCGAGATCCGAGCGTTCTCGGGCACGTACACGATGTCCGGCCAGCTCGTGTCGATGCCATACCCCTCCGGCTGCACGGTCATGGCGGCACCCTGACGCGCGACGAGTTCGGCCCACGTGTGGTTGGCGGCGCGCGAGTCGAGGACAAAACTTTCCCCGTGGTCGAAGCTGGGGAAGGCCAGGGCGCCGCCGGCATGTTCCTCTTCGCATTGCCCGAGCAGGTTGGCGGCAAACGAGATCTGCGTTTTGACCTCCTTCTTGCAGTACCCGTAGTAGCTGTCGGCGATCAGCGTGACCATGACGCCGCGGGCATCCCGGCAGGCGACCTTGAATGCCCCGCCGCCGTTGTAGAGGTCGTCCTCCTTCTCCCAGCACATGCCGTCGGCGCGTTGCCGCGCGCTGGCTTCACTGACGTGCGGCAACCCGAGGTCCTTTTTCCTCTGCAAGATGAGGTGGGGCGCGAGGATCACGCAACCGGTGTGACCGGTCCAGCCGTCAGTATCGAGCCGGGCATCGTTTTCCGGCAAAAATGGATCGCCGGCATTGCCGAAAATGCTTTCCACGAAATCGAGGTTCGACACCAGGACACCCGGCGCAAAAAATCGAATCTCCATCGTCTGGCGCCCGACCACCCCGGGCACCTCCGGCCGGACCGTCGGCCGCAAGAGCAGCGAGACAAACGTGCGGGCTCGTTCGACCGGTGGCAGATGCGACGTGTAGGGCAAGGTCAGCAGGTCGTCCGGCGGATGCAGCGCGGCTTTGAGCAGGCCGGCGAAGGCGCGTTTCGGCACCGCCTTTTTGTCCGCGGGGATGGGCAACCCTCCTTCGACAATGTGAAAAACACCTTCCGTGGTGCGACGGTCCTTCGCGGGATTGTGGCAGACACCCTGATGCACGCGATAGCTCGACAGAATGCCCGAAACAAATGTGTCGCGCCCCGCCGGCAGCGACAACTCCCTGGACAGACCATGGCGCTCGAGACTGAGCGCCCCGGACGGCACCATCGGATCCCCGGGCTCAAACACCCCGGCGGCTGATTCACCGAGATAATCAACCAGAAATGCCCTGATCGCTTCGTCCGCCGGACACAACGAGTCCCCGAGCAGCCGCAACTTCTCCTCGAAATTGGCCAGCAGCGAGCGCCCGAAATCGAGCAACGGCGAGTCGTTCGACCCGGCCGGTAGCGCGAACCCGCGCGATGCGAGCTTCAAGTTCACCAGATCCAGCTTCCGTTCCCGGGCCGTGGCTGCGGCCGCCGGGTCCAGGGAAAAGCCGATAGTCTCGTCGAGGGTGGATGCCGTCATTGGCCAACCCATAAAGCACAATTTATGCTAAGTCAGCCGCGGCCTTCATCCAGCTTGGGGAAAACAGTTTTCTCATCGTCCAGCGAGGCGAGCCCGTGCTCCACCGCCGCCCGCGCGTCGGGTCGGCCCGCGCCGGCAGCCCTTTCTGCCACCAACAACCACCAGGGCGGCGGCAGCCTCGAAGATTGCCTGTTCGCTCGTGGGGAGAAGACGGTTCTCCGCTTATTGGCAATCTTCCCGTAGCCGCCAATGTGGGTGTCCACGATTCGCCTCCTCTGCGAGATCGTTGATTGCTTGGTGCACGGGAATAGCACTGGGGAAGTCGGGGACGAGGAAGAGCGGCGCAGTGGATGGATGGTTGATACTGACGAACAATTGCGTGGGCGGAGAAGACATGTTCAGGATGCTTGGAATCGTCCTCGTCCTCGTCCTCGTCCTCGTCCTCGAAGTGGCCGCTCCGCTCACCGCCCTGCCACCCACGCCGGTGACTCGCCTGTCCATCGGGCCCTGCTCGTTTCGGGCTAAGTACTGAATTCCGAACACTGAATACTGCTTCCCCCCTGCCGACCTCCGACCTCCGACCTCCGACCTCCGACGCCGCCCGCCTCCCGCCGAGTTGTCATTGGCCTGGATCTGGATACGGATAGACCATGAAATCGCTGGTTTCGGCAACCTGGATCAGAGTGTATGGTTCTCGATTCGCGGGCTTTCTGATGGCGCTGGGATGCCGGAGCGTTTGGTGCGTCCGTGGTGACCACTCGGGGTTGGAAACGCGTCGCCGCTGCGCCTGAACAATGTTGACCACGAAAAAATGGGCCAAGCCGCGGACGGGTGACGCTTGGGTCATCTTTGGACTGCTGGCAGTCCTGTTGATCCCAGCCGCTTTGACGCTGAGAACAGTGCAGGTGTCACTGATCGAAGGCGCGGTCAGTTACTCCACACCGCTGGGGTACACCTGGTCTCTCACTCTCTTTGGGTTGCCGCTCGCGGTCATTCTCATCTCACTGATGCGGAATCCCCAGGCACGAATCCCGCGTAAATCGTTTTTCCTGACGCTGGCCATCATGCTGCCGATCGCCTTCTTCCTGGACTTGGCATTGGCAAACACCATTTTCACCTTTCCGAATGAGGAGGCGACCCTGGGCCTGAAAATTTGGGGTCTCGAGTTCGATCCGCTGGCCGTGCGGCAAAATCTACCCATCGAAGAGTTTATCTTTTATATTTTGGGTATCACCGTCAGCCTGGCGGCCTACCTGTGGCTGAGCGAAGTCTGGTTCCGACGATACAGCAAAGGGAGCGTGGCCGAGTGCGTGGATCAAGGAAAGGAATACCGCGACGAAGAACTGCTCAGGAACATCCATCTATTCAGCCTATCGGCTCGTCCGCTGCTGATAGCCATCGGCTTGGCATCTGCGGCTTTCGCATACAAAAAGTTCGGATCCCACGAACATAAGGAAGGATTCCCCCTCTATTTCTTCTACCTGCTCTGCGTTGCCTTCGTGCCCGCCTGGCTCTTTTTCAAAGCCGTCTCTCCGTTCATCAATTGGCGAGCCATGACGTTTTCGATGCTCGCCATGCTCCTGGTGAGCCTGTTTTGGGAAGCCTGCCTGGCGATTCCCTTCGGCTGGTGGGGCTATCAATCGAAATACATGCTGGGGTTGTTCATCCTGCAGTGGACAGGGAGCGGATTTGGTGGTCCCGGACTTCCCGTGGAGGCGGTGCTGGTGTGGATTCAAGTCACCTTTTCGATGGTCATCGTCTACGAGGTGATCCGGATCATGATTTTGCGTCGTGACGCCAGCAAGAGAGGTCTATTGCTCAAGGACGTGCTCACGAAGCGCAGTCCTGTCGTGGCAGCCGTCACGGAAGAGCATCGGGAAGAGGTCTATCGCCATCGTTATGCGGTCTACGCCACGGAGCTGAAGCAGAACCTGGAAGCAATGGATCATGAGCGGTTGCGAATGGCCGCGCCGGAGGATGCCTGGAGTGAAACCCACCTCTTCACCGTCAAGGACAAGGGCGAGATCCGAGCTTCCATCCGTCTCATCACCGGATCGGATCGAATCCGCCACCATGCTGCATTCGATGTCTTTGAACTGGAACGTTTTTCGCCGTTTCCAATTGAGTCCTTGTGGTTCACCCAGGATTTGGTCGCGAGCGCGGGTCCGTGGGAATCCTTGAGAACGGCCAGCCTGATTTTCCACACTTACCGATTCGCTCGATCCCGTGGCGGCCTTTTCGGTTTCTGCTTGTCCGATGTTGCCCGAGTTCCCCATTACCAACGTCTCGGCTATCGGTTGTTTAGCAGAAACTTCCAGGACTCGGACAAGGGCCTTAAAATCCCAATGGTGCTGGTCGGTCCCGATTTAGCCTACCTGGAAAAAATCACTTCTCCCCTGGCCTCGGTCGCGGGTGAGTTTGAGCCAAACAAAGCCGCGGTTGAATGGTTTCATGAGATGTTTTCCCGACCGGACGAACCCGCGGTTGACGCCACTCTTGCCCCTTCCCGGCTGGCTATTTTTGAGCCCTTAAATGAGGCCGCAGCCGGACATGAGTGGCGATTGGATGATGAGGAGTTGGAGGATCTGCGTGAAAAGGGCTGTCTTTTGCGGCTGGATGCCGGTGACGTTCTCATCGAGTCAGGGGCGGTTGAAACCGAGCTTTATATCGTGGTTAGCGGCCTGCTGGTCGCCTACTCGCACAAGGAAAGCTCTGTTCCGATTGGCTGGAGTGGACCAGGCGGAGTGCTTGGTGAGATGGCGTATCTCCTGGGCGACAACATTCGAACCGCCACCGTCCGAGCCGTTTTGCCGAGCCTGGTTGTCCTGGTGGGGCGCCAGAGCTTGCAACAATGGCTCGAAACCTCGCCGGCGCTGAGCGCCAAATTCCATCACCGAATCGCCAGCAGCCTCGCCCAGCGCCTGCGCGACCAGCAGTTGGCCTGACCCAAATTCTCGAGTGCCAGCACGATGACGAATCCATCAGGGAGCCACCAGCACCCGATAGTGTTCGATCTCAAGGTGCCGAAAGTCGATGGTGAGCGCAGAACTCGTGGTGTATCCGGCATGCGGCATGGTCCTAGTCGCCGGTCGTCGTTGTCATTTTCCGTCTGGCGGCTAAGCGTTGAGCGTATGACGCGCGTCCTCATTGTTGTGGCACTGGTGGTCTCCCTGGTTTCGGCCACGGCCGACGAAACTCCAAGACCGATCATCGCCGGGTACGCGGGCAAAGCCAGCTATGCTCCCAAGGATGAACTCACGTTGCACGTCTCCACCGACGCACCCACGTTTGCCGTGCAAATCCACCGCCACGCGCGGCAACCGGAGTTGGTGTGGTCGCAAAAGGCGGTGCGCGGGCAGGCGCATCCGGTGCCGACGGATGCTTCCTCCCGCGGCTGTCGCTGGCCGGCATCGGTATCGCTGCGGATTCCCGCCGACTGGAAGAGCGGGTATTACCGGGTGGCGCTGCAAGCGGGCGAGTCGTCGGGCTCGTGTTTTTTTGTGCTTCGGGCGGCCGATCCGGGAAAGTCGTCGCGCGTGTTGCTCCAGTTGAGCACGAACACCTACAACGCGTACAACAACTTCGGGGGGTTCAGCCTGTACGCGTACAACGGCTTGGGCGGCAATCAGGGGCATCGGGTGTCGTTTGAGCGGCCGCCCGCCAGCCAGTTCGATACGTGGGAGCGAGCGTTCGTCGACTGGGCGGAGGGGGCTGGGATCCCGCTCGAATTCGCGGCAAACAGCGATCTGGAATTTCATCCGGAAATCCTGCGCGGTTACGGGCTCGTCCTCAGCGTGGGCCACGACGAATACTGGTCGAAGCCGATGCGCGACCATTTGGAAAAGTTCATCGGCAATGGCGGCAACGTCGCCTTTTTCAGTGGCAACACGTGCTGCTGGCAAGTGCGCAGCGAGGACGGCGGCTCGGCGCTCACCTGCTGGAAGCAAAACTACCACAGCGATCCCGTCTACGGGGCTCGCGCCGGATGCGAATCACTGGCCACGCTCTGGAGCCATTATTTGATCAAGCGGCCCGAGAACGAACTGACTGGCGTCGGTTTCCTTTGGGGCGGCTACCACCGCAGTCACGGTCAGCTGATGGACGGCAGCGGCGCCTTCACCGTGCACCGCCCGGACCACTGGATTTATCAAGGCACGGGGTTGAAAAGCGGCGACGCGTTTGGTGGCGCGCACACCATCGTCGGCTACGAATGCGACGGTTGCGAAATCGTCTGGCAGGACGGTCTGCCATTCCCCACCCACCGCGACGGCACTCCCCGCTCGTTCGAAATTCTCGCCACGGCGCCCGCCCAGTGGCATCCGGACGATTGCCAATGGTACGACCTGTGGGAAAACGGCCGCCAAGGGAATGCCGTCCTCGGCGTGTACATGCGGGGCGGCACTGTCTTCACGTGTGGCAGCACCGACTGGTCGCATGGATTGGCCGGCGGCGACCCGGTCGTCGATCGCATCACGCGCACTGTCATCGAACGCCTGTCCCAATGAGGCCCGCTCTCGCTCTGGCCGTCGCGGCAGCGGCCACGTCCCTCGGCGCCGCGCCGCCCCCGCTGTCGGTCGACCTCGACTCGGATGGATCGACGGAGTCGGTGCGCATCGAATCCGAGCACATCGTCGTCGACGGCGGCAAACTGGCCGGCCGCCACCCGATCCCGGAGGGCGTGGTCGTGGCTCCCGACGCGACCGACCCGGGGATTCGTTTTGTCGATTTGACGGGCGACGGCTTGGCTGACCTGCTCTTCGCGGACGCGACACGGGAAGCCATCCACCTTTGGACGACGATCATCCGACCCGACTTGGGTTGGCGTCCCGGTTGGTCACAGCCGGTGCGATCGCGACCCCGCGGCGCCGATCCATCAACCCTGCCCCCATTGGCCGGATCCACGGTCACGAGAAACGGCGACGATCTGGTGATCACCTCGGCGGATGGCCGTCCCACCCGATTTTCCTCCCGTGCTTTAATCGCGCTGCCGACACCACCGCGCGTCGCACCCGCCGACGCGGTCACGACGATCCAGGTGCCGGATGAATTTGTCGTGGAATTGGTCGCTCATGAACCGCAGGTCATGGACCCCGTGGCTTTCGAATGGGGACCGGACGGTCGTCTGTGGGTCGTGGAAATGGCCGACTACCCGATGGGAATGGACGGCCGCGGCCAGCCAGGCGGGCGCGTGAAGGTGCTGTCCGATGGGAATGGTGACGGCTTGTTCGAGTCCACCGCGCTCTTCGCCGATGGCTTGGCGTTTCCCACCGGCGTGCTGCCGTGGCG
This sequence comes from Verrucomicrobiales bacterium, assembly GCA_046155625.1. Taxonomy (GTDB): domain Bacteria; phylum Verrucomicrobiota; class Verrucomicrobiia; order Verrucomicrobiales; family V1-33; genus CAJBME01. Next base: position 7,850 of record JBJXFS010000130.1, on the reverse strand, counting down.
CGACGGTGCCCTGATCGCGGTCGCCCCCGACCTGCTGTATCTCGCGGACACCGATGGCGACGGGCGGGCCGACCGCCGCGACGTGCTCTTCACTGGCTTCGAACCCGGCAATCAACAGCACCGATTCAACGGTTTCGAATGGGGCTTGGATGGCTGGATTTACGCCGCCAACGGCGACAGCGGCGGCACGGTCACCTCCATCAAGACCGGCCACTCGCTCGCCATCGGCGGCCGCGATGTGAGATTCAAGCCGGACACGGGCGACATCGAAACCGTCTCGGGCATGACGCAGTACGGCCTGCGCCGCAATGATTGGGGCCACTGGTTCGGCAACAACAATCCCGTCTGGCTCTGGCAGGTCACCCTGCCCGAACGCTACCTCCGCCGCAATCCGCAGCTCGCCGTCACCCGCCTCCGCCGCGAATTGGCCAATTACCCGGACCCGACCCGCGTCTTCCCCGTCAGCGCGCCCATCGAACGCCCGAATCAACCGTGGTCGCTCAATCATGTGACCAGCGCCTGCTCCGCCACCCCGTATCGCGACGAGCTCTTTGGAACGGACTTCGCCGACAGCATTTTCATCGCCGAGCCCGTTCACAACGCCGTGCACCGCGAAGTGCTCGAACGCGAGGGCGCCGGATGGCGCAGCCGCCGCGCTTCCGGCGAGACTCACCGCGAGTTCCTCGCCAGCACCGACAACTGGTTCCGCCCCGTCTTCCTCCGCACCGGCCCTGACGGCGCGCTCTGGCTGGCCGACATGCACCGGCTGGTCCTCGAACACCCGGAATGGATCTCCCCGGAAATGCAGGCCCGGCTCGACGTGCGCGCCGGCGCCGACGCCGGTCGACTGTTCCGCATCGCCCCGCGCGAGCGGGCCAAACGTCCGATCCCAAACCTCGCCTCGCTCGACACTCGCGCTCTCGCCGCCGCCCTCAACTCTCCCAACGGCTGGCAGCGCGATACGGCCCATCGTCTCCTTCTCGAACGCAACGACCCCTCGGGCATCCCCGTCTTGCGCGCCCTGCTCACGCCGGCCCACGCCCCGGCCGTGCGGCTTCAGGCTCTGGCCGCGCTCGGAGGACTCGGCGGACTCAACGCGGACGACCTCCTTACGGCGCTCGACGATCCCAACCCATGGGTTCGCTGCGAAGCATTGCGGCAAAGCGAAATCGCCGCCGACCCCGCGCTCTTTCCAACGGTCGCCGCGCTCGCCCAGGATCCGGATCCGGCCGTGCGTCAACAAGTGGCCTTTTCCCTCGGCGCCTGGCACCCCGATCTGGCCGAGCCCGTGCTCGCCGCCCTGGCGGTTGGCGCCGATGACGACCTGCGCATCGCCATCCTCACCTCCTTGCGACCGGAAAGCCCGCTCTTCGCCAAACTCAAGGACGCCACCTCCCTCCCCGCGCCCGCTGATCTCCCCGCCCTCATTCCCACCTCCGCCGATCGCGCCGCCGTCATCGCCCAGTACGACACCCTGCCGTCGCTCGCTGGCGATGCCACCCGCGGTCAATTGTTGTTCGACACCCTCTGCGCCCTCTGCCATCGCGTCCACGGACGCGGTCAGGAACTCGGCCCCGACCTCGCCATGACCGCCAATAAACCGCCCGATTGGTTGCTCGCCGCCATCCTCGACCCCGCTCAATCAGTCGAATCCAGATACCGCGCCTGGCACGTCACCCTGCAAGACGACACCTCGCTCACCGGCGTCATCGGCGTCGAAACCGCCAATAACCTCGTCCTCCGCCTCCCCGGCGGCATCGAACAACCGGTCCTGCGAACCGCCATCAAAAACATCCAGCCCGTCCCCGGCTCCCTCATGCCCACCGGCTTCGAATCCGCCCTGCCCCCGCCCGCCATGGCCGACCTCCTCCAGTTCCTCCGCGCTAACCGCTGAACCTAAGTGCCGGGATGGGAACCACGACAAGCACGGAACACACGAAAAACCAAGGCGTTGTCCGATTATCGCCGTCGACCTGATGGATGAGGAGGTCGCTTGTCCTAACTCAATGAATTTTCGTGTGTTTCGTGTCTTTCGTGGTTCCAATGTCCCTTTTTTTCAGTGGCTGAGGCAACTGGATCCTTGGGGATGGCTGGGCGGCATTGGGTAGCTCATCGAATCAGAATTCCATCAGACCTCAACAGCCGAGCCATCGCCGCCTCCGGCCCTCCGGGCACGGCTCCGCCTCTCCGGCAAAGGCGCTCCGCTGCCCTGCGGCTCCGCCGCCCTTGGCTCCTGACCTGCGGCCAAGCGAAAGCCCAGGACGTCCCTGCGGTCGTCGGGCTCGAACCCGAGCCGGAAGGCGGCGCGGCAGAGCCACGCGAGGTCGAACCACGAGCCGCCGCGCACCACACGCCTGGCGCCTTCTTCGTCCTTCACCGCCGGTTCCCCGCGTTGCACTTTTGCATACGCCTCCGCATCCCATGGATCGGCGCACCATTCCCAGACGTTTCCCAGCATGTCCTGCAAGCCCCAGGCATTCGGTTGTTTCCCGCCCACCTCATGGGTGGCGCCGTCGCTGTTCTTGTCATACCAAGCGATCTCGTCGAGGTTTAGACATTTCCCGTCCGCCGACGTCAATTCCTCGCCCGTGTAAAGCGCTGATTCCGTCCCCGCCCGGCAGGCGTATTCCCATTCCCGTTCTTCCGGCAGTCGAAGGGCTGCCCCGGTTCTCCCGCTCAGCTCCCGGGCGAAACCCACCGCGTCCAGCCAGGAAACCTGCTCAACCGGATACTGGCCACCTTTGTCGAAATGACTCGGATTCTCCCTTCGGAGCGCCAGCCACTGCGCCTGCGTCACCGGGGTGGTTCCCAGCCAGAATCCCCCCACCTCCCGTTCCGTCCGTGGGCCTTCGTCATCAAATCGCCCCAACTCCACCTTAGGACTGCCCATCCAGAAGCGTCCCGGCGGAATCCAACGGAATTCGAACTCCACTTTGGAAAGGAAGAAGCAGGCGAAGATCCCGAAATCATCCTCGCCGAATTTGTCGGCCCACGCGGGTGGATAGAGCGGGAGGCGGTCGGTGAGGGTGGTGGTGGGATTCATGCACAAAAAGGGAATGCGCCTCCGGGAGTTTTCGGCCATGGCCGTCCGACCACCCTACCAACCCCCGGAGGCACGGATTCCCGGCGGGCGCTGACACCCGCCAGTTTCAGAAACCGGGTCAGCCACGGCCCCTCCAGACCATGGGTGAGCTGCGGCCAAGCGAAAGCCCAGGTTGTTCCTGCGGTTGTCGGGCTCGTTCCTGTTCCGGTAGGCGGCGCGGCAGTTCCTCGCGTGGTTGTTCCACGAGCCGCCGCGCACCACACGCCTGGCGCGTTGGGTTTCTGAAAGTCATCGACGTATTTCATGCCGGCTCCTGGGTTGCCGCGATTCTTGCGCAGGTCCGTGCCAACCACCCCCGGCAATTCGCCACCCGGACCCAGGCCAACAGGGCATCCAACCGCCGCTGGAAATCACCCCCCGACAACGTGCCGGCTTGATGCGCTTTTCCACAGGCTGTGAGCTTCGCCGCAAACCTCCGCCTCCCCCGCCTCGCGATCAATATCCCCTCCGGCAGCACGCGATAACCGAGGAATTCCATCCCCTCCCGGCACGGGCGTGGGTCAGGCTCATGCTTTAGCGTCAGTCCTCTCTCGGCCAGCAGCCAATCCCTGATCCTCCGTCCCCTTTCCTCCAAGACTCCGGGCTCATCATGCCACAAGACGAAGTCGTCCATATACCGCGCGTAGTCCCGCCCCCCCAGATCCTCGATGATCCAGCGGTCCAGACCATCGAGATAAAAATTGGCCAGATATTGGCTGGTCAGGGTGCCGATCGGCAGGCCGCGCCCCGGCTGTGTCTCGTAGGACCGGATCACTTTCCCCATTAGATCCAGGACCGAGCCATCCTTGATCACGCAGCGCAGCAGGCCGTCCAGACGGTCGTGCTCCACTGAGTCAAAGTACTTCCGGATGTCCAGTTTCAGGAAAAACCTCCTGACCCTGGCTCGTCCGGCGGCATGGCGCACCGCCGCATGGCTCCCGCGCCCGGTACGGCAGGCAAAGCTGTACGGCATCGCCCCACGCTCGAGGTGCGGCCCGCACACGCGCATCAGGGCATGATGCGCGACCCGATCCCGAAACGGCGCCGCATGGATCACCCGTAGCTTGGGATCCCGAACCTGAAACATGTGATACGGTCCCGGATGCCAGGTGCCATCCGCCAGTTCGATCACCAGCCGGTTGATCTGCCTGTCTGGATCCATCGCGAAGCTTCGTGCCCCCTCACTGCGCCGCCGTCCCTTGGCAGCCAGCCAGTAGGCGGCGGCCACGTTTTCCAGCGTGGCAATCTGTTCCAACAGCCGTCCCGCCCGCTTCATGGCGTCCCCTCCTTCCCGAGCGCGATGGCCTTCCGGCAGGCCGCAAGCAACTCATCCCCCTGCCGCGCCATCCGGGCCGCGCCAAATCCTTCAATCGTTTCCAGCCCGGCTTTGGTGGTCACCCTCTGGCGGGCAACCTCCGCCAACTGCTCGTTCGTCGCCACTGTGTAAATCGGCACCCCCTGCACCCCCGCCGCCTCCTTCCGCCAATTCCGCAGCGCCGCAAAAATCCGGAATGTCTCCCCATCCAGCACCGCCTTGTAGTCCACCTTGCCCGTCGGTGCCGTCGCCGCTTCAGCCATTTCCTTCCCCGGCAGCCACTCGACACACACCGACCACCCCGGCCCATGCCCGCCCGCCCCAGAGCAAAACCGCTTCTCCACCCCCACCACCCGGTGCATCGCCAGAAATCGGTTCAATTCATCCGCCGCCGCCAGTGAATCACATGCCGGAATCCAAAAAAAACTCAGCTTCATGATCACAAAAAAATTTTCGCACGCTACGCGGGCTCGCTGCCTCCGGCCCTCCGGGCACGGCTCCGCCTCTCCGGCAAAGGCGCTCCGCCCCCCTGCGGCTCCGCCGCACTCGGCTCCTGACCTGCGGCCACGCGAAAGCCCAGGTTGAGCCTGCGGAAGTCGGGCTCGTTCCAGCTCCGGGAGGCGGCGCGGCAGCCCCTCGCGAGGGAGCTCCACGAGCCGCCGCGCACCACACGCCCGGCGCCATCTTCATCCTTCACCGGTGGTTCACCGCGTTCGAATTTCGCATACGCTTCCGCATCCCAGAGATCGGCGCACCATTCCCACACATTGCCCAGCATGTCATAAAGCCCCCATGGATTCGCTTCCTTGCCTTTCACCGCATGGGTTCCGGCTTTATCACCGTCAGGATGCCGCCAATCGTAGCTTCCCATGCCATGGGGATTCTCCACCTGCTCATCCCTCCAGCTATTCCCGACATACCAGGCAATTTCCTCCAACTCCGGTGCGTCATAGTCCCGCCTGATCGTAATCCCCCCGGTCCACAACGCCGTGGCCGTCCCCGCCCGACAGGCGTACTCCCATTCCGCCTCGGCCGGCGCACGGAAAGCCACGCCGGGAATCAAGGAGCTCAACTTGGCGCAGTAATCCCGGCAATCATTCCACGCGACCTGCTCCACCGGTAGCGTGTCCGGCCCTTTAAAATGACTCGGATTTCTCCCCATCACCACCCGCCATTGCGCTTGCGTCACCACCGTCTCCCCCAGCCAAAATCCCTTCTCAATAATCCGCTCATGTCGCGGTCCTTCATCGTCAAAGCGCCCGGGCTCATCCTCCGGACTCCCCATCAAAAACCGCCCCGGCGGAATCCACCGCAACACAAAAGGCACCCCCTCCACCCGAAACTCCGCCGCCAACCCATGCCGATCATACCACATCCGCCGCGCCCAGGGGGGGCGGGGGGTTTTCTCGATCACCACCTTGTCAGCCCCATTGGCAATACCGAAGCTGCCCGCGTCGATGAGCTCCGCGATTTCAATGGCACGTTCACCGCCCTGCGTGAGAACGCGGTTCTCATCCCCCACGCTGAATACACAAGCACCATCTCCTTCCCGCAAAGGTGTGACGATCCGCCCGCACTTTTTTTCTCCGCCTATAACGATCCCATCGCCATGATATAAAACCGGTGGGCATTCCAATTCCGGCAGCAAAAAGCGAATGATGTCTGGGTCGAGGAAATCCGGAAGCGGCTCTCCGGAACCCAGATCATGCGTGAGAGCCCAAGCCACCTGCCGTTCCGCTATCCGACATGCCTCCTCGTCGAGCCTGTTCAAATCGCGGGAAAGAAACGCTTCCATTGCCTCGCCCGAAACCCCAGTCTCACCTGATCGCAATGAGTGAAGCAGGCCTCGATAGTAATGCATTGATTCATTATGCTCTTTTGTAGAGATGATTCCATGAGCCTCAGCATGCTGCCACTGCTCGTCGGTGAGCCAATGTTTCCACGCCAAGACTTCGAAGTGCCTATACACCGGCGCGTATTGATGATGATTGAAAACACGAGCCAGGCATTGGATAGTCATCTCAGGCGCCAGAACGTGCAGATTTTGCCGCAATGCTCCCAAGGCAGCATCCTTGAACGCCAACCCGGATGCGTTCGCCAAGACGTCCTTGGCGCGAAAAAGCTGGTGCTCGTATCCCACATCCCCTCCCGGAACAAGATCGCGCAACTGTCGCAGCAGCCCCATTTCCACCCTCAAGGCAGTGGAACAAAGCAGGCGGAAGATGCTCATGGATGCTTCCTCATCGGCGGGCAGCGGTGGAACTCCCCGCCCTTGTCGTCCGGGACGGGACCCACGATCCCACTGGGTCATGTTCCAAACTCGTGTCATGGGAACCGACCAGCAACGCCTGGGACACGGACACAAAACCCAGCCAATCTTTCCAGCCTTGAAGCATTTCCTCCCCAACGCGAGCCAAGCTTCTTCCAGCGAGCCTCCGAGATACTGACCCAAGTCTCCCAAAACCAGAATGGCTACTTCCCCGCGCGGAACAAGCAGATCATTCACGATCAAAGCACCGGGATCAAACAATGAAAAGCCATTAGGCGTCAGTTGGTCCCGTTCCACCACACGCCACTTTAACCCGACCGCGCCCCGTTCTCGAGTGATACGGCGTTTGAGATAGTCCGCATCGTCCCAAAACGGAGCAAGGTCACCCCGGCGATCCTGCCACACTGCGAGCCGAGGATGCCACTTGGTCTTCGCCACCGTGGGAATACGCAGCAGCGCCCTTCCCTCCGCAAGGCATCGCACCACCTTCCGGACGTGCGGTTGCCGCGAACTTTGCGGTTTGGACAAAGCCCTCCGCAAGAAGGGGCCGAGCCGTGACCAACGCATGAGGGGCAGCGGCTTGGGTGCGGAACCATGCTTTTCAAGAAGGCTTTCACGGGTCACCTTGGGTGCCGCCATGATGCCGGCGACGGTGGAATCGCTCCTTTTCCGCTCCTCCTCCAATACCCGCTCCGCATGAACGCAGCGGAAAAAAGAAAACCGATCCACGAGCCCACCCCTCGGTGGCTTTTCCTCAGCTTCGACCAGCCGCTCCGCGTCGGGTTGCGTCACCATCATGGGCCCCTTGACTGGGACCACCTCAGGCAATTCCTCCCGGAAGCCCCACAAGCGACCCACCGCCCTGCGCGCGTCCACATCGTCACCTGCCTCAGTAAGGGCGCGGTAAAAATCGGCGCGATAGACGAAAGACGGGTTCATCGCCGCATCATTCAATCGACGAGATATTTCTCAAAGGCGAAGCGCGCGAAGTCTTTTATCCCTGCCACATCGCTTCCTTTGCCCATCTCCACCACGGCCCGAATTAGATCAAGCAACTCCGCCAGGCTCCAGGTTCCAAACGGAACGGCCACCGGCCCATCCGGAGCTTGGGAACTGGGGCTTCCCCGGTCCCGACATTTCCCCGCCTAGACAAAACGGGACGGCCGGCGCGTCCTTCTCCCGGA
>JBJXFS010000124.1:0-54382 GCA_046155625.1 Verrucomicrobiales bacterium | reverse complement strand
CTGGACATCGTCGTAGATGACGCCGCGGCGCGTGCCGTTGACGAAAAAGTGGATGTAGCGCCGGTACAGGTTGGGCAAGCCGAGCTGTTCAGCCATCCAAAACATGAGCTGCTCACGCTGGTCAGTGGGATCTCGGATCGGAAGGTCGAGCGTGAAATGGTCCTCATCGAGCACGCGATCGTCCGCCGGCACCGCCAGATTGTATCCGCAGAGCGGGCCGTTGACCGGAGACCCGAAGCCCGGCGTGGCTGCCTCACTTCCGGCGTACCAGGCGCCAGTCCCATACACCACGCGCACACCGCCGTAGATGAAGGTGACGTCGACCGGTTCGTTGCCGAATTTTTCTCGGTTGGTCCACGCGGTGGCATTGGCATTCGTCATCCACAGGCGATAGTGGCCGAAAGCACCGGGCGGCACCGGATCCCCGACGCGGATGAGGCAATCGTGAGCAGGCGCGTCAGGAGGGAACTGGGAGGTCAGCGGCGCCGCGGACGCGTCCACCGCCTCCACGCGAAACACGATGAGCGATCCGCCGTTCTGGCCGGATAGGGTGCCTGTGTACACTCCATCCCCGGCCATCGCATCGCCCTCCAAACCGTCGTCCCGCATCGGAGCGGTCGCGAAACTGGTCGACGGCTGGACCCGCCAGCGCAGCGTGGCGGCCCCAATGCCATCCGGATCGGCCAACCTGGCCTCAATGCGAATCGGGGTGCCGGCGACCGGGATGATGGGGCGATGAATGACATCATGGATCGCCGGGCCGGCATTCGCGCTGGCCCGGCTGTTGGCCGCGCCTGGAGTACCCAAATTGGCCGGCGTCGTCAGGCGCGTCAATGTTTCCAGGTAACCCCCTTTGAGCCGCAGAAGGAATTCCGGATGCCCGCGCAACCAGCGCACATGAGCGCGGATCGTGGCGCGCGAATTCGGATTGAGCCGCGGCGTAAACGGCAGATACACACGGTTGCCGTCCGGTTCGCCTCCGTCGCTCGCACGCAACAAAAATCCTTGGCTGCCGCCGACGCCCAGACCCGCCGCCACCGAGGAGCGAGACTGGTTCCCCTGCGGCCGCCACACGCCCAGCCCGGCCTCGAAATCGCCATTGACCAACACGTTCGCCCCGTTGTTGGGAACCACTTCCACGTTGTCAATCATGGCCTCGCCCTCCCCCATGAGAAAAAACTGAGCCCGGTCCGCCCCGCTCAAGGCGGAATGCCCAAGGTCCAGTGGTCCGGCCACACTCACCTCGGTCCACGGCGCTTTCGTCGATTCGTCGCTGTCCGCCCAGGAGGACGTCAGATCGCGATCGGCCCGCGGATCGACCACCTCAAGACTCGACCCGCCCCCGGCCGCCCAGCGGCTCCAACGACTGCCGGCGCGGTACGTCACGCTGTCGACGACCACGTCCATGGATTGTGTGCCTTGAGTTTCCGTTCGCACCAGCGTGAGCCGTTCCCCGCTGTTGCTCAGGACCCCGGTGTAATCGCCAACCACGGCGGCCCCGGCCAGCCCCGGATGGTTGGCTCGCGTACGGGCCGCATCCCTGGCCACGACCAACCAACCGCCAGGCACAATCGTCGAGTCAGCGGGAAACGTGAATCCGATGCCATCCACGAATCGCCATCCGCTTACGTCGATCGTGACCGCGCCCGGATTGTGCAGTTCCAACCACTCCTCCCGGTCGTCATCGCTGATCGGGTCGAAAAAAATTTCCGTGATCATGACATCCGGCACCCGCAGGCCCGTGTTCACGGCACTCGGGGTCGGCGCCGCCATCGGCCGCAATCGGCCCGCCCGATCATGCGACCGCCCGAGCGACACGCCGGCCGCCGTGCCCAAATACCGCACGGCGTCCACCACCCGCGTGCCGGCCGCGTTCGTCAGGAAAAGCGATTCACCGCCTGAACTCAATCCAAAGCCGAGTTGCGCATCGGAAAACGACACAACGCCTCCACCCGTCAGCGTGGTCCCCGGAGGAATAACAAACCGTCCCAAGCTCGCCGGATCATCGCTCAATCGGCACCCGGAGAGATCGACCGTCTCCGGCCCGTCATTCCGCAGTTCGATGAAATCACCCGATCCAGCATCCGGCCGCGCCAGCACTTCGTTGATAGCCACTCGATCCAAGGAGCCGCTCGGAGCGGTGTCCCCGACTCCCGGCGATCCGCCGATCAGCGGACTCGCCGTCCAGGCATCCGCTGACGCCTCTCCGTGACTCGGGCGCGCCAGCACGAGCGAGTGGCCGGCGCCATCCGCCGCGACCGGCCAGGGTTCCCGATCGTTCCAAGCCACCTCAAGCACGATCGCCCCGCGCGGTTTTCGCAACTGCAGGGTGCCTCCCTGATTCGACAGACTCCGCGCATATCCCCCGGCCACCCCCGTCAGCCCGTACGCCGCCTCGACATCCCCCGGCACTTTCGCCACCACCAGATACCCGCGCCCGGCAATCTGCGTCCCAGATGGAAATGTGAATTCCACATCCCCAGTCAGCCGCCACCCGCCAATGTCCTCCACCCAGGGATGGGTGTTGGCGAGCTCAATGAATTCCAATTCCCGCTCATCCGGCCGCTCCGACGGATGATAGTGGATCTCCGATATCACCAACCCCGTCCGCCGCGACGAGGGGCCAAGGCTTTCCCAGTCGGGCTGAATCGCGTCGACGCTTCCGATGGCCAGAAAGGTGCCCAAGCCGGCTAGAAATCCGCCGCGACGCCGATTCGGCGCGAACGATGTGGGGGTTGGCATCCCTGAGCGTAAGAGACCTGCCGACACTTGGCAAAGGATCGCTCAAAGAAGAACAAACTCCCGCGCTGGGTCATCGACCCAACTCTGGCCGCAACCTCGAATCAACTCAAAACGGTGGCCGCCGGTCGTACGGGAGTTCGGTGAGCTGACCGGTGGCATTCAGCGTGCCGAACCCGGTCTTGTTGTAATTGTCCACATCGCGGAAGACTTGACCGCTGCCGCGGAGGCGCACCGATCCGCCTTCATCCACCTGCACCGTCCGCCCAGCCAGGATCGCCTGAGCATTGGCCGACGACAGATTCAGCTCCACATTCCCTTGGAACCGCAGCCGCGACGCGCCCTCGGCGTAAAACTTGATCATCTGGCTCGCGTTCACCCGACTTCCGTTCACGATCAGCGCATCGGTGCCCTCGCCCCCACCGAAGCCCCGCGCCCTAACGATGTCGCCATTCAGCACCGCATTGCGCAGTTCCACCACGCCCTGACCCGTCGTGCCTGCCGCTTCGAGGTGGATGTCCGAGGCGGTCAGCTGCGAATCACGCACGGCGACCGGACCACCCTGCGAAATCAAGGCGATTCCAATGCTGCTGGCCATGCTGTGCAATTCGGAACTGTTGGCGATCGTGATCCCGCCGCCGCCGGGAGAAGCCAACATCGTGATGGGTCCGGAGGACGTCAGCACCCGCGATTGCTGGACGTCGATTGTCGGGGCCGTGATTTCCACATCCGCCCGCTGTTCGATGGTCGCCTGAGCCAACCGCACGGACGAGCCGCTCACCAGTGTGAGACTGGGAGCTCCATCTCCAGCGTTGACGATATCCGCGCCATCGACGCTGAGCGGGCCGGAGGCAGAAAGAATCAGTGAGCCATCGTGTTCAATGGTCGTCGGGGAACCATCCCCCACCTGGAGCTCCCCAACGGCCAGATACGCATCGAGGTCACTCGAAGTCGCCGGTAAAAACACTTCGCCGCGCATCAACAATTCAGGCGCCCGGCCCGGGTCCAAATCGGAAAACGACCAGACGGTGGTCTCGAGGGAGTTGTCAGGAATACCCTGGACCACCGGAAATCCCTCCGTCTGCAGCTGCGGTCCATCCACGTTGAAAAACTCCGTAGTGCCATCGATGATGTACTCAGGCCCAGTCCCGCTATCATCCGGTGGCGGTCGAAAACTCGGCTCCTCGGGCGCGGGTGGCGGCGCAGGAGAAGGCGCCGAAGGTGCCTCGGGTGGCGTGGCCCGCTCCGGCTGCCGACTCAGGCCGGTGTTGGCGTCCAGACTGACTGTCAACCCGGCACCCGTGAGAACCAACGGAGTGGCCACTACATCACCGCGATCGACCACCTTCGCCTGCCGCTCGGTGGCCCGGTCGAGTCGCGGAGCGACCGCCAACGGTGGAAACTCCGCGCCAATCAGCGCGGAGGTCCGGATGAGCTCGCGCAAATCGACCTCCACGCTCTCCGGCAGGCGTTTTTCGGCAGGGTTGATGATGACCATCTGGCCCTCGCGCAAACTCACGAACTCGCCCATCAGCGCCTTCAGGCGCACGGTCACCTGACCTTCGATGCAGGTGACTTTGATGTACGTCTCCGGCTGGTACGCGACGAGCATGGTGCCTTTGACCGTGGTGCGCGCCTCCGAGGTATCGACCGAAACCCCCTCGCGCCCGAATGTCCCGCGCCCGCTGCTGGCCAGCATGATCCCCTGGCGTAAAGAAAGCGTCGTTTCGTTCTGCAACACGGCTTCCGTCTTTGATCCCGCGCGCATGATCGACCCTCGCTGGCCCAAGGCCAACTGGGTGCGCGAATTCTTACCCGTGGTGAATGCCTCCCCGGGTGAGATGGCGGTGCCGGCGGCCAGCTTCGTGTTGGCGCTGGTGCGCACGGAATTCTTGGCAATTTCAACCTGCGCCGCCCAAAGTCCGGCCCCGGAGGTCAAGGCCAACACAGGTAAAATGACCGAGAAGTATCGGGAGATCATGGTGTGAAGGGTCAGGCGGAAGTTTCGGCAAGGGAAAAGCGATGCCGTAGGGTTGTGATGGAGGAGTCTCGACTCACCAGCGGACCTCCAGGCCGAGCGTCACTCCGGTGTTGAAAGCGTCGTAATCGAAAAAGTCCTCGTCCGAGTCATTGAAGGTCGCTGAGGCGCTGGCCGTGGCCGTCAGCCAGTCGGTGAGCTTCCACGCCACGTCGAGCGCCACGATTTGGTTCACGTCATCCCGCCCGAATTCCTCGTAGCCGTAATAGCCGGCCCGATAAATCAGGCTCGACTCCAGGGCGGATGTCCATTTGATGCGGTAGCCGAGGGTGGCGCTGTACTCGTCGCGGCGCGGCTCGGGTTCGCTGGCCTCCAGGCTCCAGTCAGCATTCAGCCCGAGCCAGGCTTGGTGGCCGCGGCTGATCCGCCAGGTTTTTTGCACGCCGACGGCCACGCTGTGGTTGTCGAAATCGTTGTCGCCCCATCGCCATGGTTCGGAGATCCGGTAGTACCGGTAAAGCAAATGGGCGACTACATCACCAAAGATGGGATCGAAGACGGTCCCTTGCTGCGGGGTCGCATACAGCAGCCCGGTGTCCAGACTGAGCATGTCGAAATCGAAGAAGCTCGCGTCGTTGTAGCGGTACACTTCCGTGCCAGCCGACGCCATGAAGAACAGACCGCCTTTCAGTTGGGGCGTGTACGACGCCCGCAGCCCGGATCGGAGAAAAAAATCGTCTTCTTCTCCCCGGTCCACCAGAGCGACGTTGTTCGTGTAGTTCACCCCGAGATCCAGACTGACGGCAAATGGCTCCCAGTTCGACCGGCGGTACATGATTCGCTGCACGCCAAATTCCTCATCCCCCTCCATCGGCGGAGCCACTTCCCCCGTCAGCCCCAGCCCCGCCGCCTCCGGCCCGCGCACCAACGCCGGATCGGTCGTCGTCGCCGCCTGCCGCGCCGCGTCCACCCGAACTTGCCCCAATACTGGTCCACTCAAGGCGAGCGACCCGAAGCACAGGGCTCCCCAAAAACAGTCGAAAAATGGCGTTCTCATGAAGGGATTAAAGAAATATGACAATAGAACGGGTATCGTAGACAACGCTCCGCCTCGCTGTCGAGTCCAAACACTCACGAAGATCGGGTTCCCCCGGGGCGTTTTCATGTATCAAGACAACTGCTTAATTATAGGGCCTTTATCGTGTTTTATGAGGTGACGACCGCCAGAGCGCCTGGGACTGCTGGAAATGCCGAAGCTGAGTGAAGAGGGGGAGGTAGATCACGGTCGTTTCGACCGATGAACGTCCGAGCAGGGATTGGACGGTACGGATACGAACCGGAGCACGGCGCGAACTTTACCGCGGGTCAGTGCGCTGAGTCGACGGCGGCGCGATGGGAGTCGAAGGGATCGGAGAAGCTGGGCATGGATAGGTGAGTTTATGCGAACAGACAGTGCGGAAGATACAAATCAAATGAACAGTTTGTGAATGCGCTGGTGAAGCTTCCGAACACTGGGTGTTTGAGATTTCGGCACCCAAGATCAATTAAGAACCGGGATGGGAACCACGAAACACACGAAACACACACAAAGCCAAGGCGTTGCTCAATGATCACCATCCACCTGATGGATGAGGAAGTCGCTTGTCCTAAGCTAATGATTTTTCGTGTGTTTCGTGATTTTTGTGGTTCCAAAGTCCCTTTTTGGGATCAAGGGCTGAAGGCCCGTCCGCTCCCCCCTTGAAACCGAGCTCGTTGAACCCCATACCTGATACTCCCCCTCTGGATCGTACCCTGCCTCGTTGCGGTCTGACTACTGACTACTGACTACTGACTACTTCTGACTACCGGCCGCCGACCACCGACTACCGAATACTGATTCCCGCCTCCGCCTCCACCTCCGACCTCCGCTTCCTTGTTGCCGATCGATAAAATGCGGTCATGGTGCGGATTCCCCGCGACTGGCTCGCTGTTGAGCGGCCTGTTTTTGGCGGGGTGTTTTCATTTTTGCACGACCGACTTTGTTTCATGGAGCACATTCGCAACATCGCCATCATCGCCCACGTCGACCACGGCAAGACCACCCTGGTCGATTGCCTGCTCAAGCAATCGGGCACCTTTCGCGCCAACCAGTCAGAATTTGCGGAGGAACGCCTTATGGACTCGATGGATCTCGAGCGCGAGAAGGGCATTACCATCCGGGCCAAGAACGCCGCCTTCAAGTTTGGCGACTACCATGTCAACGTGGTGGACACTCCGGGCCACGCGGATTTCGGCGGAGAAGTCGAGCGGATCATGAACATGATCGATGGCGTGCTCCTGGTCGTCGACGCGGCCGAAGGACCGCAAGCCCAGACGCGCTTCGTTCTGCGCAAGGCGCTGGAGGCGGGCGCCAAACCGATCGTCGTCATCAATAAAATCGACCGGGACAATGCCGACCCGCACAAAGTGCTGGATCAGGTCTTCGACCTTTTCCTCCATCTCGACGCCACCGACGAGCAGCTTGATTTTCCGCACATCTACTGCTCCGCCAAAAACGGCTATGCCAAAGACGAACTCGAGGACGAGAACGTGGACATGAAGCCGCTGTTCGAGGCCATTGTGCGCCACATCCCGCCGCCCCGCGCCTTCGCGGGCCACGACTTCCAGCTGATGGTCGCCAACCTCGATTACAGCGACTATCTCGGCCGGATTGCCTTCGGCAAGATTGTGCGCGGCAAGGTGAAGGTGGCCGACGCGGTGTTTCTCAAGCGCGGCGACGGCACCCAGGTCAAGGGCAAGGTGAGCGCCGTCTTCCATCACCAGGGCATGGCCCGCATTCAAGTCGAATCGGCCCATGCCGGCGACATCGTCGGGTTGACCGGGTTCGACGAGGTGGAAATCGGGGAGACGATCACCAATGGCGAAGCGGTGGAAGCCTTGCCCTACAAGCCGATCGATCCGCCGACGATCTCGATGCAGTTTGCGGTGAACGACGGGCCGCTGGCCGGTACCGAGGGCAAGCATGTCACGGCGCGGCACATTTGGGACCGGCTCCAGAAGGAGATTCGCACCAACATCGCCCTCCGCGTCTCGCCCACCAGCGACCCGAAGGTTTTTAGCGTGATGTGCCGGGGCGAAATGCAGATCGCCATTCTCGTGGAGCAGATGCGGCGTGAAGGGTTTGAGGTGTGCGTGAGCCGTCCGGAGGTCATCCTCAAGAAAGATGACGAGGGCCGCACCATCGAGCCCCGCGAAAAGGTCTTCATTGAAATCCCCAACGACTGCATGGGGTCGATTCTAGAGAACCTGAATTCACGCAAAGGCCAGATCACCCACATGGAGCATCACGGGGAGCACGTCTCCATCGAGGCCATCGTCCCCACGCGCGGGCTCATCGGATTTGAGACGGACTTGGTGAATGGCACGCGGGGCATGGGGGTCATGAGCCATCTGTTTCACGATTACGCACCGCATGCCGGAGAGATCGAAACGCGCCGGAATGGCGTGCTCTGGAGCATGGAGGACGGAGTGGCCACCGCCTATGCCTTGGCCATGGTTCAGGAACGCGGCCGGCTTTTTGTCGCGCCGGGTGACAAGATCTACAAGGGAATGGTCGTCGGCGAAAACGCCCGCATCCAGGATATGCCGGTGAATCCGGTCCGCGAAAAACACCTGACGAACATGCGCTCCCAAGGCGACGGGAAAGGAGTGCAACTGGAACCACCCGTACAGATGAGTCTGGAGCGCGCCCTTGAATACATCAGCGCGGATGAATACGTCGAAGCCACTCCGCTCAGCCTGCGCCTGCGCAAGAAGATCCTCGATGAACACGCCCGCAAGCGCGCCACGACCGCCCGCGAGGCCGTCCTCACCTAGTGTTGCGACCGGACCGCCACCTGCGGCCCGATGTAGGCGGTGGCGACTACCACGGCATCGCCCACCCTCCTGAATCTGGAACGCCGGTCCCGGGTAGGGCGGGGCATCCGCGCATTCCGAATCGGCCATCCTCATCGGAGTTGGCAGCTCGACCGGCGTGTGCAGTATAAGTCCCATGATGTCGCCGCTGCACCTGATGGTTATCCTCGGCTTGGCCGGCCTCACCCCGGTTGCGGGTCAGTTGCCCAACGAAAACGCAGTCGCCCCACCGGAGCCGTCGCCTTCCTCGACCCCGTCGCCGGAGGAAGCCTCGGAAACGGCGGCTCTCCAGCAGAGAACCACTGAACTGACCAAGGCCTTGGACGATCAGCCGAGATCGATCCGACTCCACTCCCAACGGGGCGATGCCCATTTATTCCTTGGCGAGTTCAAGCAGGCCGTGGCGGACTTCGAGAAAATGATCGAGATCGACCCGGCCGAAGACGCGCCTCATTGGCGGCTTGGGATTGCCTACTACTTCGCCGGCCAGTACGAGAACTCATCCGCTCAGTTTTTGAAGTACCAAACGCACCAATCCGGCGACCGGGAGAACGGAATTTGGAAACTTCTGGCCGACGCCCGACATCAGGGTCTGGAAAAAGCGCGCGCTGGCATGATCGAGTTCACGCGGTTCGATCGTGAACCGTTTCCGGACCTCTACGAGATGTTTGCCGGGAAAATGAGTGGGGACGAGGTGCTCGCCGCACTCGAAAAAAAGGGGCTCGCCAAAGAAGGCGCTCCGCAATTCTTCGCCCACTATTACGTCGGCGTTAACGAAGCCCTGCTGGGCCGCCGGGATGCGGCCTTGGCCCTGCTGGACAAGGCGATCGCCAACCCTTGGGGGCGCACGGCCGAAGGAGGGCCCGCTTACATGTGGCGCTGTGCCCGGCTGCATCGAGCCGAGGTCGCGGCGGGTGGAGACATCGCCAAGGAAACGGCAGGCGTGGCGGCTTCCGCGGTCGGTTTGGCTGCCGCCTATCCAGGCGATGTCGGCATCTCCGCCCATCCCGATGTCCTCTTTGCCGACGCTTTCGAGACCGGTGAACTCGGCGCCGGATGGGACGAAGTGCGCAACGACGATTCCCGCGTGCTCGGCTTCACCGATCCCGCCGACCCCCTCCTCGGTCGGCGCGCCCTCTGGGTCGAGGCGCGGCTAGGCCAAAACACCGGGGGCGGATTGACCCGATGGTTCGAGCCGGTGGACCCGGTCCACATTCGCTTTTACGTGAAATTTGATGAGCACTGCGACTATGTGCATCATTTTGTGACTCTGCGCGCCAACCGCAGCCTGGAAGGGAGCGATCGGTGGAGCGGCTTCGGCGGCGCCGGGCTCAAGCCGGCCGGGGACGAGCGATTCTCGACCGCCCTGGAGCCATGGGGCGACTGGGGTCGGATCGCCCCGCCCGGCACGTGGAATTTCTATAGCTATTGGCATGAAATGAAGGCTTCACCTGACGGAAAATTCTGGGGCAACAGCTTCCGGTCTCAGGCCGCCTCCCCCATCCCGCGCGGCCGGTGGATTTGCGCTGAATTCATGCTCAAGCACAACACGCCAGGCCAAGACGATGGCGAACAAGCCTTCTGGATCGATGGCGTTCAACAAGGCCGCTGGAAGGGCATTTCCTGGCGGAAAACCGCCGGACTCATGGCCAATGCCGTCACCCTGGAGTCCTATGTCACTGATCGGTGGACCAAACAGCCCGTGAACACCGTCTGGTTCGATAACGTCGTCGTCGCCAAAAGCCTCATCGGCCCCACGGGCCGATGATCCTCGGACACAGGATGGGAACCGCGCAGCAGACGATCGCCGAAGTCACGTTGCGCTCGCCGCGCTTTGCGGAACAATAGTCGCATGCGTCTCGCGACCACCCTGCTCTCATTGGCACTGTGCGCCCTCACCATGGCACAGGGATCAGCCGAACTCAGTCTGACCCCCGCCCAGGCTCAAAGAATTGGACAACGGCTCTGGAAAAACGAATGCGCGGGCACGGTCGAAGGATTGACGTCGTGGAACAAGGGCGAGGCATTCCCCAGCCTGGGCATCGGCCATTTCATCTGGTATCCCAAGGGAGTGCCCCTGACATTTCAGGAAAGCTTCCCCGCCATGATCCGCCATCTGGAGTCACGCGGCGCCAATGCCCCCTCCTGGGTGGCCGACACCCGCCACTGCCCCTGGCCCTCACGCGCCAGTTTTCTCGGGGAGATAAATGGGCCGCGCCTGAAAAGCCTGCGCTCCTACCTGGCCAAAACGGTCGGCCTGCAGGCTGAGTTCGCCGCACTGCGAGCCCGCCAGGCACTCCCGAAAATGCTGAACGCCGCCCCGGCCGCCCAACGCGCCGAACTCCGGAGGCGCTACGACGCCGTGGCCACCACTCCCCAGGGCGTCTATGCCTTGGTCGATTACGTCAACTTCAAGGGGGAGGGAACGAATCCCGCCGAACGCTACCAAGGCCAGGGATGGGGACTCCTCCAAGTGCTCCAAGAAATGAAGCCCACCCCGCCAGGCCCCGCGGCCGCCAAGCAATTCTCGACCGCCGCCAAACGCGTCCTCGCCCGCCGCATCGCCCTCGCCCCACGACCCGAAGCTCAGTGGCGCGCCGGTTGGTTCTCGCGCTGCGACAGCTATGGGTGGCCATTTTGAACAGCGCCGCTCGCGACAATCTTCTCCACTCACCAGATTCACCTGAATACCCGTGTCCGCTCCTCCGTCACATTCCCCGACGCCGACACCGTCGGAATCCCCGGATGAACCAGCCGACACCACTCTCGTCCAACGCAGTCAACAAGGGGATCTTCATGCCTTCGATCTCCTCGTCACCCGGCACCGATCACGCGTCTACGGCCACATCTTCACCATGGTCCGCAACGAGGCCGACGCCTGGGATCTCGCTCAAGACACCTTCCTCAAAGCATGGAAAGCCCTGCCGAAATTTGAGGGCCACGCCGCTTTCTCCACTTGGATCTACCGCATCGCTCACAACACCACCCTCGATTGGATCCGCGCCCGCAAGATCGAGGGTGGATCGGAATTCAACGAAGCCGTGGAAAGCCACGTCGCCGCCGGCGCCACGACCACACCCCACGGCGAAGGTCGACCGGATGACCGCCTCGCCAGAAACGAACTCGGACAACGCATCCACGACGCCTTGGCCCAACTCTCCCCCGATCACCGAGCCGTCATCCTCCTCCGCGAAGTCGAGGGCCGTAGCTACGAGGAAATCGCCGAATCCATCGACTGCTCGCTCGGCACCGTCATGTCCCGCCTCTTCTACGCCCGTAAAAAACTCCAAACCCTCCTCGCCGACGTCCATCGTTCCCCTGATTGGCAGGCTTGATTTGGGATTTAAGATTTGGGATTTAAGATTTTCATACCACAGCCTGTCACAAAACACCGCCTCCCACCCCATCCTCGACCCACTTCCCAGTTCGGATAACCACTGCCCAAATCGCCCCCTCGCTGGTTGCTCACCCTGTCTGTCGCCGGTTTCTCTCCTGCCCATCGAGCCCCGCCGGTTTCCGGCTGAACACTGAATACTGAACACCGATGACGGCTTTTCGCTCCCCAACCTCCGACCTCCGACCCCCGACCCCCGACCCCCGACTACCGACGCCATGAAACCTGATCCCATGCCCGACTCCCTTTCCGCCAACGAAATCCAACTGACTCGTTGGATTGATGACGTGCCCGGGGCGGCGCCGCCGGAGGATCTGGACCCTGGGGAGTCGGCACAATTGCGGGCCGAGGCAGAAGCCGTGGCGGCGCTGCTCCGAAGCCATGTTCCGTCGTCAGTGGACCCGCCGTATCCCGACTTTTTTAATTCCCAGATCTTGAAGAAGATCCGGGAAGTCGAACAACCGGGCACGGCGACACGGGAATCGCCCAGTTTTTGGACAATGCTTGGAACCTGGTGGCGCAGTCCGTGGCTGGCGAGCGCAGCCACCGCGGTGCTCGTCGCGGCGGCGATTTTATGGCGACCGGCTTCGAGCGGCGGAATGGCGGATGGAACGCGGGTCTTGAGTGTCTTTTCGCCGGAACCGCAAGCGACCGCGCGAGTGATCGCCACCCGGGATCACAGCGCCGTCATTATTTCCGTCGACGGGCTTGAGCCCTTTCCCGACGACCGTGTCGTCGTCGGGTTGCTCAACGATGAATCGCCATCGCTGCTCGCCATCCATCAGCCATGAGCCGCCCGGTGACCCGCCGTAACACGCTTGTGTTCCTCCTCGCCCCGGCAGCCGCCCTGACCCTGGACGGTTCGATTCGCGCGGACCCGCCAGTCACTCCGATGCTGACGGCCCTGCTTTTCTACGCGACTGATGGCGATGGCAAGGAGGCGGCCGAGCGCATCGTCGATGCCGAGCACGACGTCCGGCGCCACGAACGCGTGCTTCGGAAGGCATCCGAAGCCAAAAACTTCTTCCTCATCGGCAAGCACAGCGCCGAAGCACAATCCCGCTTCAGCATCTGGCTCAAGCCCAGTCCGCAGTTCCCGCTCCAGCTCGAAAACACCGGCACCACCGCCGATGGAGGCCTGTCTTTATATTGGATTTTATGGCAGAAGGAACCATTGCCGATCAAGGACCGCGAATTGGTCAAATCAACCATCGTGCTCACCACCAAGTCACCGCTCGTCATTGTCGGGCCGAAGTGGCGAAGTGGCCGCTTGATTTTTGTCGTGCGAAGGGAGTCTTAGGAACGCACTCCGGCCGATGAACCGGGAAGGGAACCACAATCGAGGACCGCACAATACCGCGCAATTGGTTCGACTTCGGTGCATCCAGGACTCTAGTCTGAGCACCTGCATGACCGACGCCGTTCCCGCGATCAGCATCAAGAACCTGACCAAGATTTTCCGCACGCCCACGGTGCGGAAACAACTCGTGACGGCGGTGCAGGATCTGTCCCTCGAAGTGGCGGCCGGTCAGATCTATGGCCTGATCGGCCCCAATGGTTCCGGGAAATCGACCACCATGAAGGTTCTCCTGGGGTTGTTGAAACCGACTTCGGGCACAGCGGCCATCTTTGGGCGCGACAGCTCCCGCGTCGACAGCCGGAACGACGTCGGGTTCCTTCCGGAAAATCCCTATTTCTACAAGCACCTGACCGGAGCCGAAACCCTGGCGTTCTACGGCAAACTCTGCGGCCTGCACGGCCCTGTCCTGCGCGAACGGATTGGTGAAATGCTGGCGATGGTCGATCTGGAGCATGCCCGCGACCGACGGCTCGGCGGCTACTCCAAAGGAATGCTCCAGCGAATCGGGCTCGCGCAAGCGCTCATCCACCGCCCGCGGCTGGTCGTGCTGGACGAGCCCACGGCGGGGGTGGATCCGGCGGGATCTCGAAAGATTCGTGACCTAGTTCTCGATCTCAAGGCGCGCGGCATTTCCGTGATCCTGTCCTCACACCTGCTCGCCCAGGTCCAGGAGGTCTGTGATCGCGTCGGAATCATCTTTCGAGGGCGCATGGTGCGGGAGGGACCGCTCGATGAGCTCATCGCGGTCGAGGATCAGACGGAAATTGTGGTCCAGCATGCCACGCCGGAACTTCTGGATCGCATTCGCCACTTGGTGGCAGCGGAAGCGCGAACATCCGGCGGCACGGGCGCGGCCGCCGAGGTGGTGCGCATCGGCCAGCCGCGCACGACTCTCGAATCCCTTTTTCTGCAGGCCACGCAGGACGACGATCGCGGCGAGCAGCCAGCCGTGTCGCCGTCACCGCGTCTGCCCGATGCCCCATGACCCACGCCCCCTCCACTGCCACCGCCGCCGGACCCGCCCGCCCCTATGCGCGCGTTTCGCCGCTGCGACTGTGGGCGCTCGCCACCAATACCTTCACGCAGATCTTGCGCATGAAGACGCTGTACTTTCTCGTCGTCTTCGCCGCCCTGCTGGTCGTCTTTGGCTTCATCATGCCGCCACCTCCAACCGGCCAGGGGCTCGCCAGCTTCGGCGGTGAACAAGAATTGCGGCTGCTCAAATCCGTCTCGCTCGGAGCGATGTCGTGGTTCACGGCCATCCTGGCCATCGCCGGCACCGCCATGCTCCTTCCGAGGGATGTCGAGGACCGCACGCTGTACACTATCCTGTGCAAGCCGGTTCAGCGGTTTGAATACCTGCTCGGAAAGCTCGGAGGCGTCATCCTGCTTCTCGCCCTCACCCTCGTCGTCATGGACCTCGTCTGCTGCGCGGTCCTCTACCTGAAACAATCGAACCTGGTCGCCCAGGAAATCGCCATCCTCGCGAAACGCGGCCAAGCCACTCCGGATAACATTGCCCAAATCACCCAGCTCTACGCACGCTATGGCCTTGACTGGAATTTTCAGGCGGCCGTGCTGGGCGTCTTCTGGCAGGCGACCGTGCTCGCCGCGCTGGCCCTGCTCATCTCGACCTTCGCCACCTCCAGCTTGTTTACCATCATGGCTGGCCTCGCCCTGCTGATCATCGGCCAAGGTCAGGAACTGGCCCGCGATTACATCTTCAAGGACGTCCTCGAGACGAGCGCCCATGCCCAACGCCTGATCGCGGTGGTCGTCGCCCTCCTCATTCCCGATCTCCGGCAGTTCAACGTCATCGATGAAGTCGTCGCCGGCACCACCATCCCCGCCTGGTTCCTCTGGCGCATGAGCGCCATCGCCTTCATGTACCTCGCCTTCTACCAACTCCTGGCCTGGTTTTCCTTCGCGGATAAGGAACTGTGAAGGGCCGGTCAGTCCCCAGTTGCGTCCTCGTTTCGGAGCGTCACCGTTTCAACGCGTTTCGGTAATTCACCACACCCGCGGCAATGGCGGCGGCGATGCGCTCTCGGTGCAGCGGATTGTGGATTTTTGCGCACTCGACAGGACTGGTGATGAATCCGCCTTCTACCAAAATCCCTGGTGTCTGGATCCCCTTGAGCAGGAACCAGCGGTCGCGGAGAATGCCACGGTCGACCGCCTTCAGCTGGTAGAGCATCGAGGCGTGCACGGCGGTGGCGAGCGCGATGTTTTCCGAGTCCCGCGTGTTGCCGCGAAACCGGACCTCGTCATTCTCGTTGTCCTCCTTTCGGCTCCGATTCGTCCCCTGCGGCGCCAAGGCATACGTCTCGATCCCCTGCGCTGAAGAACCTCCTGAATTGTAGTGGACGCTGACAAAAACACTCGAGGGCGTGCGATTGGCGATTTCCACGCGCTGCGGCAGGCTGGGATACGTGTCCGAGGTGCGCGTCATCACCACCTTGAATCCCCGTTGCTTCAGCTGCTTGGCCAGCCGCAAACTCGTGTCCAGCGTGTAAGTCTCCTCGTTCCCAAACACTCCGCGCGCCCCGGCATCGTGACCGCCATGCCCCGGATCCACCACCACCGTCGTGAACAGCGGCCCTTGCGCAATATGGCTCGGCCGCAACACCGGGTCGATCAACTTCGACAGGTCAATTCGAGAGACCAACACGTCCTTCCCCTGGCTCGTCGTCGGCAGGCTGAGCATGAACTTCACCCCGTTGACAAACATCTCCTGGCTCCCACTTCGCAGCCGCAACACCAGACGGGGCGACCGCAAGGCCACCATCGATCCACTGCGCTCCAAGACCGAGAATTTGTAGAATTCCTTGATCCCTTGCGCCGTCACATATTCCACCCCGCCCACTTTAACCAACTTCCACGCCGCCTCCGCCGATCCGGCCCACGCCAGACCCACTCCGCCCGCGAGCCAGCCCATGGCACGGCGTCGAGAGCATAGAAGGGGTCTAGGGGAAGACGGCGGCTCCATGATCCAGCAGTCGCAAGCCTAGGCGCGATTGCCCCGCCCGCAACGACCAGTGGCGGTTTTTACGAAGCTTCTTCTTGGAGGGACGGGCTGAGGGACGGGAAGGGACGGGAAGGGACGGGACTCAAGGGACTCAAGGGACTCAAGGGACTCAAGGGCCGACTTCCCCTTACCCCTTGCCCCTTCCCCCTGACCGTGCGCAGCGCCCTGCGCGAATTTCATTTCCCCCGCGCCCGGACCCGGTTTAAGGAAGCGTCCTGGATTGTCATGGTCACGAAAATTCTTCACACCCGCTATCGAGTCGCCGACCTGGAAAGGACGGTGGCGTTTTACACCGACGTGCTCGGATTGCGCGAAGTGCGGCGGCACAAGTCGCCGCGCGGATCTGAATTGGTCTTTCTGGAGACGCCGGGGAGTGAGGAACTGCTCGAGATCTGTTGCTATCCGGCCAGTGGTCCGGTGATCGTTGGCCCGGACCTGACGCATCTCGCCTTTGAGGTCCCGGATCTTGAGGGATTCGCCAAGCACGCGGCGGCCAAGGGGTATCCGCTCTCCGACGGCCCCACCGTTTCAAGCAGCGGCACGATTTTCGCATTCATCGATGCGCCGGAAGGGTATGAAATCGAATTGATCCAATCACCCGGGGAGGAGTTGAAGCGATAAGGGGCCAGTCCTCATACGCGGCCTCGCCCACCCACCGAATTCTCACCCTTGACCTCATGGATTTCGACTGGCTCGACGCTCCTTTTGACCTGAAATCGGTGCTGCCTCGTGAAATCGAGGAGTCCTTCGAAGATCCCTTCAGCATTCGGCTGCTCCCCGAGGGGGACGGCCGGGGCGAGGCTCGCTACTTCAACCTTGGAAAATCAATCAGCAATCGCGGCGTGTTCGCCGTCTTCTGGACTGACGGCAAGAAGTACCGTGTCCTATGTGCCCGCGAGATGACGCCCGAGGAATTGCTGTTTTACGAACGCAAGAACGTGGAAATGCTCTAAATGGCCGACTCCCTTGCCGGCCGATTCCCAATCATGAAAGCCCTCACCAAATGGAATGAGATCCCCCACTTCGAGGACGAAAAGGAGGAGGCGGCATTCTGGCTGGACCACCAGGTCGACTCGCGGCTGATGAGCCATTCGATCCTGAAGTCCGATGTGCGTGAGTCGACGACCATCACCTTGCGCTTCGACCCGCGCATGCTCGCCCGCATCAAACGCATGGCCCGCACCCGGTTCCTCAACTACCAGAGCATGATGAAACAATGGCTCAGCGAACGCCTCGAACAGGAGCTTAAAAACCAGAATTGATCCGGCGGCCCTCCGCTCCCCCACGCCAATTCCTTGTCCCCGCATTCCTCGGCGCCAGCTCCCGATTCCACCCCGACGCGCCGCTGGCGCTTCGCGTGGTGGGCGTGGTTTGGCATTCTGTTCGTCCTCTCCTCCATCCCCGGCCACCGGTTCGGCCCCATGCCGTTCGATTGGTTCGATAAAGTCCAACATGTGGGATTCTTTTTTTTCGGCGGATTGCTTCTGGGCGGCTGGATCGTGGCCGCCGGCCGTTGGCCGTCTCGCTGGTGGCTTGTGCCCTTGATGGCCGCCGCGGTCGGGGCGTTTGATGAAACCCACCAGCGCGTCACGCCCGGCCGCAGCGGGCTGGATCTCGGCGATTGGATCGCGGACATCATGGGCGGCCTATTGGCGGCTTTGGCCGTCGCCGCCGTGATCCGCTGGCGGCGCGCGGCCCGACCCGATCGCCCGGCGTGATCGGAGTGTTGGGCTCAGCCGATCTTGACCCGCACTCCGCGGCGGTCGCTGATCCGGCCCAGGACCCGCGCTCCCTCGCCACAGCCCAGGGCCTTATTGACGTCCTTGGAGTGGACCACTGCCACCCAGCCCCAGCCCATGTTGAACGTTTCCAACATCGAAGCCGGGTCGCACAGCGCCAGAATCCGCGGAATGGCGCCCAACTTCCATTCCGGGATGCGCAGGTCGGCTCCATGAGCGCCGAGCAGGCGCTCCAGATTCTCCGGCAGCCCTCCGCCGGTAATGTGCGCCATCGCGTGAACCCGCACCTTCTTTTTCCGCAAAGCCCACACCTCCTGGTGATAGAGTTTTGTCGGCGCCAGCAGCTCACGCACCTGGGCCTCAGTCACTTTGCGTCCCAGTGTCTTCAGGCACTTCCGGACCAGCGTCCATCCATTGCTGTGAAATCCCGCCGACGGCCAGCCAATCACCACATCCCCGGGCCGCACTTTCGAGATGTCCAGCAAGTCCTTTTTCTCCACGGCGCCGATCGCAAACCCGGCCAACTCAATCACCCCATCGGGCACGATGCCCGGCATCTCCGCCGTCTCGCCTCCCGCCAGAATGCAGCGACACGCCGCGCACCACTCGGCCATGCCCGCAACCAATCGTGTGATCTTCGGCTTCTCGATGCGGCCGATGCCGATGTAGTCGAGAAAAAGAATCGGATCGGCCCCCGTCGTCAGCACATCGTTCACATTCATGGCCACCAAGTCCTTTCCCGCCGTCTCGAGCAGGTCGTGCTCCAGCAGCACTTCGAGTTTCGTCCCCACCCCATCCGCCCCGGTCACAATGACCGGGTGTTTGTAGCCACCCAAATCATAGGCCGCCGCAAACAATCCGAACGCGTTCGCCAGCTTCCGGTGCTTTTGCGTCGACGCCACCAGACCGGCGATGTCCCCGACCAGCGCCGCCGCTTCATGGGTGTCCACGCCCGCCCCCTTGTACGTGAGCTTCGCTTCTTGTGATCGGGCTGCCGCCTTCCGAACTTGAGTCGTCGTACGCGCTTTTGCTTTTGGCATGCGCGTCCCATAACGGATCGCGTGGGAACGGTCAAGGTGCGTCCCGGATACCGCCGGCCATCGGGCACCGCGCGCCCTCCCCGACGCCAGCACGGCCCGCGGCGGCAGTCCCTGGGCGGTCATCTCGCCGCCATCACCAAGAGATAACCGGCTCTGCGACCGGAAGCTTTAGGCTGGCCACGCGTGGTGCTTGCTGGTATTCACGTGGCCCGAGCCTATGAAAACCACGTCCCGCGCGCGCCTCTCGTCCCGCCTCCTCCACCTTATCTCTGGCAGCGCGGCCTGCCTGGCCGTGGGCGGCGCCTTCCCTGTCTTCGCCGGGATCGAACTCACCGATGACTTTGCCACCTTCGCGCTCGGAGAGGCCTGGCAAGCGCATGGCGCCGGCGCGCCGGATGTGGCGCTTTCGCTGGTCTCCGGCATCGGCGCCGACGGCCATTCGTTGCGTCTGGGCAGCGCGCCCGGTGCGGGCAATGAAATCGTCGGCATCGAGACCCGGACCGCCATCTCCCTGGCGGGCGCCACGTCGCTCCGCGTCACTGCCCGCGTTCGCCCATTGAACCAAACCGCGACCGGCGATGGCGGGGCTTCCGATTCATCCATCGGCGTGGCCATCGTCGGAGCCTCGGGCAGCTTCGCCCGCGCCGCGGCCGGTGCCAACCGTCCGTCCGGTGCCGACTGGGGCAGCTTCTATGTCGACAGCGAGGGCAGCGCGGACGCCAACGTGGCCTTCCTCAACTTTCCACCCAACGACCCCAATGGCGCGGCCGAGGCCTTCCGGACGTACGTTCTCGAAATTGGACCCGAGGGCACCCGCCTCACCACCCTCTCGTCCACGGGCGATCCGCTGGCCGTCACGCCGTTCGACGTCTCCAACCCCAACCTCCCGCTCGCCGCCTACGGAGCCAGTGTGACCGTGGCCCTCTACCAGCAGCGGTCAGACACGAACATCGCCCCGGAAAACACCTTCGGCGACGTCGACAGTGTGCTCATCGAAACCACCCGCGCCACCGACGACTCCGATGGCGACGGCATGTCGAACGATTACGAACTCGCCAATGGCCTCAATCCCAATGTGAACGATGCCGCCCTCGACTTCGACGGCGATGGCCTCACCAACCTCGCCGAATCCCAGCGCGGCACCAAGGCCAACGCCGCCGATTCCGACGGCGATGGCCTCCGCGATGGTGTCGAATCCGCCACTGGCCTTTTCGTCAGTGCCGCCGACACCGGGAGCCATCCGCTCAAACCGGATACAGACGGCGACGGCCTCGGCGACGCCGCGGAATCCGGCACCGGCCTCTTCGTCAACGCCTCCAATACCGGCACCAACCCGAATGCCGCCGACTCCGACCTCGATGGCTTCAACGACGGCCTCGAAATCACCGCCGGCTTCAACCCGAACTCCCCCGCCAGTTCACCCGACGGTGCCACCACCATCGCCACCGCCGTCGAGGTCAAGTTTTACGCCGCCCCCGGCGTCACCTACCGCATCGAGGCCTCCAACGACCTCCTATCCTGGACCACCATCGAAGCCTCCATCCCCGGCGCCGGCAACCGCATCAGCCGCCTCTACTCCACCGAATCCCATCCGTTCCGCTACTTCCGCGTCCTGCCAAATTGAGCCACACCCGGCCCTACAGTTTCCTTCCCTGAATCGTCTCGGCCTCATGTCCAATCCGCCTTCGCATTGCTGCGCTCGCATGACGGCTCAAGTCAATCTGAAGTGCGCCGATCATCCCGACAAGTTCGACTGCCCGGATGCACTGATCCACTTTGATGCTCAAACGAAATCATACCGCTTGATCGTCCACGATGGAGGCTCCGCCGGCATCGCCATCGACTTCTGTCCCTGGTGCGGCTCCACACTGTAGCATGAACGCCAATCTATTCGCAACCACCCTGCTCATCGCCCTCGGGCTCCCGGGTCGCCCTGCCTCTGGGGCGCTTCGGGAAGAGAACTTCGACCAGGAGCCAGCAAACTGGGAGGGTGTGAACAATCGAAGTACGCACTTCGAACCCCGGACCGTTTCGCAGGATTTCGGGTATAGTCCTACCAGCACACACGCGGGCGGCGCACCGGGCGAAATCGGCGGCCGCATTTATCCTGCCGGGGAACCAGCCTATTATGGATCTCCCCTGCCCCGGCCGCTGACTTTCGATTCGCCCATGAGCGCGGAAGGATCGATCTTCGTCGCCCCTGGCCCGGGCCACTTCCTGCTCGGTTTTTTCTCCACCAATTCGCTCAACGAATGGCGCACGCCGAATACGCTCGTCGCCCGGATCAACAGCCGCGGAGCCCATTCGCACTTTCACCTGGAGTACGGCACCTCCCGCTGGCGCGCTGGGGCCGGGGTGATAGGCGAGATCGTGCCGGGTGAACGGATCCTCGCGAAAGAAATTCCCAATGGCCATGTCCACCACTGGAAGCTCGCCTACGATCCCTCCCGCGCGGATGGCAATGGCCTCCTCACCTTCTCCCTGAACGACCTCGTCGCCTCCATTGAAATTCCCCCGGACCACCGTGCAGAGGGAGTCACCGTATCCCACTTTGGCCTGCTTTCTCTCATCAAAACCTGGGACAGCCCGGGCGAAGTGTGGCTCGACAACATCAAAATAAACGAGTCCCGATGGAACTTCAGCAATGACCCGAAATGGGACGAGTTTCAGAACCGCCGCACTTATGTCACCAACGATACCCGGCCCAAATTCAATTTCGGCTGGAGCCCCACCCATCACGCCAATGGAAAACGTGCCGGCGAAATGGGCGGTCTGATCTTTCGCGGCGATTGCCGGGAGCCGGCACGCCTGGCCTCGTATGGCGACCGTATTGCGACCTTTTCATTAGACGGGGCGCTGGAAGCGCGAGGGAAACTCTCGATGCGCCGGGGAGTGACCGATAGCACCGCCGCCATCGGGTTTTTCAATTCCGTCCACAGCACCCAAAGCAATCCTTCCCAAAAACATTCCATCCCAATGGACTTCCTGGGCATCAACATCGAAGGCCCGTCCAGCGAAGGGTTCTTCTTTTACCCGGTTTACCGAACCCATGGCGATGAAACCGGCGTCCCACGCGTCACCCAGGCCCCACGCATTTTCCCCGATGGTCGATCACTCGACTGGTTCCTGAAATACGATCCCGCCGGAGCCGGCGGCCAGGGAAGCATCAGCGTCGGTCTGGACAGCGAAACCATCACCCTGGCGCTCTCACCAGGCCACAAGGCGATCGGAGCGACGTTTGACCGGTTCGGCATCTGTACCCCCTGGATCGACGGGAACAGCGTGACGGTGTACTTCGACGATCTGAAATACACGGCAGCGCCGTAGTCAGGCATTCGGGCGAACCTCAACGCCGGCTGCCGGGAAGCCACGCCAACGCGCAAGCTCCGCTTCTCTCGACCCATTCAGATCCTGCGTGGCATGGGGATCGCTCTCGACTCCGCGCTCGCCCAACCTGCCAGCAACGCGCCCAACTAGATCGCCTTCGTTGCCTTTCTGACTGTCATTCGTGGCAATCGTGAAATGAGTGACGACGGCGGCGGCGCAGGACCAGACCGCCCAATCCCATCAGCGCCAGGGTCATGGTGGCCGGCTCGGGAATAAAGACGATTTCGTTCATGCCCGTCCATTCGCCACCAAATACACCGCTTTGCGAACCGCCACCGGCCAGATTCGTTCGTCCATCCGAATAGAAGTCCAACTCGATGAACTGACCTGATCGGCCGGTCAGATCGATCGTTGCCATTCGCGCATCACCTCTCGGGCCCGCGGTGTTCACCGTGACGCTGATATCAAACGGGTTGAAACTGATTGGCGCGCCGCCGTCGATGGTCACATCGACCTGCCACGGGGCGTCAACCGCAAAGGGACCGTGAACCGAATAATACATGTCCACCGGGCCTAAAATTCGCGTCGATCCAAGGTC
The DNA here is from genome assembly GCA_046155625.1 of Verrucomicrobiales bacterium. Lineage (GTDB taxonomy): Bacteria > Verrucomicrobiota > Verrucomicrobiia > Verrucomicrobiales > V1-33 > CAJBME01. The sequence continues at coordinate 31,285 of JBJXFS010000124.1, read as the reverse complement.
GAACTGGATACTACGATTGTTCCCGGCGCCGGTTCCAAAAATGAAGCCGGGGGGATTGCCGCCGTTGATGTAATACCCGCCAACGACTCCGGCATCCGCGTCGATATCCGCCTGAGTGGTATAAAACCCGTCCTTCAGGATATGTGGGCTGGCGGTTTCTGCGGCCCCGCCGGGGCCGGCGATCGTTGTGCCTGCAGGAAAGGAGTAGGTGTAGGGAAGTCCCGGGTTTGCCAACGTCGCCGCGTTCGCCTGAGCGGCGACGAGCGCCACCCCCAAGATTGCCATCGATGAATGAATATTTTCCATGGTCATGGTGTATTTGCGTAGCCGAGCGCGTTTTGTACCGCCCCCCCCCCCCACGCCGTCAACAAAAAAATCCTCGGCCCCGGTACGGCAGTCTTTCGGTTCGACATAACGGAGTTGTCGCCATCATCCTCTGGACCAGTCTTGTGAGCGGACCAACCTCGTCGGACGAGGCGCAATGACGCAAGAAACTGAAAGGGCAAGCAACGTTGCCACCCGGGCGGCATTCCATCGGCTGGGCCGCCCAAGCCGTGGGTCATGGCAATGCCGGGGTGGTGTTTAGCCATTCCGGGGAATCTATTCTGCACGAACCCACGACCGAGTTCTTTGACCAGGCCTGTTTCCATCCGCAACCGTTCCATTTAACCTTTCGGCAATGACTGGCCGCACTCGGTCAGCCCAACTTGACCAACGACACCGCGGCCCGGTGCGTGCGGCTCGAAGTCGCCGGAGGCTTGTAGTCCATCGCCGAATCGACAAAAAGCCGGCTGGAGCGTGACTCCAGCCGGCTTGAGAACTTTCAACCTGATGAATCGCTGATGAAGAAATCCACCGCTTAGCGACGGATCAGACGACCGATCAAACCGAGAGCGCAGGTGGTCAAGCCCAAGAGCATCATGGAGTTCCCACCATCAGGCACCGTGCCGGTCGCTTCCGGAGTGAAAGAAATCGACAGAAACGGTAGGCCGCCAACCTGCGTGCCGCTATTCTGGTCAAACGCGCCACCAGCATTAAAATAAACGAAGCCGGCATATCCGCCGAAACTGGACCCGGTCAGTGAACCGAAGAATCCATCGCTGGCCGCAACAGCCGCGACTCCGCTGGTAATGCCTGTGGGATCAGACGACTCCGAGAAAAGGATGTCGGACGTCGCCCCAGCGCCGCTATCGCCAAGATCGATCCAACTGCCATCGAATTCGTATCCACCGTCAGGCAGGGTGACGGAATCGGAAACCCCAAGGCCAAAGGCAAATGGGTTTCCGTTCACGGAGAATCCATTCTCGAAGTCACCCGCCGTGATAGTAATCGTGTTGAGATCACTGTCGTCGATCACGATGTAGGCAGCTTGAGTCGATGCAGTAACTCCGAGGGCCAGGGCGGCCAGTAATGACAACTTTTTCATTTTTTTGTGGTTTGTTGGTTTTGGTAGTGTGTTTATTGTTGAAGGTTAACAAATACGGAATTTGCATTCTATTATTGAAAACCCAATAAATGTAACTGCAATATTCATACCAAAAATTCCACGTGTCCCCTTGGCAGTCCGCTTTGTTGAGTTGTATACGACTGCAGTCCAATTGTTTGTACCATATTTTGTTGCCGACTAAAATTCTTTGCCAGCGGTGGTTTTAGTTCGCAAAACTGGGTTTGTGTGTAAGTTTTTCCGACGCGCTGTAAAGAAATCCGACATAATGGGGATTTCTGCTTCGACCTGCCCGTACGAGTGGGAGCACTGGTGGAGCGAGGAGACCACGCCGCGGCCTTGCCCTTGCCACACGCTGGAGTTCAGGTACCGGATTGGGTTCTGAAGCGGCTCAACCGCTCCATCTGGGCACTGCCACCCCCTTCCCTCGGTGGGGAATACCCTCTGGATATCAGCGGACGGATTCTCGCGTAGATCCCGGTCTGACCAGCCCGTGTCCAACCACACGTCGATCAGACCCCTACCCACCCCCTCACATGACCCACTCCCCCCTTTCCCAGCGCCGGCCGCCGGAAGCAAATTCCTGCTAACCCTAATAACCCGGATGGGAACAAGTCTCTAGGCGAGATTAAATATAAAAATTACAAAAACAAAATTTCTCCGCTGCTTCTGCAAATTCGTTTCATTATTGGAGCGATTCAATAAATTAGATTGACGCCAGCGAGAATATTCTCAATTATGGGAAGCTATTTGACAGCAGCAACCAGAACTCCCGAATCAAACCACCCAAACACTCCATGAAATCCAACCTCACCGCCATTGCCGCGCTTTGCCTTGGCGCACTTTACGTCACTCCCACCGCCGACGCGGCCATCTTGAGCCACACCTTCGACATCAGCGGCCTTCCCAGCGAGGGTGACTTCGCCTCCAGTTTCCCAACGCTGACGACAAGCTTTGGCGTCCCCGGCAGGGTGATTGCGGTGACATTTGAAATCAATGCGACCATGACAGAACCAAGCTGGTCATCGGAGCTTCAGATTGCCGTTGATACGATTGACGACGTCAGCTTTGACGGCGATATTGACATCTCCTTATGGGGCGGCCTCAACAACTCTGATCCGATTTCCACAGGCGGCGTTCTGGCCGCCAGCAGCTTCTCGTCGGATGGCGACGTGTTCCTGACTCTTTACGAATTCCTGGATGACGCTCCGAACCCGGACGCGGTCTACGGGTCGGGAAGCTTCGTCACGGTTGATTTCGAGACGCGTGGCGTGCCTGACACTGGCGGGACTCTCGCCCTCTTCGCGTGCGCGATCGGTGCGGTGGGCGGCGTGCGGCGCGTGCAGACGAATCGGCGGCGGGCGTAAGCGGTGCCACTCCGTCTTGATGCGAAGCGCCCCGTTGGTCGGTTTGAACGGCCAGCGTGTCGACGAGCGTTGGGATTTTCAGCGTGTTCGGCTGTCGACACCAACCAGTACCAACCGCGTTCTGACGTTGGACGGAACGACCCTTCATTCATGAGAGAATGCCCGCACACTGTGGCGGACGTTATCTCAATTTAATCCTCACGCGCTGACCCCTCGCTCCCTACCTCGCTGAGGCTAAACATGGAGCGGGCGAGGCGATTCGAACGCCCGACATCAACCTTGGCAAGGTTGCGCTCTACCCCTGAGCTACGCCCGCATAGAAGTGGAAGGTGTGAACAGGGAGAGTGGCTGATGACGGGTTGGAAGCAAGTGATTTTTTTATGGGACAGCGGGGCCTGGGGTCGGCATAATGACGCGGCTCATTCCCCCAATTCTCCATGCGTGTGACGACTCGATGCCCGGTTCTGATTCTTCTTTTGATGACCCTGTGGCTGGGCGGTCGTGAGGCGCGGGCGATCGACTCAGTGGTGACGTTCAACGAGGTGCATTATCATCCGGCGGCGGGCGAGGCGGCGGGCGAGTGGATCGAGTTGAAGAACCAGAATTCGGTGGACGTGGATCTGTCGGGGTGGCGGCTGGATGGGGGTGTGGACTATGTGTTTCCCGAGGGCACGGTGATTGGGAGTGGCCGGTACTTGGTGGTGGCGGCGGATCCGGCGGCGGTGATGGCGGCGACGGGCTTGGCGACGGTGGCAGGCCCGTGGGCGAACACGCTGAACAACGCAGGCGAATCGGTGACGTTGAAGAACAACAACGGTCGCCGCATGGATGAAATCGACTTCGGCGACACCGCGCCGTGGCCGGTGGCGGCGGACGGATCGGGGGCCACGCTGGCCAAGCGCAATGAGATGCGGGACAGCGGGCTACCAGAGAATTGGCGGGCGAGCCTGGAGGTGGGTGGCACACCGGGTCGATATAATTTCACCGTGCCGAGTTACGACGGCACGATCCCGCCGGACGGAGTGCTGAGGACCGTTGACCGCTGGTATCCCTTTGACGGAACGGCCGACGACAGTTCCGGCAACGGACGCCACGGCGCGCTGCTCAATGGCCCGGTATACAGTGCGGACGTGGCGCCATTGATCGCCCAGGGCCAGTCGCTCGACCTCAATGGAACGAACAGTCACGTCAATATCCCGGATCCCGTGAATCCGGTGGCTTATACCGTCGCCGCCTGGGTAAGGCCCGATGTGATCCGGGCGCAATCGATTGTCGTGCGCACGAATGCCAGCGGGCCGACGGTGCTGCGGACGCACCAGATCCGGATGTCGGCACAGGGGGTGTTTGAGCATTACACGGTGGCGGGCACGGCGCGCACGGTGACGGGGACCACGGTGGCAGTGGCGGGGCAGTGGTATCACGTGGCCATCGTGGCGGCCATCGACGGCCTGATGCGGTTGTTCGTCAATGGCACGGAGGAGGGCACCCCGCTCGCCCTCACCACGCTGGCCGCCAATGGCACCCGTTGGATGATCGGATCCAACTCAGGCGGCGGCATGACGTACTTCGACGGCTTGGTCGACGACGTCGGCATCTGGCATGGCGCCATGGATGCCTCGCAGGTCGGGCATCTCGTCACGCGATTCACGCTGCCCAACCAAATGCCCCGGAAAAACCTGGCCTTGGGAAAACCGGTCATCGCGGGCAGCGGCGCCTACCCGAACCTGGCCTTCAATGAAGGCGTGCCGCCAAACGATTTTTCCGCCGCCAACGTGGCGGATGGTTCAGCCAGCGATGTTTTTGGTTCCAGTTACTGGCTGGGCCGCGACGGAGTGGCACAGGAAAGTTTTGTGCTCGATTTGAAGGCCCCGGTTGAAATCAGCCAGATCCTTCTCCGAAACACGCACAACCATCAGTTCAATGATCGCGGCACCGCCGAGTTCCGCTTGCTGGCGGCTACCGCGGTCGACGCCTCCCACCAACCCGTCGATCCCGTCCCGCTCTACACCGGCAGCTTGACCAACCGATCGCCGATCGCCCCGCTGCACGCCGATTCGCCCATTCCGGGCGACCTGATCTCCCCCGGTAATGGGTTGGCGATGGCCACCGCGCGCTACATCAAATTCGAATCCCTCACTTCCTGGTATGGTCAGAACGTCGGGCTGAATGAAATCGAGGTCTTTGGCCCCCCCGCGGGATCGACGAACGAACGACCTCCCGATTTGCCATTGGTCATCAACGAGATCACGCCCGCCGAGGACGAGACTCCCTGGATCGAACTTTTGAATCACGGCACCGAGCCGCTCACCCTGACTGGATTCGTGCTCGAATCGAGCCAAGGCGCAAGCCATACGCTGCCGTCCATGGTGTTGGCAGGCGGCGGGTTCCTGGTGCTGGAGGGCAGTGCCACCGGCTTGCGCCCGGCCGATGGCGAAAAGCTATTCTTGTACTCGGCCGACCGGGACTCGGTGGTGGATGCGGTGTTGGTCGAATCGGGCCGACATCAACTGCGTCGCCCACCGATCGCGGACGGCGGCCCCGGGGAGTTTCTCACCGCCGAAACACCGGATGACATCACCAAGGCCGCAGCCAACCGGATCGCGGTGACCGCCCCCATCGTGATCAACGAAATCATGTATCATCGCCGACCGCAGTACCTGCCGTACGTCGAAAACGAAGAGGAATGGGTCGAACTTTACAACACTTCCGGCAGTCCGGTCGACCTCGGCGGATGGCGGATCACCGATGGGATCGAATTTGTATTTCCAGTCGGCACGATGATTCCCTCCGGTGGTTACCTCTGTATCTCCAATGAGGCCGCCGCGTTCTCCGCGGCCCACCCTGAGGTGCCGGTGATCGGGGATTTTTCGGGGCGCCTCAGCAACCGCGGCGAACGACTGATCCTGCGCAACGCATTTGGAAATCCCGTCGACACCGTGTTCTATCGGGACAAGGAGCCGTGGCCCATTTACACCGACGGGCTGGGATCCAGCCTGGAGCTCCGCCATCCCGAGGCGGACAACAGCGTGCCCGAAAGCTGGGCGAACAGCGACGAATCCACGCGCTCGGAATGGAAAAACTACACGGTCACCGCCACCGCCCGCACCCCGATTTATTCGCCCACCATCACCAATACCGGCACCACCGCGTTTCACGAACTGCGTCTGGGCCTGCTTGAGGAAGGTGAGGTGCTGGTGGACGACGTCTCGGTCCGCGAAGTCACCACCGCGCCCACCGTGGAATTGATCCAGAATGGCGCGTTCGACACGCCGCTCAAACCCGTCTGGCGCGTGCTCGGCAATCACGGTGCCTCCAGCGTGGTCGATGATGTCGGCAATCCGGTGCTCCGAGTGCACACGACCGGCCCGCTCCTCTACATGCACAACCTCCTGGAGACCACCTTTAAATCGGGCATCACCATCGTCCCGGTCGTCAACAACCGTCAATATACCATCTCGCTGCGAGCCAAATGGCTGCGGGGGTGCCCGTGGCTGCACACGGAAATTTATTACAACAAGGTGACCAAGACGTTTCTGCTCGAGCAACCGGCCCGAAGCGGCACTCCGGGCGCCCGCAACTCGGTCTTCGAGCCCAATCTTGGCCCCACTTTCTCCCACACCCGACACCACCCCGTCGTCCCGGCCCCTTCCACCCCGATCGCCGTGACGACACGCGTCTCCGATCCTCAGGGACTCGGCACCGTGGCCGTGCGCTACAGCGTCAATGGCGCGGCGACTTTCCTGTCGGTCCCGATGACCACCACGCCGGACGGCCGCCACACCGCCACGATTCCCGGACAAAATGCCAACGCGATCATCCAATTTTATCTTGAAGCCGAGGATGCCGCTCCCGTCCCCGCCGCGGCCACTTGGCCAGCTGCGGGCCCGGCCTCACGAGCATTGATCCGAGTCAACGACAACCGCGCCGTCCCCACCAAACAAAACCTCCGCGTCATCACCACCGCCGCCGACGCCACCGCGTTGGCAAATTCCGTCGACATGATGAGCAACCAACGCCGCGGGTGCACCATCGTCCACAACGAGCGCGACATCTACTACAACGGCAAAGTCCGGCTGCGCGGCAGCATGTTCAGCCGCAGCAGTTTTGCGACTGCCGGCGAAAGTATCACCTTCCCCGCCGACAACCTGTTTCGCGGCTCCCAACGCACCGTCTCCGTCCGCCGCTCCGGCATCAACGAAATCGTCGTCAAGCACGCCATCAATCACGCCGGCGGCCTGCCCGACAATTACAACGACGTCATCCACCTCATCGGCTTCCGGTCGGACATCGTCGGCTCCGCCCGCATGGAAATGGAGCGATTCAGCAACAGCTGGCTCGACGAGTTTTACCCCGAAGGATCGGACGGCACCCTCTTCAAACTCGAGGGCATCCGCGTCCCGACCCAAACATTCGCCAATGGCACGATCCGCGCCGGAAACGCCGAAGGCATCAAAAACCTTACCACCAGCGGCATTGGCTGGGTGGTCCAGCTCGACCTCGCCGACCTCGGCCCCGATGGCGGCCAGTACCGCCACGCCTACCGGTGGCTCAATAACTTCTCCCGCAACGATAACGCCCGTTTCGTGCAAATGTGCCGCACCCTCAGCATGCCGGTCGGCACCGCCGCCCAGCAACTCGCCTTCGAGCAGGCCATCGAGCCGCTCATGGATGTCGACGAATGGATGCGCTGCCTCGCCATGATGTCGCTCTTCTGCATCGACGACGCCTATGCCCGCCCCGGCGGCCCCACCAGCAACCCGCATAACCTCAATTTTTACATGCCGCCCACCCCCGATGGCAAAATCACCGCCATCCCGTGGGACTGGAATTTCGTTTTCGCCGTGCCCAATACTGCCCCGCTCACCGGTGACAAAAACATCCAAAAAGTCATCAATCGACCGCGCTTTAAACGTCTCTTCCTCGGCCACCTCAAACACATTATCGACACGACTTTTAACGCCGCTTACATGACCCGCTGGCTGACCCACTATGGCACAACCGCCGGCGAAACCTACACGAACTTCATTTCCAACATCAACGGACGACGCTCGCACGTGCTCAGCCAGATCAACGTTCAAATCCCGCCAGTCGCCTTCTCCGTCACCACCAATGGCGGCGCCGATTTCACCGTCGACGGACCCAGCGCCGTGCTGGAAGGCGATGGCTGGGTCGAGGTGCGCGACATCCGCCTCAACGGGTCGCCCGAATCCCTGCCTGTCACCTGGATCGATGCCAATTCCTGGCGCCTCACCGTCCCGCTCGCTCCGGGCGCTCAAACGCTCACACTGACCGCCCACGACGGCCGCGGGGTGCCAGTCGGCAGCGACGCGATCACCCTCACCAACACATCCCCCATTCAGCCCGCCAGCGAGGCCAACATCGTCATCAGCAAAGTTCATTATCATCCCGCGGGTCCCGAAGAATCGGAATTCATCGAGCTCATGAACATTTCCCCCACCCACCCGGTCGATTTGACTGGCTGCGCGTTCACCTCCGGAATCGACTACGCTTTCGCCGATGGCACCCTGCTGGCTCCCGGCGCCCGGCTCGTCCTGACCGCCTCCCAATTCCTCAACGACACCGCCCTCAACAACGCTGGCGAACGCCTCCGACTCGAAGCGCCGGGCGGCGTCATCATCAAGGATTTCACCTACAACGACGCCCCGCCCTGGCCCACCATGCCCGACGGCCTAGGCCCCGCCCTCGTGCTCATCGCCCCCTGGACCAACCCAGACCATGACAACCCGTTCCACTGGCGCGCCAGCCTGGCCGCGGGAGGCGCCCCGGGCGAGTCAGACACCGCCCCGCTCACGGACGACCTGCTGGTCTACGCGCTCGGCCCCAACCCGGCCATCTCGTTCCTCATGACTCCGCAAGGCCCCGCGTTCTCCGTGCCTCGAGTTCCCAACGCCGATCACGCTGAAATCATCGGCGAAATTAGCGCCTCGCTTCAGTTGTGGTCCCCCGCCCTGCCGATCGAAGCCTCCGCCACGTCACTCGTTTTCGCTGTCCCGGAGGACATGAAAAGTAATCCGCAAATCTTTACCCGCGTCCGCGTCCGCGCGAGGTAGCCCTGTCGGCGGTCGCTTGAGGTCGGTGTACCGGGTTTACCCGGCGCGCGGAGCCTCGGGCGCAAGGCCTTTCGCTCATGACGGCGCGTTCCGAATCGCCCTAGAAAAGGTGGCGGAAGGCGTTTCCGCTGCCGCGGATGCCGTCCTCACCCTGTTCCTTATTTCGATCTCTCTTATCTCGATCTCTCTTATCTCGATCTCAAATCTCAAATCTCAGATTTCCTACCCCCTTACCCACGCCCAAGCGCCACCGCGCCTCCCCCCATGTGCCCGCGGTTGCGGGAACCCCAAAATGGTCTAGCTTGTGGGTTTTATTGAGCGCGGCGTGGTCAATCGACTGCCTGGCTCCCCTGCTGCCATGACGATGTTGCCTCGCTGCGTTCGATGTCCGGCTCCCGGTCTGGCGACCGGGTGGATGGCCGTACTTCTTTGGCTGGCGGTCCTGGTGCCGGCGCAGGGCGTAACTCGGGTTTTGTATCTGGGTGATTCGTTTTCGAAAGGCGCGTTTGGCCGCACGTTGGATACGCAGATGCGTGCGGCCGGGCTGGAAGTGTACACCTCGGTCACGGGTGGGGCCTCGGCCTATGACTGGCTGCCTGAATACGGCGCGACCTCGACCAACATCGGGTATTGGGAAAAGACACCGAAGAAGGAATTTCGGGTGACGCACCTATCGCGCATTCCCAAGCTGGATGAGATGGTGCAGAAGTGGCGACCGAACGTCGTCGTCATCCAGGGCGGCACCAACATGTATAGCGTGCTCACGTCGAAACGCCGGCCCAAAGCCCAGAACGTCGCGGAACTCGAGCGCCTACTCAACCGGATCGGCCAGATCGTCACCGCCTCAGGCGCTCGCCTGTACTGGATCACGCCCGCGACCGCCCATCCCAAGCGGTTTGCTCCGGATCTTCAGGCCGAGATGCGCGCGATCCTTTTTCGGGTGGGCAGCCGGTACGGGCGAACTTTTGACAGCTATGCGGTCACGCGCTTCACCGACCCCTATCCCGGCACCGACGGAATCCATTACGGCCCCACGGAAGCGGCCGCCTGGTCCCGTTTGGTGGCCAAAGACGTGATCCACTTTTCGGCGCGGATGGGGTCCGGCAGCCGGCGGCACGCCGTCGCGGCGCGCACCAGCGATCCGGAAGCCGGGGGATCGGGTGGCTCAGCCCGCGGCCGGGGACTCTGGGACATTTTCCGGCGCAAAGGAGGCACCCCCAACGCGCCTGACAAACCCACGAGAAAACAAGCATCCGCCACCCCGCCCCCGTCTCCCACCCCCGACGATCCTCCGGTCACCGTGCGTCGCGCCGAATCCGCCGACCCACCCCCACCCAACTCGCCTCCCACCACCGAGTCCTCCGCGCTTCAGGTGGAGGTCGTCCTCCGCCAAAAATCCGCCGTGCGCAACCTCGGCGAAGTCACCTACCGCAGCGCGCTCGGGGTCTATGAATACGAAATCGTTTCGGTGCAGCGCGGCAATTACCCGGCCAAGGCGATTCGCATCGCTCATCTCATCGTCATGAATAATCAGTACACCTCGATCAATCAGCGCCCGCTCGGGTCGCGCATAACACTCGAGGTGGAACCGCTCTCGCGGTACCCGAACCTCGAGAAAATCCAGACGGTTGACGACTTGCCGCCGGCCTACGACCTCGACGTCTTCGTCCCAAAATTATAATGTCGTGTCCGCGCCATCGCCCCGTCAGGCGCGATTCGGAGTCCCCAATCCTCTTCGTCAGACTCACCCGCGACCGAGGCCGATTCCTGTCCCGCAGTCATGCCCGATCCCACCGACACCCCGATTCGCCTGCTGATCGGGCTGGGCAATCCGGGCCGGCAATACGCGGAGACGCGCCATAACGTGGGATGGATGATCGTCGACCGACTGGCCGCCGCCGCGGGCTCCCGGTTTTCGCTCGAGAAAAAGTGGCGGGCCGAACTGGCGCGCGTGGGCGAGCTCTGGATCGTCAAGCCCCAGACGTACATGAACTTGAGCGGCGAAGCCGCCGCCGCCGTCGCCGCCTTCTATCGAATTCCGCCCGCCGCCTGTGTCGCGGTCTACGACGACAAAGACCTCCCGTTCGGCGTGCTTCGATTGCGCGCCGGGGGCTCGGCCGGCGGCCACAATGGCGTCAAATCGCTCATCGCCCACCTCGGCACCCAGGAGTTTCCTCGCCTCCGCTTCGGCATCGGGGCCAGCGGCCCGCATCTCCCTGAAGCCATCGGTCATGTCCTCAGCCCATTCTCCGACGTCGAACGCCGACTCCTGGAGAAACGACTTGACCGCGCCGTGGAGGCATTAAACTACGCGGCTCGCTTCGGCTTTTCCAAAGCCATGAATCAGTTTAACCGGCCCGAGCCCGGCTTCCCTCCGCCGACCGCCCCCGTGCCACCCAATCCCATCGACCCCTCACCGACGCCAGCCCCACCAGCCACCCCATGAGCCAAAAATACGAATTGACCATCGTCCTCGACACCCGGGGCAAGGAAGAAAGCATCGACAAGATCCTTGGCCAAATCGGCAAGGAAATCGAGTCGGAAGGCGCACGCCTGGAGCAAATCGACCAACTCGGACGGAAAAGATTTGCCTACACTCCGCGCAAAATCGACGAGGGATTTTACGCGAACTTCCATTTCGAAGCCGAGCCCGATGCCGTCGAAAAAGTCCGCAGCCGGCTCAAACTCAATTCCGACGTCTTCCTGCAGCACGTGCTCAAGAAAAACGCCCGTCAGTAACTCCCACCCCGACCGCCGCCCCCGACCGCACCATGGCCTCGCTCAACAAAGTCATGCTGATCGGGAATCTCACCCGGGATCCCGAAATCCGGTACACCCCGAAGGGCCAGGCCGTTACCGACATCGGGCTCGCCGTCAACCGCATCTACAGCACTGAGAGCGGGGAAAAGCGTGAGGAAGTGACCTTCATCGACATCACGCTCTGGGGACGCACCGCCGAAATCGTCCACCAGTACTGCAAAAAAGGACGCCCCCTCTTCGTCGAAGGCCGCCTCCAACTCGATACCTGGGACGATAAACAAACTGGGCAGAAACGCAGCAAACTCAAAGTCATCGGCGACGGCATCCAGCTCCTCGGATCCCGAGACTCGGGCGGTGGCGGCGACCCCGGCGGATCCGGCCAACATGACGGCGGACCGAGCGCCCCCTCCGCCGCTTCGCGCCCAGCGACTTCCCCCACCCCGCGCCCCGCCCCGGACTCCCCTCCCCCCGATCACGACGACGAAGATCAGGTGCCGTTTTAGAATCGCGAGAGTTTGTGCCCATTGAAGCCAGCCTTTGACGAGCGCTTGAGGCCGGAGGTGGGACGAGACCTCCCGGGCTCGTAGTCAGTGGACGCGTGATGCACGTCGCCCCTTGTTGCCTTCTCAAGCGGTGCCCAAGGCAAGGAAGTCGACAAACTTCAGGAGGCGCCTCCAGTCCGCCACTCCCGGCGGCCGCCCAATATTCTCCTCATCGTGCATTGACGGGGGCGGTGCCGATACGTGACAATTTCGTGAAGAAACGACTCCACCCCCGATGCTCGAATTCCTTCACCGTCCGGCCCCCCACCCTGCGGGCGGTCTTTTCGCTGTCATCCTCAGTCTGGTGGGCGCCGTGGCCGCTCCCGGTCAGGTCGTCGTCAATGAATTTCTCGTCCACAACCCGGGACGTCCCAACGACCCGGATGCCAAGCTGGACATGGATGGCCGCAGCCCTGGATGGATCGAATTGCGCAATGCGGGCGCCACCACGGTCGACCTGACCGGCTGGGCGCTGAGCGATGATCCGCTGGTGCCGGGCAAATGGGTGTTTGCCGCTCCGGTGGCACCGGCCACCACCCCGACCACCATCGCCGCCGGCGCCTACAAGCTGGTCTTCTGCGGTGGGCATGAACGCAACGTGGCCAACGTCGAACCGCATACCCCATTCAAACTCGACGACGGGGGATCCGTCCTGCTGAGCCAACCCGACGGCCAGGGTGGCTGGTCCGTGGTCAGTCAGATTGGCACTCCCTCGGCCCCGTATCCACCGCAACGCCAGGGCGTCTCGTACGGGTTTCCCGCGAACAATCCTTCGGCCGCTCCCGTGTTCTTCGAGCAGGACTCGCCGGGGGCCGCGAATCCCGGAACCGGGATCACCCAGTTCTGCGCCGACACGCGCTTCAGCGTGAATCGCGGGATCTACGATGCCCCGTTCACATTGTTCATCACGTCGGACACCCCAGGCGCCACCATCGCCTACACCCTCGACGGCACCGCCCCGTCATCAAACCACGGCACTCAAATCGCCGCGGCCAATGACACCACACCCCCCTCCGCTTCATTCGAAATCACCGGCACCACCCTCGTCCGCGCCCGCGCCTGGAAAAGCGGCTATGGCTCGACGAACATCGACACCCAGACGTACGTCTTTCCGGCCCAGGTCCTCACCCAAAACGGCCCGCTGCCGAGCCTGGGCCTGACTCCCGCCATGACCTACAACTGGGGCGCCAGCGGAGACAGTGTGCGCTCGCCTCCCGGTCCCGATTGGGAAGTCGACCCCGCCATCGTCAATCACGCGGCCGCCGCCAACCGCTTCTCGGCCGAGGATCTCAAATCCCTCCCCATCGTGTCCGTCGTCACCGGCTGGGTTCAGGCGTTTGGCCCCCAGTCGACGGCCGCGGCCAGCAATCCCCCACCGGTCGATCAGCGCGGGTTTTACGTCGGTTCAGCCGTCGGCGTGCCCAACGAAGGGACCGACCGGGCGTGCTCGATTGAAATGATCAATCCGTTGGGCGACCCGGAAAACCCCAACATGTACCGCGAATCGCCCGACAGCCCGTGGATCAATCGGGGGTTTCAAATCAATGGCAATGTCCATGTCTTCGGGGGGACCAGCCAAAACCGGTGGAAGAGCTACAAGCTGTCGATGCGCGTGAAGACGGAAGCGGATGTCGACTTCCCGGTGTACGGGGACGAGGGCGCCCCGACGCACGACCTGTTCATCATGGACGCCCGGCTCAACCAAACGTGGTTGCACCCTGATTCAGGCCAGCAATCACGCGGCGATTACGTCCGCGACCACGTCGTGTCCGACCTCAACAAGGCGCTGGGTGGCTACGCGCCGCACAGCCGGCCGGTCCATTATTTCCTCAACGGCCTTTACTGGGGCCTCTACATCCTGCACGAAAAGCCCAACGAAAAGTTCATGGCCGATTATCGGGGCGGCTCCCAGGACGACTGGGACATTTTCAAACACTCGGCGAAACACAGCACGGACAGCGGCACGTTCTTCAACAACGTCATCAACTCCGCGTTGATCAATCCAGCTCTGCCGCTCGGGTCCAGCACCGACCCGCAATTCCTCAACTGCACGACCCTCAAGAACTACGAGGAACTCATGGATCGGCTCGGCATCGGGCGCGTCAGCCCAAACCCGGCACCCGACCTCACCCAACGCAACGCCTTCGAGGCCGCGGCCGCGAAAATCGACATTCCTGATTTCATCGACTACATCCTGCTCAACACCGTGGCCGCGAATACTGATTGGCCGCACAAAAACTACTACGCCTCGTTCCCGCGCCATCTGCCCGACGGCAAATGGCGTTTTCATTCGTGGGACGCCGAGCATGTCTTTAAGTCGGCCAGCGACAATGCCATCACCGGCGGCAATTGGACCGGCGATGACGGCGGCCCGGGCGCCATCATGCGCAAGCTCGCGGTCAACGCGGAATTCCGACTGCGCTTTGCCGATGCCGTTCACGCCCACCTGTTTAATGACGGCATTCTCAGCGTGGCCGGTTTGCGCGCCGCTTTCAGCCGCCGCTTCGCCGAAATCGAACCGGCCGGAGTGCGCGGCGAATCGGCTCGCTGGGGCGACAACCGCGTCGACACCAACCCGTACACGTACACCGGCGCCTGGACGACCGAAAAAAACCGCATCCTCAATACTGTGCTGCCCGGACGCGCCGGACTGGGCACCACGCCGTCATCCACCGCTCTGAACCAACTCCGCACCTTTCGCGTCGGCAACACGCTTTCCCCGCTCTATCCGTCAACCGCCGCGCCGCAATTCCAAGACAACGCCACCAACAACCCCCAGCACGGCGGTTCGGTGACCGCTGGTTTCGCACTCAAGATCAACAACCCGAACACCTCCAGCTCCGGAACGATCCACTATACCCTCGACGGCACGGACCCGCGCGCCGAGTGGACAGGCGCCGTTTCGCCCACGGCTCAGACGTATGTCGGGCCCATCACTCTGAATAGTTCCCGCCGCGTCAAAGCCCGCATCCTCATCGATTCAACCTGGTCCGCACTCAACGAAGCGTGGTTCTCGGTCGCCGCCCTGCCCGCCGCCGCCAGCAACCTCGTCATCTCGAAAATCCACTACCACCCGCTCGCCCCGTCCGCCGCCGAGATCGCCGCCGGCTATACCAACCAGGACGAATTCGAATTCCTCGAACTCATGAACACTGCCTCCCAGCCGGTCGATCTGGTCGGGGTGAGCTTCGGCCCCGGCCTGGACCTGGCAATCACCGAGTCTTCCCCCCACCGGGAGATCGAGCCGGGTGGACGCGTCCTGCTCGTGCGCAATGCAGCCGCCATCGCGCACCGTTACGGAGCCAGTCGCCGGGTGGCCGGCGTCTTCGTGAACGACACCGGCCTCTCGAACGGCGGCGAATCCCTGCAACTGCTCGCCCGCGACGGATCCACTATCCATTCCCTCCGCTATGAGGACGAAGCCCCCTGGCCGCCCGCCGCCGACGGACTCGGCCCATGCCTCGTCCTCATCCGCCCCGAGTCCAATCCCAATCACGCGCTTCCCGAGAATTGGCGCCTCAGTACCGCCGTCGGCGGCGCGCCATGCGAGGACGATCGCCTCCACTACGACGACTGGCGCCTCGACAAGTTCACCGCCGCTGAGGCCAGCGATCCGTCGATTTCCGGTCCCGCCGCCGACGCCGAGTCCGACGGTACCACCAACGCCTTCGAATACGGTGTTGGAGCCAACCCGCGGCTGCCCGATGGCGCCGCGCACCTGCCGAGCTTTTTCCTGGCCGACTTCGATCCTGGCACCGGTCCCATGACCTACGGCTGGTTGTCACTGAGGGTGGTGCGAGCCGCCGAGGACGTGGATTTCGCCGCCCAAAGCGGCTCGGACTTGGTCACCTGGTCCTCTGAACCGGTCGGCATGGTGCGGGTCGGCATTGATGACCTCAGCGACGGCACGGCGGAAATCCTCTGGCGCACCGCCCTACCACTGGCCGAACCCAATCGTCTGTTCGTGCGTGTGAGGACACTCTTCCCATGACCGGATTTCCGCTGGCGGCCAGCCCGTCAGCATCCATGCTCCATCGATGAGGGTATTGGCCGTTGACCCGGCATTGCGGAATACCGGCTATGCCGTGCTCGAGCGCCTGGGCCGCGAAACCCGGGCGTTGACGTGGGGCGTGATCACCAATCCGGCCTCACGCCGTCAGTCGCAATGTCTGGTCGCCATCCGAGAGGAATTGCATCGCGTCATTCGCGATCATCGCCCACACGTCTGTGCGGTCGAGGGCGTCATCTTCGTCCAAAGCTATAAAACCGCCATCATCCTGGGCGCCGCCCGCGGCGCCGCCCTGCTCGCCGCCGCCGAACACCAGCTCGAAATCTTCGAGTACGCCCCGCGCCGCGTCAAACAGGCCGTCGTCGGAAAAGGCGCCGCCCAAAAACAACAAGTCGCGTTCATGATTCGCGCCCTGCTCGGCCTTACCGAAACTCCCGCGCCTGACGCCGCCGATGCCCTGGCCATTGGACTCACTCACTTCCAGTCGGATGATCCACTCAAGAACACCACCGGAATCATGGTTCGAGTGTAATTCGTGGTTCACCTCCCGGTTCTTAGGATGAATCGATCCCGCACCGCGCTCCCAACGCTCGATTTCCGCTGGCTCGGGCGCCTGCCGTACGATCAGGCGCTGCTACTGCAGCACGATCTTGTCGAAGCCCGCCGCGCGGGCCGCCTCGGCGACACGGTACTCCTCCTGGAGCACGACCCCGTTTACACGATCGGCCGCACTCCGGACAAGTCGTCCCTCGCCGCCGGCCGCGGTGTTTTGCCGCACCCGGTCGTTGAAATCAGCCGGGGCGGCCAGGCGACCTACCACGGCCCCGGCCAGCTCGTCGGGTATCCGGTCATTGACCTGCAAGCCCGCGGCAAGGATTTGCATCGCTACCTGCGTGCCCTGGAGCTGGCGCTCATCGGCACATGTGAAGTGCTGGGCGTGCCCGCCACCCGTCGCGAAGACCTCACCGGTGTCTGGGTGGGGTCGCGAAAACTGGCGAGCATTGGCGTCGGCGTTCGTCACTGGATATCTCTGCACGGGTTTGCCCTCAACGTCACGCCGCAGAGCCTCGAAGGGTTTCACGCCATCATCCCCTGCGGCTTGGCCGGTGTCACCATGACCTGCCTCGCCGACGAAACCGGGATGGCCACGCTGACGGTCGAGCAGGTCGCCGAGGCGGTGCAACTCCCCCTCCATCGCGCCTTGGATGATCTGCGCTGAAGCGTTGATCGCGCGATCGATCAGGGCCAGCATCGTGGCAATGCGCATCATAGCCGGCACTGCCGGCGGAATTCCACTTTTGAGCCCATCCGATGACACCCGGCCCACCACGGACCGCGTGCGGAGTGCCGTTTTTTCGATCCTGACACCGCGCGTGCCGCAGGCGCGCGTGCTCGACCTGTTCGCGGGATCAGGCGCCTTGGCCCTCGAAGCCGTCAGCCGCGGAGCACGCTCGGCCTTGTGCATCGAGAGCGGGCGCGAAGCCTGTTCCTTGATTCGCCGCAATGCCACCAAGGCAAAGCTCGGTGACAGAGTGGCGGTGCGGCAGGCCGATGTCTTTGCCTGGCTGAAATCCGCCGCCGGGCGCGAAACCTACGACTTGGTCTTCGCCGATCCGCCGTACCGTAAAAAACTCGTCGATAGTGACTTCGCCGCGGCGCTGCTCGACTCCGCCGCCCTCCCGGAAGTGTTCGCGGAAGGAGGACTTTTTGTTTTGGAAAGCCATGCGGGGCCGGCCATGCTGGCGATTCCACCGCAATGGCGACTGCTCGACCAGCGCACCTACGGGGCGAGCCGCATCTCGTTCCTGGAGGTGAGGCCCCCACTCACCGGCCGCTCCGAGTGAGATCGGCGGTGGTGCGTGCCGCCTACAATCTTGTCCTGCCGCCGCTCCTGGTGGCGGCCTTGCCGGCGCAATGGCGGAAAATGCGCCAGCGCGGGGGCACCGCGCAGGATCTGAAGGAACGACTGGGGTGGTTCCGGCCGGCCACCGTGGCCCGATTGGCCAGCCTGGAAAAACCATGGTGGATCCATGCCGTCAGTGTGGGCGAAGTGCTGGTCGCGGCTAAACTCATTGCGGCAGTCCGCAAGCTGGATCCGGGCCAACCCCTTCTCCTCTCCACCACCACCACCACCGGCCATGCCCTCGCCCAACGCGAACTGCCGCCCGACGTGCCCGTCGTTTACAACCCGGTCGACCTGCCGGGCGCCGTGCGTCGCGCGTTGGACGTCGCACGTCCCGGTCGCCTGATCCTCGTGGAGGCTGAAGTCTGGCCCAACTGGGTCCATCAAGCCCACGAAGCCGGATTGGAGGTCGTCCTCGTCAACGCCCGGCTCTCCCCTCGGTCCGAACGCCGGTACCGGGCCGCCCGGTGGCTGGTGGCGCCCCTCCTCGCCCAACTCGATCGAGTTCTGGTGCCGGAGCCGGAAGACACGGACCGCTGGTCGGCTATCGGCGTTCGGCCCCAGGCCGTGCGCGTGACCGGCAACCTGAAACATGATTACCACGGCTGGAATGGCGACCCGCGAACCCCGGCCTTCAGCAATCGACTCGCCTCGGTTTGGAACGCCCCGCTTCCCCCCATCCTCCTGGCCGCCAGCACCCATCCCGGCGAGGAAGTCCTCATCGCCCGCGCCTTCCTCGACCTCCGCCTCACCCACCCCAACCTCCGCCTCATCGTCGTCCCACGACACGCTGAACGCAGCGGATCCGTGGCCGCCGATCTCTCCGCCCTCGGCATCAAAGTCCTCCGACGCTCGATGACCACCGATCCCTCAACCACCGACGCGACAACCCCGCCACTCGACGCCCTCCTCATCGACACCACCGGGGAACTGCGCGCCTGGTACCCGCTCGCCACCGCCGTGGTCGTCGGAAAAAGCTTCCTCGGCCGCGGCGGTCAAAACCCGGTCGAAGCGCTCATGGCTGGACGACCCGTCATCACCGGCCCCCACATGGAAAATTTCGCCTCGCTCATGTCCTCGCTCACCGCGCACTCAGCCATCATCCAAGTACCCGATGAATCCAGACTGGTCTCCGCCCTCAGCGAGCTGCTGGCATCCCCGGAACACTCCTCCCGCCTCGCCGCCGCCGCCCACACCGCCCTCGCCCACCACCAGGGCGCCGCCCGCCGCTCAGCCGAAATCCTGCTCGGCCGCGCCACCTCAGAATAACAAAATGGTGCGCGATGCAGGGTTCGAACCGGCAGCCGTGGCATTGTAAATCCATGTGTTACAACAGTCGACGCACCTCCCAACGCGTTTGAACCGGTCTCGCTGAACGAGTTGTCCGAGGTTGTCGCGGCTTGGCCCTTCCTTTCCACCCCGCTCCGCGCCGGCATCCTCGCCATCGCTCGCAGCGGTGCACCGGCTTCCCAGACTTCGGCGCAGCCGTCGTCTCATGACGGTTTTCGCCCAGCGAAAACCGATAGATGCCCTTCGTCGGGCGAGGATTCCGGGGTCAATGGAGGCTCGGAGGGAATCATGTCGGCGGCGGCGGTTGACTCCCGAGCTGCCCCAGCGGCGGCCGCGCCGACTTATTCCCGAGAACCGGAATTGACGCCGGAAACGCAGTCCGGCACTGCAGCGAAACCCCGCCCCAGCGCGTCCCGCACACTTTGCGACCCGCGCATTGGTGCAGCGGTTCGGAGTTCACATAAAACCAGGCCCCACAACTCAAACAAAAAACTTCCATCATGAAAGCCACCGTCCAAATCATCAACGAACGCGCCGAATCGTTCACCGGCAAACGAGGGAGAGTCGATCAAGAAGTCGTGTCGCTCCTCGATCTCGAACCCGAGGTCAATTTTCTCAACACTTTCGACTACGTGCTCTCCCAGGAAGAGGCCGAGAAGCATTCTGGCAAGCTCGCCGGAAAACGAATGGAACTCGGAATCCAAGGCTTCGCCGAAACGTTCGGCCGCCGCCTGAAGGCTCAAGGCCGTATCCTCAAGGTCCTCGCGTAGTCGCACCCCATGGAAAGCCCGGACATCCACAAGCTGCGCCTGATCGACTGGCAGTTCTTCGGCACACTCACCTTCAAAAGTGAACGTCTGCCCGAACGAGTTCGAATCAGTCTCTACTTCGCCATGATGCGCCAAGTAGCGAAGCAGTTCCGAGCTTACTTCCGTTTCTTGCTCTGGTGCCTCCGCATGGAGCAAGGCTAAATGACAGCCCGGAGGCACTTTCACTACCTTCTGGCAGGATTTACCCGGCAGGTTATCACTCCTACGACATGCTTTTTCCAAATGGAGACCTGGGAACAGGTCGGTGGCGGCATGGCGCGAGTTCACCGGTTCGACCCGCGGCTAAACGGGGCGGGTTACATCCTTAAATGCCTCGGTGAGACAACCGACCCGGGCGACTCCTACGAGTCCGCCAAGTTCGGGGGAGGTCACTGCCAACGCATGCTCTCGAACGCCGCAGAGAAGGTCATGCTGCGCCATTCCAGGGTAAGCGTCTGACCTGGACATCTATCGGCCCGCCGGGGTCTAGGTCAAGGTCTGGGCATGAAGAGGCGAACCCCGAAGGATTCGCAGCGCCTGGTGGCCGAGTACGAGCGAGGGAGCGAGAGCCGGCGTGAGTTCTGCGAACGGCGGGCTCTCTCAACGAGCACGCTGGACTACTGGAGGCGTAGGAGCCGAGGCGATGCTGGCGGGCGGTTGGTTGAGATTGAGCCGGGCGGCTCGTTCGCCGGCGTGGTGGTCCCTTCGGTGGTGATCACTTGGCCCAACGGAGTGCGGGTAGAAATGAGAGCGGACGCCGCCACGGCGGCTGTGCTGGGCGCGATGCACGGGGCCTTTGGAAGGGGCGACTCATGTTTGCGCTGAGTGCGGCGACGAAGGTGTACCTGGCGGCGGGAGCGACGGACCTGCGAAAGGGGTTTGACGGGCTCTGCGCCATCGTAGAGGGCATGTTGCAGGAAGCACCGTTGAGCGGCCACGTCTTCTTGTTTGCCAACGCGACGCGGACGAGGCTCAAGGTGCTGGTCTGGGACGGAAGCGGCTTGTGGGTCTGCACGAAAAAACTCGGTCGAGGCCGGTACGCCTGGCCGACGGCTGGTGAAGGGGAAAGCCGGAGGGTGAGGATGAGCCAAAGTGAGCTGATGCTGCTCCTCTCCGGGGTGGATTTGGCGGCGACGAAACGGTGGGAGTGGTGGCGGAAGGAGTGATCGGGAAGCCGGTCCTCGCGTCGCCGCCATCGCTAGCGTAATCGAATCCTCAAAGCGCCTAGGCATCAATCCAAGGGACTACCTCGCCGACGTCCTTCCCCGCTTGGCCAACGGCACCACCTCCGAGGTGGCTTCCCTGACACCGGCGGCCTGGCTGAGCGCCCGCTGACGCAGCCCAGCCGTCTCGCCTCTCGCGCCGACGCTCCACCCACCGTTGCGCCTGTCACGCGCGACCGACCGCCGACTTCCGACCTCCGTCCGCCGCCCGCGACGTTGGCGCCAAAATGGACTGGTGAGACGCTTACGCTAGAACTCACGGCGGGTCAGAGGTTCTGTGCTCCGTCTTGTTCAAGGCCAGCATCCCGGCTGCGCTGCGCTCCGCGGGATGCTAACCAGTCTTGTTCGGCCTTGTTGGTTTGCTAGGTATGCTCATGTAGCCGGCACATTCCTCAATGAGATGGAGCCATGCTCTGGCTACTCTCACTTCGTGGCTCGCCGCATAAGAACCCACGCTCCCACAGTCCCGCCGTCTCCGACCCCAACCACCTCCCATCCATCCCTGGCGGCCTCGTTGAGCCGGATCTCAATCGCATTCAGGGAAGTGCCCGATTGGTGCACGACGGTTTTGTACTCCCAGACAGTGTGCTGCCGTGCGGGTTGTTGAATTGGTGCCACGGGCGTCGGCTTGCAGCCCACGACGGTTGCGCTGACAACAACTGTAAGCATTAGAGTTCGGGTGAGCTTCAGTATGGTGTTCATTGTGATGCAATAGGGATTTCGGCTAACGTCAAAAGTGTGGCACGGCGGAGACTGGACGGTCAGAGCGAAGCGAACGAGAGGCGTTGCCCGCCGTTGCCACCACTGTCTTGTTCGCCGTTGTTGGTTTATGTATTTCGGTCATGGTGCCTTAACGCCGTCCTCCCAGTCATAGAACTTCGTAGAAGCCTGATAGTTTGCTCCCTCCACTATGTCTGCACCAAGTCCGATCTGAATCCGCAGACGTTGCCGCTGGCCGTCAAACTTCTTCACTGAGCCGTTTACTGAAAGAGCGTTGTTACCGACCGTTTTGTCTGAAACGACGTAGTGCTCAGAGCCAGCTATGATGGTTAGAGTCTCGTAGGGAACATTGAATGCGTTTCCGTTCCTCTGATTGTAAGCCTCCCAGCGAAGCGTCGGCTGGTGTCCATTCGGGTCGATCTCCAAAACTGTAAGGTTGCCAATGCCTAGAGTTGCGGGTTGCGATAGTGTGGTGCTTCTGTCAAAATCCAACTTGGGCGGACGACTACACGAGGCTATCGTCAGGGATGCCGCACCAATGGCGATCAGTATCTAGAATCTAAGATTCACGGCGAATTGCGTATTTGATTGGGCGAACAGTGTAGTTGAACCGCAAGCGGTAATTGTCCGACAATTACCGCTTGCGGATTTTGTCCGTAAAATCCGACCCGAAGGGAGATGGTTGGGGATCGCTTTTCATGGGGGAGACAATAAGCGTGCGAAGAGGAGTTCCAGTCAGAATTCTTGGATGTGAAACACATGGCTATTGCAGATCCAGCGGACTGGGGGCGCCGGCGCCTGGTCGGTCGAGGATGTGGAGGTAAATCATGGTGGTTTCGACCGAGGAATGGCCGAGGAGGGATTGGAGGGTACGGATGTCGGTGCCATTTTGGAGGAGGTGGGTGGCGAAAGAATGTCGGAGGGTATGACAGGTCACGCGCTCTGAGAGGGCGGCCTGGGAGACTGCTTGCTTGAGGCGGCGCTGGAGGGAATCTTCCAGGAGGTGGTAGCGGGCGTATTTTTTGGTGCGCGGGAGTGTGCAGCCACCACCCAGATCGGCGGCGAACAAGAAGCCTCCCGTCGCCTCCTGCGCCGCGAGAGCACGGTTTTGCTCAATGCCACAGTGACGGCCGATGCGCTCTTCGGCAATCCGGAAAACGTCCACCTCATTGGCTCGGAAAAGGGCGGCGATTACCTCATCTCCCTCAAGGATAATCAACCAAAATTGGCCACCGCAGCCGCGGAAACTTTCGAAACCGCCCCCTTTTTGATCTGATCACGGAAACGCGCAATGGAACGCTCATCTTCCGTTCCATTGCCACAGTCGATCTTCTCAGATTCGACCCGTTTGACGCCCCTGCCCCAGGCTCTCTCTCTGTTCCCCAAACCCCCTAATCTAGCCTCCTTCGCACTGCCCCACACCCGCCAGGTCGCCTGTTTGGTACGCAACGTTCGCGACAAAAAGGGCCGTCGTCCCAACGTCACTGGCTGCCGTCTCTTCATCACCAGCAGAGACACCGATGAGGCCAACCGCCACATCGTGGCGCGCCTCATCAGAAAACACTGGAGTGTAGAAAACAAGGTCCACTGGCCACGCGACGCCGTGCTCGCCGAAGACCGGTCTCGCTGCCGCGGGCCATCCATCGCCGGCGCTCTCGCCCTTCTGCGAACTTCACTGCTCGCTCTCGTGCACACCTCGGGCTTCTCCAGCGTCACCCTCGCCACAGAACACTTCGCCCACAACTCAAACGCCGCCTTCAACGTAATACGTCATCAACGACTTGCAGCTCTGCGATAGGAAACCCTGGGCGCGCCCTCCGGAATTCCAGCCCGCATCCAGGAGCACGATCGATGCCGTGACCGCCGCCGCTGCGAAAGAGCGGGCAGGTTGGCGGGAACTCGCGGCACGCTGGGGGAAGCAGCCGCCGACCTTGCCTGGCCCGTGATCAGACCCCTTCCCATCTCCCGCTCCCATGACCCACGCCTCCATTTCCAGCGCCGGCCCCGGAAGCAAATTCCTGCGATCAGCCGGTGCCATGACGGGGATGAGAAACCCGAAGTGTCGGAATTCCATACATGACCCAGATTTGAGCAACACACTGATAGTAGCCGCCCAGTGCGCATCCGCCGGCGCGTGCGGCTCACTTCTGGGTGGCGAATTTTTCCAGCATCGACTGCCGCCACGCGCCCTGAGCCGTGCCGCCGTCACCGGGAAAGCCGGCGTGCTGCACCATCCACACGAGCACCAGTCCCTGCGCGGGGCGAATTTCCATGTTCGTGGCCTGCGCGCCGCCGTGACCGAACGAATCGCTGCTGACAGAGAAACCGAGGCCGTAGCTCTCCTTTACGCTTTCCGGCGTCTGGCGTTTGGTCATTTCGCGCACTGAGGCTTCGCTGACCACGCGGCGACCGTCGAGCTGTCCGCCGTTCAGGATCATTTGGCAAAATCGCGCCGTGTCGCGCGCCGTGGAGAACAGTCCACCGGCCGGCATGGGGAAGCGCCGCTGGCGGTCGCTGAGCGGATAAAGGAGCTGGCTGATGGGCGTTTCCACAAGGCCGGTGCCATCCGGGCCTGGCTTGTAAGTTTTGGCCAGCCGCGCGGCCTGATCGGCGGTGGGCCAGAACGTCGTGTCTTTCATGCCGAGCGGGTCGAACAGCCGGCGCTGCATGAATTCCTCATAGGAAACCTTGGCCACGACTTCGATGACGCGCGCCGCGGTGTTGATGCCGGCGTTGGAATACTGATAACGCGTGCCGGGTTCGCACTGGAGCGGCGTCATGGCGTAGCTGCGCACGGCGGCGGCGAGCGGCAGGCCGTCGAGCGTCGGTTCCTCTGCGGCGGATTTAAACGGCATGCCGCTCATGTGGTTGAGCGTGTCCCGCAAGGTGATTGGGCGCGAAGGTTTCTTCAGCATCGTGTGGGCCTCATCCTTCTCCGCCACCATCCATTGCCCGCGGAACTCCGGCAGGAACTTCTCCACCGGGTCATCGAGGGCGACCTTCCCTTCGTCCACGAGCATCATCACCGCCGTCGCCGTCATGGGCTTCGTCTGCGACGCGATCCAGAAGAGCGTGTCCTCGCGCATGGGCCGGCCCGCCGGAATGTCGGCAAGTCCCGCGGCTTCCGCGCTGAGCACTTTGTCTTTGTTCGCCGCGAGCACCACCGCGCCGGCCAGCGCCTTCCGTTCCACAAAAGGCTGCAGCACCGCCGACATCGGCGCCACCGCCGCGCTGCCGGGCAGCTTTATGAAGTTCGCGACATGCCCCTCCCGGACGGCGAGCTGTGTCAGGGTTTCCTTCAGTTTCACCTGCTCTTCGGCATTTTCCGGCAGGGCTTCCTTATGAAAAGCCGGCAGCAATTGTTCCCACACCAGGTTCAATGGCGCCGACATGTCTTTGGCATCCGCCGTGATGGCGATTACGGCATCCTGCTCCGGCAGCACCAGGCAGAACTGACCGAACGCGCCGTCACCTCGATAAGCCCCGTGCCGGCAGCGCCAGAACTGGAAGCCGTAACCCTGGTCCCAGTCCTTCGTGGGATCGCTGCCGTTAGAAACCTGCTTCGCCGTCGCCTGTTCCACCCAGGTCGCCGGGAGCAGTGGCTTGCCGTTCCACTGGCCCTTCTGCAGATAGAGCTGGCCGAATTTCGCGATGTCTTCCGTCTTCAGAAACAATCCCCAGCCGCCGGTGGAGATGCCCTGTGGGCTTGTGCTCCACTCCGCGCCCTCGATGCCAAGGGGCTCGAACAGGCGCGGCTTCAAATAATCGAGCACCGTCTGTCCGCTGAGTTTCTGCACGATGGCCGAACACAAGTAGGTCGCCGGGGAACTGTACTGGAAATGCGCTCCCGGCTTGTGCTCCACGGGATGTGCGAGGAACGACCGCACCCACGGCTCGTCCGCCGTGAATTTCGGCTCCGTCTGATGCCCGGTGGACATGGTCAGCAGGTCACGCACCCGCATGGACTTGAGTTGGTCCGACGGCTGCGCCGGCGCATCTTCGGGGAAAAACTTGAGCACCGGATCATCGATGCTCAGCTTTCCTTCGGCGACCGCGAAGCCCACCGCCGTGGAGGTGAAGCTTTTGCTCAGCGAGTAAAGCACATGCGGCTTCTCGGCTGACTCCGGCTTCCACCATGCCTCTGCGACGACGCGCCCGTGCCGCAACAGCATGAAACTGTGCATGGTGTCCACGTTTTTGTCCGCGGCGTCGACGAATGTGCGCACCCCGGATGACGAGACGCCCTGGGCCTCTGGCGTGCTCCGCGGCAAGGGCGCGGCACAGGCAGAGACTGCCAACAGGACAAAGGCAGCGAACGATTTGAGGTAGACATTCATGATGCAGGCACGCAGTGCATCACAGCTCTGCCGAAACGCAATCCCGCGGTGCCGGCACGAGCGCGGATGATTTTCAAAAAGCAGGTGGGCCTGGCGGGCGAACTGAACATCAGGGAGGAGAAAGGGCTGAGCCGTGCGACGAACTGCACCGGCCATGCGGCAGTGGTGTCCCGACGATTCGCGGCGGTGAAATCGAGGCCCACGTTCGAGCCTGGCACCGGCATCCGCGGCGCGAGCAGTGCGCCATAGGCGGCGGGGACTCCACAGGCTGTTGCCTCGGTCTTCGGCGCCGTCCGGAACGCCGAGGTCTCCGGCTTTGTTTACTTTGGTGTTCAGCATGGTGAATCAGTTGTTCGAGTAGGTCTAGAAGCTGAAGTCACTGGCCCAAGAGTCGTGGAAATAAGTGTAGAGCGGGAGCGAGCCGCCATTGGTGGCCAGCTCCGCGCCGCGCCTCTGACTTACCCCGATGGGACCGATCATGGCAACATCGGTCAGCCTGCAAACCGCGCCTGCGGCGGTAGCCACGCAGGGCTGATGATGGCGGTGGTGCGGAAGTCTTCTCGCCTGCTCGTCGGCGGCCAATTCCCTGCTCACCCCCCTCCCATGAACCACGCCCCCCTTTTCCCGACGCCGGCCCCCGAATGCAAACTCCTGTCAGACTGGGCAAGCTTTGAGGGATGCATGAACAGTTGTGGAGCAGGCCGATTTTGTTGTCACAAGGGGAGGTCTAGATGCCATGTATAGGTGATGATGACGACGGACCAAGCATTGTTGGCGGCCTACCGGCGCGGGCGGGCGGAGGCTTTCCGAGAACTGGTGGAGCGGCACGGGGGCTTGGTCTTTGGAGTCGCCTGGCGGGTGACGGGTGATCGAATGGTTGCGGAGGAAGTGGTGCAGGATGTGTTTTGTCTGATGGCGCGGAAATCGGCCGCTCTGGCCGGTCATCCCCAAGTGGCGGGATGGCTACACCGCACGGCGGTCAATGTGGCGCGCGAGTTGCGGCGTCGGCGTCGCGGGTACGAGAGGAAACTGGCGCGCTTCGCGGCTGAGGCGGCGGACGAAACATCCGTCCAGGAGCGGCCCGGCGAAGCCGCCTGGGAAAAAGTGGATGAGGCCATCAACCGGTTGCCAGCCGATGAACGGGCCGTGGTCGTCCTCCGGTATTTCGAGGACCTGGACCACGAGGCGATCGCCGGGCGGATGGGGATTTCCGAAACGGCCGCACGCAAACGGTTGTCGCGCGGACTGGCACGCCTGCAAAAGTCGATGGTTGCGCCGGTGGGTGGCTTGGCGGTGGCCGCTCCCGCTTCGCTGCTGGGCTCCGTGGCGGCGGGCATGCCCGTGGCGCCCCCTTCGGCTGGAATTTTCACCCCCCTCATGCTCATGACCCACAAACAACTGGCGGCGGCGGCCGCGATTCTCCTCACGGGCGGCGGGCTCGCCTGGTTCGGTGTGACGCAGCACCAGGAAGCCCGGCGGCTGGCGACCGAACTGGCCGCGCTGCGCTCCGCCCCGTCATCCCCAGGACGGCCCATGGTTCCGGGAACGCCCACCCAGCCGGATCCCGCCGGGCGGGCGCCCGAGACCGTGGCCTCGCTCAAGGCGGAACTTGCCGATGAGGTGACGAAACGGACCAAGGCGGAAAATGAATTGGCCACCCTGCGCACCCAGACTGAGCCGCTGCGGGACCAGGTGGTGGTGGCCTATGGCAAGGTCAATGAAATCGGAGACACTTTGGGCAGCCTCTACACCGAGGCCCGGGCTCTGGTGGAGATGGAAAAGGCCGGCACGCTGGACGCTCCAGAGAACGCGGCCCGGGTCGGTAAATTCATGGCGAAAGCTTCCTCCATCTCGGGATTGTCGAAGGAAATCATCGAGTTTGAAGACAATCCAGAGGAGGGCAGTCGATTCGTGGCCGCGGCCTACGGATCGGTTTTTGGGCTCAACGAATCCGAGCAGGTCAAAGTGGCCGAGTTTTTTTCCAGCACGCTGGCCGATGCCAAGGCGCAGGAGTTCACCCTGTCGCACCTGCCTGAACACGGGTCGGCTGAATTCGGCCCGTGGCTCGAAAAACGCTGGGCCTTTTTCAACGCCCAGCGCGATGCCCTGCGCTCGACCTTGCCCGAGGCCAAACGCGCCGATTTCGACCAATGGGTGGAAAAGGGAGGTTATGGGTTTAAGAACCTCACCATGAAGGGATTTCCCCTCATGTTCTCTTTGGGAGGCGACACGCGCTAACCATGCCGAGCGCAGGGGAAATACCTGGGCGACGGCCACGGCGTGTTCCACCATGCCTGGCGCCGGTGAGGGAACTTCGCC
Organism: Verrucomicrobiales bacterium; assembly: GCA_046155625.1. GTDB lineage: Bacteria > Verrucomicrobiota > Verrucomicrobiia > Verrucomicrobiales > V1-33 > CAJBME01. The sequence goes on along the minus strand of JBJXFS010000124.1, from coordinate 2,491 downwards.
TGCCGCCGCCTGTTTTTGTAGGACAGGTAGGACCCTTTGAAGCGGAGGCGCTAGCTTTCGTGGAGGGAACGTTGAAATACCACCCTGATAAGTTCGGAGTTCTAATCTAGGCCCGTAATCCGGGTTGGGGACAATGTATGGTGGGTAGTTTGACTGGGGCGGTCTCCTCCCAAAGAGTAACGGAGGAGTGCAACGATACCCTTAGCGCGGGCGGTCATCGCGCACCGAGTGCAATGGCATAACGGTGTTTGACTGCGAGACGTACCTGTCGAGCAGGTGCGAAAGCCGGTCACAGTGATCCGGTGGTTCTGTATGGAAGGGCCATCGCTCAACAGATAAAAAAATGTCTGCGGGTTCGGAGTCCGGCACTCTTGGGGCGGTGTCAAGCGGCGCCCGGGCACTGCCGACGCAACTAAAGATAAATTGAATCGGGACATAGAATCTGCTAGGTACTTGACGCCAATAACCCGGAACACCGCTGAACCTCTATGCCGTCCTGCTGAACCCCAGATTTCGTAACGCGCGCAAGAAACCGCAATGAGTCATCGCACCTCGATACCTCGATCCCAGTTCTGGCGAAAACCGAACGGCGCCCGCCTCGTCTCTCGAACGACTCGGGCGGCATGGGTGGCGATCGCCCTCAGCTGGCTCACCGGCGTCGTCGAATCGTCGGCGCAAGATCCGGCGGAGCCCGGGCAGACCCCCAAGACCGGGCGCGAGCTTGACCAGCGCGATTGGGCGTTCAAGCCGATTGCCAATCCCGCTTTTCCCGAGGTGAAACAAGCCGGCTTGGTATTGACACCCGTCGATGCATTCATTCTCGCCCAACAGGAGGCGCAAGGCCTTGAGCCCGCGCCTCTGGCCAACCGCCGCGACTTCCTTCGCCGCGCAGCATTCGATGTCACCGGTCTGCCGCCCACGCCGGAAGAGATGGAAGCCTTCCTGACCGACAATTCGCCGCAAGCTTACGAAAAACTCGTGGATCGCTTGCTGGACTCGACGCACTACGGCGAGCGCTGGGCGCGGCATTGGCTCGATGTCGTCCGCTTCGCCGAGACCGACGGTTTTGCCATCGATGAGGAACGTCCGACGCTTTGGCGCTACCGGGATTATGTCGTCCGCGTCTTCAACGAAGACCGGCCCTTTGACCGCTTCATTCGCGAGCAACTGGCCGGTGATGAAATCGATGCCGGAAGCGAGGGAATCGTGGCGACTGGTTTTTATCGGCTGGGTCCGTGGGAGGCCGACAACATGGTGCCGGAAAACAAGCGGCAGGATTACCTCAACGAAATCACCGACGCGGTGGGGTCCGTCTTCCTGGGTCTCACTGTCGGCTGTGCCCGGTGTCACGATCACAAATATGACCCGGTTTCGATCGAGGATTATTACAGCCTGCAGGCGTTTCTCGCCCCGTTGAAGCGCGCGGAGCCGGCGGCTAAATTTCTCGAGGTGGAGAAACGTGGCGAGTTCCACGCTCAATCAGCCAAAGCCGAGGAGGAGATGCTGCGGCGCCAGCGCGCCTTGTCCAAGTTTCGGACTGCGCTCAGACCGCGGCTCGCGTCCATCCTCAATAAGGCGGCCGCCGACGTGGACGACAAGCAATTCGATGAGGCCTTTGGCAAGGATCCCTCCTTCACCAAGGACGAAATCGATCAATTCAACCGTCTCAAGATGGCGGTGGGAGAATTTAAAGGACCGGCGCGTTTCAAACCCGTGGCGTGCGCAGTGGCTAATCCCACGGGCGATGAACCGGTCCCGGAAACTCGAGTGCTCAAGGGCGGGAGTTTGACTTCTCCACTACAGACCGTCACGCCGGCGTTCCTCTCCGCTGTCCCGGCGTGGTCGGCGGAATGTTTCGAAGCGCAGCCCAACCTCAAATCGACGGCCACCGGGCGGCGCAAAGCGCTTGCCCAATGGGTTGCCAGCGCGGAGAACCCGCTGACGGCCCGCGTGCTGGCCAACCGGATCTGGCAGTACCACTTTGGGGTGGGGATTGTCGCGACGGCCAATGATTTTGGGGTGAACGGTTCGGGGGCCAGCCACCCGGAGTTGCTCGATTATCTGGCCACCCGCTTGATCGAGGACGGCTGGCGGCTCAAGCCTCTCCACCGGCTCATCCTCCTGTCGCGAACTTACCAGCTCTCCTCCCGGCACCCTCAGCACGAAGCCTGTTCGAAAACGGATCCCGACAACCGTCTGCTGTGGCGCGCGCACTTCCGCCGGCTCGAGGGTGAGGTTCTCCGAGATGCCATGCTGGCGGTGAGCGGCCGGTTGCTCCTCACCCCCGGCGGCCCCGGCTTCTTCGACGAGCTGCCCGCTGAGATGGGCCGCGATTTCTCCATGTTCAAATGGGACCCTTCCGAGGAAGACCAGCGCCGGCGCCGCAGCCTCTACCAGTTTCAACGCCGCAATCTGATCGTTCCGATGATGGAATCCTTTGACGCGGCCGATATGTCCGCTTCGTGTCCGCGGCGCGGGGCTTCGGTGACCA
>JBJXFS010000108.1:0-17181 GCA_046155625.1 Verrucomicrobiales bacterium | reverse complement strand
AGAACCGTCTCCGCATCATCGCCGACGGATTGCCGGCGCTCCCGCCGGACATCGAAAAGACGGGTGCCGACAAATACAAGGGACCCGGACTCGTGATCCAATGGGTGGAATTGAAAGGGCCATTGTTAGAGGGCTGGCCGCCGCCGAGTCACAAGTCCATCTTCGGTGAAATGCCGCGCGAGCCCATTCCGGGCGCGGACGATCCGAACCGGCGCGAGGTCGTTTCCAATCAGCCCATGGCCGATGCCGAACGCATCCTGCGGGGCTTCGCGCGGCGCGCCTTCCGGCGCGCGGTGACGGAGGACGACATCCAGCCGTTCCTGACCCGGGTGAAGTCGAGGCTGGATGAGGGTTATTCCTTCGAGCGGGCGGTGCGGGTTGGTCTCAAAGGCATCCTGGTCTCACCGGAATTCCTATTCCTGCGGGAAAAGCCGGACCCGGGAGGACCGGTCACTGCCACGTCCTCCGTCCCGCTGGACGATTACGCGCTGGCCAGCAGGTTGTCTTACTTCCTGTGGAGTTCGATGCCGGACGAGGAACTGCTCGGGCTCGCCGAATCCCGAAAAATCCGCGAGCCGGGCGTGCGGCGCCAGCAGGTCGAACGAATGTTGCAGGATCCCAGGGCGAAGGCGTTCACCGAAAACTTTACCGGCCAATGGCTCAGCCTCCGCGCGATCGACGCCACCGAACCGGACCGCACGCTCTATCCAGAGTATGACGACGTGCTCAAGGCGGCCTCGCTCAAAGAACCGAAGCTGTTCTTCGATGAGGTGCTGAAGCACGACCTGAGCCTGACGAACTTTGTGTCCTCCGATTTCACCTTCCTCAATGCCCGCCTCGCGAAGCACTATGGGATCCCGGGCATCGGAGGGGCGGGGATGCGCAAGGTGCCGCTGACTCCGGCGAGCCATCGCGGCGGAGTGATGACGATGGCCAGCGTGCTGAAAGTGACCGCCAACGGCACCACGACCTCGCCCGTCCTGCGCGGCGCCTGGCTCCTTGATCGCATTCTGGGAACACCGCCGTCCAGTCCGCCCCCGGACGTCGGCGCCATCGAGCCCGATATCCGCGGCGCGACCACGATTCGCGAACAGCTCGACAAACACCGTAATGTCGAAAGCTGCGCCCGCTGTCATGTGGAAATCGACCCGCCCGGATTCGCGCTGGAGAGCTTCGATGTGACCGGCGGCTGGCGCGATCACTACCGGGCCATCCGCGATGGTTCACGGCGGTTTGTCGATGGCCCGCCGGTCAACTCCGCCGGTGTGCTGCCCGATGGGCGACGCTTCGAAAACATCGATGACTACAAGAAACTGCTGCTGGCGAACAAGGATCAACTCGCCCGCAATCTGGCTGGGAAACTCCTCGCCTACGCGACCGGGGCGCCACCCACACCGCTGGACGACCCGGAGATCGAATCCATTGTCAGCCGCGTCCGCGAAAAGGGCTACGGCTTCCGGTCATTGGTTCACGAAATCGTGCAAAGCGGCCTGTTTCAGAGTAAATAACTCCGTTCCATTGATTCCATGAAAATCCAGCGCCGCCATTTTCTCCGCACGACCGGCATTTCACTTGCACTCCCCTGGCTGGAGGCCTTTGCCGCCCCGGGCGCAAACGGACCGGCGCGCCGCATGATCTGCATCTGCGCGCCGCTGGGCTTGCACCCGGACTTCTTCTTTCCCGCAAAGACAGGCCGGGACTTCGAGCTGTCGCCACATCTCGAAATCGTCAAAGAGTTCCGCGACCAATTCACCGTCATCTCCGGTTTGGAGCACGCGGGAATGAGTTCGTCGTTCGGGCACCAGGCCTCGGCCAGCTTCCTCACCGGCGTCCCGGGAGCAGGCCGGCCCGGCTTCCGCAATGCCATCTCTCTCGACCAGTTCGCCGCCAGCCACATCGGCGCGCAGACACGATTCCCCAGCCTGGCGCTGGCGGGGAACGGATCTGGCGGGCTCAGTTGGACGCGAACGGGCGCACTCATCCCCTCGGACGACTCGCCATCGCGGGTCTTCGCCCGGCTGTTCCTCGAAGGCACTGCGGCACAAAAGCAGGAGCAGATGCGGCATCTGGAAGACGGGCGCAGCATCCTCGATGACGTCCGCGAGCAGGCGAATTCCCTCAGCAAAAGCCTCGGCAAGGATGATCGTGGCAAGCTCGACGAATACCTCACCAGCATCCGCGAGCTGGAAAAACAAATGGTCAGTGATCGGGACTGGGCCGGCAAACCGAAGCCAACGGTCGAGGTTTCCCCGCCGCAGGACATCCCCAACCCCGCGGACCTCATCGGGCGCACCCGCCTGCTCTTCGACCTCACCCATCTCGCCCTCAAGACCGACTCGACGCGGTTGATTACCATCATGCTCGCCGGCTCCACCGCCGCGCCCCCCATCGAGGGCGTCAGTCTGGGCCATCACGATCTCTCGCACCACGGCAAGGATCCAGGCAAGCTCGCCCAGCTCAAAGTCGTCGAGATTGAATCCATGAAGACCGTACGGGACCTCCTCACCAAACTCCGCCAGTCAAAGGAAGACGACTCCAACCTCCTCGACCGCACGTCCGTTTTCCTCGGCAGCAATCTCGGCGACGCCAGCAGCCACTCGACGAAAAACCTCCCCGTCTTCCTCGCCGGCGGCGGCTTCAAACACGGCCAGCACCTGCACTTCGATCCGCAAAACCCGCCGCCCCTGTGCAATCTCTACGTGAGCATGCTCCAGCGTTTGGGCATCGAGACCGACCATTTCGGCACCAGCAACGGCACACTTTCGGGACTGGCGATGGCGTGAACGTCTTCTGTCCGGGAGTCGGCGACGTGATCCTGCTTGGGGAGGGGGCTGCAGGACAGACCTCGCAAGTGGACCTCCCCAGCTCCGAGGCTCCGAGCTCTACCATCGCGGATGGGGATCACCATGGCAGTGTGGTCAACCACGAAAAGCACGAAACATACGAAAACCAAGGCGTTGCCCAATTATCACCGTCCACATGATGGCTTAGGAGGTCGCTTATCCTAACTCAATGAATTTTCCTGTGTTTCGTGACTTTCGTGGTTCCAATGTCCCTTTTTGGGATCAACAACCGATCTGGGTTCGAAAGCGGGCGCCTCTGCTCGGTCAGCAGCATGTCCTGTACGAAGTTGAGTCACGGACTCGCCAGCACGCGGTAGCACCGGCGCGTCGGATGTGGCGCAGGATCGGTGAAGGTGGCGGTGCCGGGCGTGGAAACGGGCGGGCGCACTTCAAGGATGGTCCATGTCGTGAGGTCGGAGCTGTATTGGAAGGTCAGGGTGCGTCCAGCGTTCTGCGGCACGCTCAACGTCGCGCCGGCGGGGAAAGCGGCGGTGAATCGAAAAACGGACGAGGTGTCGCGCGGGTCGGTGCCGGCGTGGTATTCCTGGAGGGCGGTGGTGCCGTCGGCGTCGGTGTCGCTGCTCGCATCCGCTGCACTGCTGCTGTTGAGGCCGTGGGCGGATTCCCAGGCGTCGGGCATGCCGTCGGAATCGGAATCCACCGGCGACATCTGACCCGGATGCAGCGCGCCGGGCGTGGGCGCGGCCGCGGACCAGTTGGCGGGATCGTTCCCGATGATCGAACAACTGATGCGCTGGAGAGAGAAGCCGTAGCCGTCCGCCGTGGGATCCCACGGCGCGGCGTCGGCGTATTCCACTTTGTCGACGAGGATGAATGGCGTGACGCCGCCGGCGGGCGTGCCGGGTTTGGCCAGTTCCACGCTGGCGGTATCGTTGGGCAGCTTTGGTGAGAACGGACCGGCCAGTGGCTGGGCGGGGCTGAGCGAAAACTGAGCGAGGAATTCGGAGCGCAGCGTGGCATTGGCCGGTGCCGCGGGATCGAAGCCGAGCACGAGCAGTCGCCCGCCGGCGGGCAGCACCGTGTCGGCGGGGAAAAGGAAGTCGCTGTCGCCTTTGAGCCGCCACCCGCTGATGTTCACGGGCGCGGCGGTGTCGTTCCAAAGCTCGATGAATTCATCGCGACCGTTGTCCGCGAGCGCGATGTCGGGCGGGTGGTAGTGGATTTCATTGATGACGACCGGCGTGGTGAGCGGACGCTGATTCACGCAGTTCACCGTGCGCGCCGTCAGCGCCCAGAACTCCGGCGCGGCAGCGGTAGTGACGCGCCCGAAGCTCACATCCGGCGCACTGGCGCCGAAGCTGACCTGCGCCCGGAGGCCGGTGTCGCCGCCACCGCCGTCCACTGCGGTGAGCACTATTTCATCGCCCGTGCTGCCGAGTGCGAACGGGACCGCGCCGGCTCCGAACTGGGACTCTGCAAACGTGAGGAATTCTCCGGCGGGAATGACCGTGCCGGCGGGAATCCGGAACTTGCGCCGCAACTGCCGGTCGTCGCTCAGCCACCAGTTGCCGATGGCCGCGGGCGAGGTGCCGGGATTGTGCAGTTCGATGGAGTCGGTGAGCGGCGGCGTGCTGTTGGCGAGCGCTTCGTTGATGACCACCGTGGCGGGCAGCCAGTTGCTGTAGTTCTTCGACGGGGTGGCTGGGAAGGAAGTCAGCGCGCCGGTGCCGTCGGGCAGCCAGCCCTGGGAGACATGGCGTGCCTGGCTGCCGAAGGTAACGCTGTGAACCGTCACCGCGCCGTTGCTCAGCGCCAGCGACTCGCCGCCGCTGGCGAGTCGGAAGTTGACGTGGTTCGTGCCGTCGTTGGAGCCGTCGGCGGTGAAGTCGGCAAAGCCGCCCGCGCCGATGAAACTGTTCGCCGGAATGCGCGTGATCTGCGGCGTGGACGGTGTGTCGCTCAGCCAAAGTCCGCCGAGCGCGACGGGAGCGGCGCCGGTGTTGTGGAGCTCAAACCAGTCTTCACCCTGGCCGGGTCGCGCCATCCATTCGTTGATGCGCAGACTGGACACGTTTCCGAGGCTGGCGACGGCCACATTCGCAGCACCCGGCGTCGGCTGGGTGAGCGCAAAGGTGCCGGTGCCGTCGGCGATGCGCCCGATGCTGAGATTGACCGCCTGCGGCCCAAAGGCGACGAAATCGCGGATCGCGCCACCGTTGGTGAGCACGAGGCGCTGCCCGCCATTGTCCAGCCCGAACCCTGTATGCAGGCCGGGCGCGCCGATTTCGTCATCGCACCACACCACGAGCCGCGCGCCCGCGGCGATCATGGTGCCGGCGGGAAAAACAAAACGCTGCGGCACGAGAATGTCATCCGTCAGGCCGTGACCGGTGAGATGAATCGCCGTCGCGCCGTTGTTCTTCAGTTCGATGTAGTCCGGCGTGCTGGTGCCGTTGAACACCGCGCCGCGGTTGTCGGCCATGACTTCATTGATGGCGAGATCGCTCACAGGCGCGGTGCCGGGCGGGAAGGTGACGACGAGTTCCGTGGCGAAGATGACATCGCTGCTGGTGCTGCCCACTCCGTTGCCGTGCAGCGGGGTCTGATGGACCTCCGCCGCGAGCGTGTTCTCGCCGTTGATAAGCAGGGCGCGATTGGCGGCCGTCAATGTATAGAACTGCTCGCTGCATTCGTTGGATGAGGCGGCGAGGTCGGTGAAGTTGTAGGTCGTCTTCGACTGCGCCATGTTGTAGTCCGTCAGCTTCGTGCCGTTGAGGTAATAGACCACACCGTCGTCAGTCCAGTGGCGGATCTTAACATCCGCTGTGGAGGCATCGCCGGACCAGTTGAACTTCTTGCGGAAGTAAATGGTCATGCGCCCGGTGGTGGTGTCGTTCGGCGCGGGCAGCGGAGTGCGGATGGGCTGCAATCCTCCCGGCAGCGGATTCGTCGTTTCAAAGCCCAGCGGTCCCGCGCCGGACGGCCATGCCGCGCCGGAATCGTCGTGGGCCGGCTGCTTCCAGGCGTCGTCATTGAAGGCGGCGGTGGCGTTGTATTTCCACAGCGTCGCGGCATCCAGCGCGATAATGGTCTGCGTGCTGCCGGTGGCCACCGGCGGACCGAAGGCGAACGAAGCTTCATCGCTGATCAGGGACGGATGATCCTGGCCATCATAATAGGTGACGCGCCAGAAGTAGAGGGTGCCGAAGCTGAGTTCCTCGAAAGGGATCGGCAGCGTGGTCAGGCTGGTGGTGCTGGTGGTGACAAACACCGGTTCCAGCCACGTGCCGGCGGCGGTGCGAATCTCCCACTTCGATTTCGCGTGCGCATTCACGCCAGCCGTGGAGCCGCTGGAATGAGTGTAGATGCTCCCGGCCAGCACTGCGGGCGGCAGCGCCGTCGCTCCGCCGGTCGGCGAAGTTGTCACCGGCTTCACGGGACGCGTGAAGTCCGAGCCATTGGCGGCCTTTCCAAGCTGCGTGTTGATGCTGGAGAAGCGCGCCTCGCAGAAGCCGGCTTTCACGCCGTTGATGAAGTTGTAGTAGCTGTTCTGCGTGCCGCCGACCGTGCGGTAGAACAGGGTCTTCATGTTGTCCGGGTGGAGGAACGTGTTGTTCATGATCCAGAGCCGGTTGTTGTATTCGGTGCGGTAGGCTTTGAAGAACGAGTCCTTGAATAAGTTCGGGCCGCGGCCGTTGTTGCCGAGAATGCCGGCGGGCGGCGTGCCGTTTTCGCCGAGGTAAATCCACGAATTCGTGCCGGTGGTGTCGCCGTTACCGAAGAGTCCATCCATGTCCCACAGCGTCTGCGACCACTTTCCGTTCGCCCGCCGCCACATGAAGTGATTCTGCGTGGTGTCATCCCACGGGCACAGCCAGGTGATGACGGAGAGGGTGGAGAGTTCCGTCTCCACATCCACCACGGTGTCAAAGTAGGCGCGCAGCGCGGCCACGTTCGGTGTAGAGCTGGGAGCGGTGCCGCTGTCGCCTCGCGCCGCCCACATGCCGTCGATGATGTCCTTGATGGGTTTCGATCCTTTCCATGCGTGGTTCTGGAGCGCATAGGTCCATGCGTAGCGGTCCAGGGCCGTCCACGGACCGCCGGCGGGCAGCGCGCGGAAGTCTCCGCGCCCGTACGGTCCCTCTCCTCCGGTCTCGATGGTGCCCGTGGACTTGTAGAACTCGCCGGAGGCCTCCTTCGGCATTCCGGGATTCAGCTTCGCGATGCGGTCGTGATATTGCTCCAGGAGGTCGCCGTTGTACTCGCCCTGCTCCAGGCGGTTGATGCCGCCGTTGTTGTTCAGATGCCACGAGATCCACCGCGTGTGGCTCATGGGAAAGCCCGCATTGCTGATGATGCCCTGGGCGACGGTGAAATAGTCGCTCTTGTCCGTGATGAAGACGCTGTCGGCTTTGTTGAAAATCTGATTGTCGGCGAAGCGGAGCTTGAAGCTGTTGCGGCCTGCACTGCGGTTATAGCGGCTGCCGTGGTAGCGCAGGTGGGCATCGCGCACCACGCCGTCATGCACGAAGATGCACGGGACGCTGCCGTTCCAGAGTTGCGCGGTGGCGGGCACATGTGGCAGCGCGCGGGGCAGGCCGCTGGTGGCGGAGGAAGTCACGCGCTTGGGGCTCGCCGTGATGTTGTAGTTCATCGCCGCGAGTCCGTTGAGGCCGTTGAACGCGCCATTGGTCGTGTTCGCGCTGCTCACAAAGACATCGTAGAACTCATTGGGGCCCGAGCGCACCGGCGCAACGAACCACGAGTGCCATGCCTCGCGCTGCGTGAGGCTCACGGGCACGATGGCGGGATCATCCGCGCGCGGCAAGACGGCCTCCAGCCCTGCGCCGCGATCCGCGCGAATGCGATACCGCACCACCGTGCGGTCCGGCTGCCCTGGCGCCAGCGCGGTCCACTGGCCGTTCGGCTGCAGCGTCATGGCCACACTCGTCTTCGCTTCGCCGTAGGCATTGATGTCATCCACCCAATACTGGACCTCGACCGCCGCCGGCACGGGGCCGCTGGAGAATGTGCAGGCCACGCGCACCTGCTGCGCCGCGCGGATGATCGGCGCGTCGTCCGAGTTCTGCACCGCGCTCACCGTTGTGACGACGGGCCGCGGCACGGCCAGCGACACCGTGTTCGCCGCCCCCGGCTTCGGCGCGCCGCCGAGCGGCGACGCCAGCCAGTTGGCCGGATCATTGCCGCTGGCCGTGGCGCTCACGCGTTCCAGCGAGCAGCCTTTATATTGGTACGGCGTTGGGGAGATGAGGGTAAAATCCTTATCCGCGCCCAGCCCGTCGGCATTCCCTGGCCACGGGAAATCCGACTCGTATGAAACCGAGTCCACGATGTTCCCCGCACCGTCGCGCAGTTGCACCGTATCGTCCCGATTGCTCAACCCACCCGTCCACGGCCCCTGAGGCGCGGTGACGGACGGATAGACCGCCGTGATCCGGGCCGGAGTCCTGGCCACCACCAGAAACCCGCCTGCGGGGATGCTGGCCGCGGCCGGGAAGTCGAACGAGATGCCGCCCGCCAGCCGCCAGCCGCTCAGCGAGACCGCGCTGCCGCCGGCATTTCGCAGCTCGATGAACTCGTGAACATCATTCGTCAGGTCCGCCGGCGTGGACGTGCCCTGAAACACGGGAACCCCCGCCGCATTGAACGCCGGCAGTTCCACGGGATTGTAATGGATCTCATTGATGACCACCTGCGCACGCAGAACGGCGCAGGGGAGCAGAAGACAGCAGATAAGGGAGGAAGGGTGCATGGACCAAATGCCTACGCGACCGAGTCGGGTTATGCCAGAGATTATCACGTTCGGTGTCCGCGTTTATGTTTTTCGGGATGCGCTGCCTTGTGAACGAGACCGAAACAGATCACCACAGTCAGTGCCAACGGCTATCGTCCTCCAGGGGGCGGCAATTTTCGATTCCACAAAAAAGCCCGCCGGGGTCACCGGCGGGCTTCGCTTGAAGGTGGTCTGTGTTAAGGACGAGCCTTACCTCCGGCGGCGCAGCAGCGCGAGGCCGGCGAAAGCCGCGAGGCTGGCGGCGGCAGGCTCCGGGATGCGCTCCACGATCTGAATGCCATTGATGGGGGCGCGGACGTTGCCGCCTACAGCCGTAGCGGTCAGCGTGAATGAAGTGCCGCTGACCTGGAACTGCCCGTATGTGCCGGAGTCATTCAGGTCCACTCCGGGATCAAGAATGTGAGCCGTAGGACTTGCCGCCGATGTGAGGCTGAGGGCAGTAGAGCCGATGGTGTAAATACCACCGCGACCTGCCACGCCACCGAGGGCGTAGACCAGCACGTCATAGCCCAAGGAAGCATAAGGCTCAGGGATGCCCGAGAAGGTGATGGTGGTGGTGGATGTGTCGCTGGTGTCCAGGTAGCCGGTCATGAGCGAGCGGTCTCCTCCGGCGGGGAATCCATTGTTTTCCTCTCCGCGTCCGGTGGAGGCCCACGTGTTCCCAGAGCCGCTCCATGACACTGACACACCAGTCGCCACGGCGTTCCCGCCCAGGTCGCCGATCAAGTTGTTTAATGTGCCGCTGCCGGCCGCCGCGCCGTTATTCCAGTTGGCCTGCGGCACGGCTCCGGCAACGTCTGCAGGTGCAAGGGTTCCTCCCACGGTATCATCAGGGAAGTTGACGCCGACGGAGAGCAGGGAGTTTGCCGCCTGCACGGAGCCGATCATGGCGAGTAGAACCAGTGTGGTGAGTGGGTGGCTCTCGGGAAATTACGTCGCTTTTAGACACTTCCATCAGATGAGGCAACTTTTTTTCTACGTCTCGGCCATTTTTTTAATCTCCGCCCGAATGTTCCCGGCCTGGGCCGCTGAGCCGGATTCCGCGCCCCTCCCTGCTCCCAGTGCGGCGGCACGTGCCGGGATGACTGCTGTTCCCGCCGGGCCCGGGGGGCTGGACTACGTGCTGAAGGCAGACCCGGCCCACCCGCTGAACCGCCTTTACTACTCCGGCTATCTCGCGGGCGGGATTGCCGCGGGGGATGTGAATGGCGACGCGCTGCCCGATCTGGTGATGGCCAGCGGCGCGGGGCCGAATCGCCTCTACCTGAATAGCGGCGACTTCACCTTCCAACCCGCGCCGACCGACGGCGGCCTCAGCGGCGGGAACGAATGGGGCTGCGGGGTTACGATGGCCGATGCGGACGGGGACGGCGACCTCGACGTTTATGTCTGCAACTACGAAAGCCCCAACCAGCTCTGGCTGAACGACGGCAAAGGCGCCTTCACTGCCGCCCCGGCGGACTCGGGGGCCGCTTTGAAAGACGGCTCGCTCATGGCGGCTTTTGCCGACTACGACCGCGACGGCGATCTTGATCTCTACCTGCTCACCAACCGGATCTACCGCGACGGCGGGCGCCCGCAGTCGCCGCCTTACCGGATGGGCCCGGGGAATGTGCCGGAGGTGCTGCCTGAGTTCGCGCCGTATTTCAGAATGGAACAGCAAGGGCCGACGGCATGGACGGCGAACGAGTACGGCCGGCGCGATTACCTGCTGCGCAATGACTCCGCGCCGGGCGGTCCGCTGCGTTACACCGACGTGACGGAGGAATCCGGCGTCTCGGACATCGGCCACGGGCTTTCCGTGACCTGGTGGGACTTCGACGGCGACGGCTGGCTCGACCTTTACGTGGCCAACGACTTCGATGACCCCGACTATCTCTACAAGAACCTCGGCCCGGTGGGCGGCAAGGTGCGCTTTCAGGACGTGACGCGCGCCGCGCTGCCGCACACGGCGTGGTTTTGCATGGGCGCCGATGCCGGCGATCTCACCAACGACGGCCTGCCGGATTTCTTCGTCGTGGACATGGCGGCGACGACTCATTTCAAGGACAAGCTCACCATGGGCGACATGTCGGCGAAGTACGAGCTGATGGAATTCGGCGAGCCGCGTCAGATCATGCGCAATACACTCTACGTGAACACCGGCAGCTGGCGCTTCGCCGAAGCCGCCTACCTCGCCGGCGTGGCCAAGAGCGACTGGTCGTGGACGGCGAAGATGCTCGACTTCGATCTCGACGGCCGCCTCGACCTCTACGTCACCAACGGAATGATCCGAAATTTCCGCGACTCCGACCGCGCGCAGCCGCCGTCGGCGCTCGTGGGCAAGACGGAGTGGGATCTATATAAAGACCTTGAGCCGCTGCCGGAGGTGAACCTCGCGTGGCGCAATGCCGGCGAACTGAAATTTGAAGACGTCGCCAAACCGTGGGGGCTTGCCGACGAAGGGATCAGCTACGGCGCGGCGCACGCGGACTTCGACGGCGACGGCGATCCCGACCTCGCGGTGCTCAATCTCGACCGTCCCGTGTCGCTCTACCGCAACGACTTCACCGGGCATCGCGTGGTCTTCCGGCTCGACACGCCGCGCCGCACGCAGGGCATCGGCGCCACGCTCACGCTGCGCGCCGGCGGTCTGCTGCAAACGCGCACGCTCTCGCCGGCCACCGGCTTCACGTCGTGCAATGAACCGCTCGTGTTCTTCGGCCTCGGAACGGCGGATAAGATTGACGAACTGACGGTGCACTGGCCGTCCGGACACACGGAGACCTTCCGCGACCTCGCCGCGAACCGGCGCTACACCCTCACGCAACCGGTCACGCGCGTCGAGCCGCCCGGTGTCGCGCCATGGACCGGGCCGGACGCCGAAGCGGTCATGGAGGACAACACATTGACCTTTCCCGCGCCCGCCTCGCAGGGGAATAGACACGATCTTCTCCGAGACTGCGGCCTTTCCCGGATCGACGGAACTGGAGTGGCCCTACGATGAATTCCGCGAGGAGCAGCTTCTCCCCAACAAACTCACCCGGGAAGGCCCCGGCCTCGCGTGCGCGGATGTGGACGGCGACGGCGATGAAGATATTTTCCTCGCCCGTTCCCTCGGCAAAGAGCGGCGCGTGTGGTTCAATGACGGAAAGGGCGGCTTCAAACCCGGCCCGCCGGACGCCTTCGCGGGCCAGGCATCTTCGGAAGACGCGGGCGTGCTCTTTTTCGATGCCGACGCGGACGGCGACGTTGACCTGTATGTGGCCAGCGGCAGCATTGAGGAATTGCCCGGCAGCTCCGGCTATCAGGACCGGCTTTATCTCAACGACGGCAAAGGCATCTTCACCCACGCGCCCGACGCCCTGCCAAAGCTCACCGACAGCAGCAGCGCCGTGGCCGCGGCGGACTTCGACCGCGACGGCGACCTCGACTTGTTTGTCGGCACGCGCGTCCTGCCGCGGCAGTACCCGGTGCCCGCCACCAGCCGCCTGCTGCGCAATGAGGGCGGCAAATTCACAGACACCGCCGCGCCGGCTCTCAAGGACACCGGCCTCGTCACCGCCGCCGTCTGGACCGATGCCGACGGCGACGGCTGGCTCGACCTCGCCGTCGCTCACGAATGGGGGCCAGTGAAACTCTTCCGCAACGTGAAGGGCAAGCTGACCGACGGGACGGAAGCCGCCGGCCTATCCCAATGGCCCGGCTGGTGGCTCGGCCTCATCGCCGCCGATCTCGACAACGACGGCGACATGGACCTCGCCGCCGGAAATTTCGGGCTGAATACGAAATACAAAGCCACGGAGCAGAAGCCCGAGTTGATCTTCCACGGCGACGTGGACGGCAGCGGCACGCCGCAAATCGTGGAGGCGAAGTACGAAGGCGACATCCTTGTGCCGCGCCGCGGCTACAGTTGCAGCAGCACCGCGATGCCGTCGCTCAAAGGGAAGCTGAAATCCTACCGCACCTTCGCCGGCAGCACGCTCAGCGAGGTCTATAGCGACGACCGCCTCTCGAAGGCGCGCAAGTTCTCCGTGACCACACTCGAGAGCGGCGTCTTCCTCAACGACGGCAAAGGCCGCTTCACCTTCCGCCCGCTTCCCCGCGCCGCGCAGATTGCCCCCGTGCACGGACTCGCCGCCATCGACGCCGACGGCGACGGACGACCCGATCTCGTGCTCGCGCAAAACTTCTGGCACCCGCAGCGCGAAACCGGACGCATGGCCGGCGGCACCGGGCTCGTGCTCAAAGGCGCCGGCGATGGCAGCTTCGCCCCGCTCACCATCGCGCAAAGCGGCGTACTCATCCCCGGCGACGCCCGCGGCCTTATCACCGCCGACTTCAACGGCGACACCCAGCCCGACTTCGCCGTCGCCGAAAACAACGGACCCGCCCGCGCCTTCCTCGGAAAATCCGCCGCCCCGCGCGCCACTGTCCGCCTGAAAGGCCGGAAAGGAAACCCCAGCGCCATCGGTGCCCGCATCACGCTCACTGCCGCCGGCATGACGCCACAGACGGCCGAAATCTCAGCCGGTGGAAGCTGGTTCTCACAGAACAGTGCCGCTGCCAACTTCACCGTCCCGGCGAGCACGAAAGAAGTGAAACTCACCATCCGCTGGCCCGGCGGCCGCGTGACGAAGCACACCGGAAACGCCGGCGCGCTGGAGATCGTACAGCCTTCAGGTAAGTGATTCCTAAAGTCAGCGTCAGCGCCGGAAGCAGCGAATCGCTCTTCATTGAACCTTCAGTGTCAGCAACCAGTCGTCGTCCCTGAATCCGAGTGCGGCCTTCCGTGGTTTGGGAGAGGCTGCCGGATTGTTCGCGTCATTTTGCTTCGCTGTTGCCCCGAATTTCCTGGGCCTCCTCATCGCCATCCTTCGTCCTCATGATCAGTCAAGGGCGAGGGCAGAGGCAGGCGCTCTTTTCGCACCTGTGGGGTGCGGGCTTTCCCCCCCGGGAACATCAGGGCGTGTAATTCCGAGCCGGGGCGGACCCGGTGCTGTTGCTCAGTGACCCCAAAGGCATGCGCCGCGAGGATCCCCGCAAAGTTCTCCTGATATTTTCCAAACAACATCAAAGCGAGATCAGGCAGAAGTCTACACACCGGCCTCTACGTTAAAAATTCCGATGGCTTGCAACCGTTCTTCCAACCGCTCGATTTGTTCTGCGCTTGGATTCTGCAGCGGTGCTCGCGCGGGTCCACAATCGATGCCCGTTCGCTTCATGAACCATTTGAAGGTGGCAATCGGGCATGGACCTCCAGCGATCAGCGTGTGAATCATCTTCACCGCCAACTCTTGCTGTGCTTCAGCTGTGGAGTGATCACCCACGCCGCAGGCAGCAATGAGTTTCCGATAGATCGGCGCGGCAAAGTTATACGTACTGCCAACGGCTCCGCACGCTCCAACCCCCAGTGACGACAGAAGACGCTCATCGCGACCGAAGAGGACATCGTAGCGGCCGTTCCGGAAACTGAGACAGCGTTGAAAGTCGTCCAGATCTTCATCGGTGAACTTGACTCCGACCAGATTGGGAATGCGGTCGGCGGCAATTCTCAGAAAATCATAGGCCGGAATAGAAACGCCGGTTAACGATGGAATGTGGTAGTAGTAAAACGGAAGCCCGGGGGCGGCCGAAGCCACCTCCTCGCACCATTGGACGAGGCTCTGTGCCGAATGTGGTTTGAAGAAAAAGGGAGCCATGCAGGAGATACTGTCCGCGCCGATTGATTGCGCGTGACTTGCCAATCGGCGACAATCGCCCAACGCGTTGTGTCCCACATGCACGATCACTCGCAGGTCTTTTGGGGCCACCTCCATCCATCGGTCGGCCACCTGCATGCGCTCCTCAATGGATAGCGACATTGATTCACCGGTTGTGCCGCAGATGAAGGCACCCACTATATCCTCGCCCTGCAAGTGGCGCGAGTAAGCATGAATCACGTCAAGATTGATCGAGCGATCGGCGTGCATGGGCGTGAAGGGCGCGGCGACAAGCCCCGTTGTTTTCACGACAGAAATTGGCTCTGAGGAGTCGCGGCTGGAAACAGGTGCGCTGGTCATAAAACGGGGGAGGTGGCGGGAAGGAGGCTGTCCACGGCGCGATCCGGCCTGTTGCTGGAATCAAGAATTGGAGTCGGATACGTCATGATAAGTGGCTTCAGGGGCCTTCGTGGTGGCTTTGATCTGGCTCCGTATGGCAGCAGCGGAGGGGGCTGTGTTCTGGCAGAGGTGAGCACTCCTGTATGGCCTTACTGGTTCCTGGGCAATCTGCGCATTTTGGTCTCTTTTTGTAACCAGTGGACACGTCTTGCCGGATTGGCCCTTTGCCGCGAGCATCCTTTGCCGCGGGACCCTAGCCGAATGAAGGCAATTTACAGCAACATGTTATACAGCAACAATCTACAATGCAACCTACAGACAACAGCAATATGACGCGCCGCAGATTCCTAAAAAGATCCGGAACAGCGACAGCCGTTCTCGGCTTCCCGACCATCATTCCCTCCAGCGCCCTGGGCAATGCCGACGTGCCGCCGCCGAGCGGGCGGATAGTCGTGGGCGGCATCGGCATCGGAAACATGGGCAGTGGCGACCAGGGGGCTTTCCTCGCGAAAAAGAATGTGCAGTACGTGGCCGTCAGCGAGGTCCGCAGAGCGAAGCGCGACGCAGCGAAGGACCGGGCGGACAACCACTACAAGAACAAGGACTGTACTGCCTACGGCGACTTCCGTGAACTGCTGGCCCGGCCGGACATCGACGCCGTGCACATCGCCACTCCGGACCATTGGCACGCCATCCAGATCATCGAAGCCTTTCGTGCCGGCAAAGACGTCTTTTGCCAGAAACCCGAGACGCGTACCCTGCGCGAAGGTGCGCTCATCATCGAAGCCGCCAGACGTTACGGCCGGGTCTTCTCCGGCGGCAGCCAGCGGGTCCTTGAGGACTACCACGGCACCGTCCTGCGCTGCTGGCGGGGGGATCACGGGCCGATCAAGTCGATCAATGTCAACGTCGGACCGTTGTCACGGCCGTGCAATTTGCCGGCGGAACCCTGTCCGGATGACATGGACTGGGAGATGTGGCTCGGGCCCGCTCCATGGGCACCGTACAATCCGAAGCGCTGCGACGGAAACTTCGCCACCGACGGCGGCAGTTGGCGGTCCTATATCGATTACTCCGGTGGCGGCATGACGGACTGGGGTGCGCACCATTTCGGAGGCGCCACTTACGCGGTGGATGTGCGGGAATGGCAACCGGCGGAGGTCATCTTGCAAAATGAGGGCGGCACCAAATTCCTGACGTTCCAGTACCCCAACGGCATCCAGATCACGCACAACAAGCCCGGCAAAGGCAACCTGTCCGTGGAAGGCACGCCGGGCGAAAACAAGGAACCGAAGGAACTCCCGAAATATGCGGGTGAGGGTGGCATCACCGGCGACTTCATCGAATGCGTCAAGACACGCGGGCGACCATTTCGGGACATCGAGTCCGCTGTGAACACCATGGCGCTCTGCCACCTCGGCATCATCGCTTACACCCTCGGCCGCTCGCTCAAATGGGATGCCGCGAAGCAATCCTTCACTGGTGATGATGAGGCCAACCGCTTCCTCGACACTCCCCGCCGCGAGCCATGGCAAATCTGAATCCGCCTCTCTGACCACCATCACATCATTCATTTTTAAACGACCCTCACTATGTTGGACCAAGCCTTCGAAGCACTAAAGACCTACGACTGGGGCATGGACCCCAGTGTCCTCCAACCCATCGACGAAGCGATCGTGGCCACGCAAGGGGACGCCGCCGCCCGCAACAGCCTGGAATCACGCCTGGTCGCCGCGCTGCAGACCGACTGCCCCCAGGCCGCCAAAGACGCTGTCTGTCGCGCGTTGCGGACGATCGGCACTGCGGCCGCCGTGCCCGCCCTCGCCGCGCTGCTGGCCGATGAAAAGCTCTCTCACATGGCCCGCTATGCCCTTCAGTGCATCCCCGCCCCGGAAGCAGAGAAGGCGCTGCTGGAGGCCCTGCCCAAGGTCGCCGGAAAACTCAAGATCGGCGTTGTCTCGTCGCTGGGGGCCTGCGGCGATGCCACCGCCGTTGCGATTTTGCAACCCATGCTGGCGGACAGCGATTCCGCGATCGCCAGGGCTGCTGCGTACGCGCTGGGTGAGATCGGTTCGTTGGCTGCGCATCAAGCCCTGACCGCCGCCACGGCACATCCGTCAACGAAGGATGCCATCGCGGACTCCTTGTTAAAATGCGCCGAAATCCTGCTCGCCTCCGGCAAAAAATCGGAAGCGAAATCAGCCTACGAGAAATGCCTGAGTGGCAATCCTTCCAAGGCTGTGAAGATCGCCGCCGACCGTGGCATTGCCGCGTGCGATCGCGCATAGACGTCCGGACAGGCGATAACCATCCGTTCGTCCGCGTCCCAGCGGACGGAAAGCGGGTTGGCTCTGCCCCATCGGTGTCCAGTGTCTAAAGAAAAGGAAAGCTAGCCGGGGGCTGACTCGATGTCTGAGCGAGTGATGGCCAAGGGTTGCGTTGAGGCACGGGTAGCTGATGGTAGAGAGGCCGAAACGCGCTC